>JAAYCZ010000181.1 GCA_012729495.1 Syntrophomonadaceae bacterium | reverse complement strand
GTTTCGGTCTTTCCGAGCGCGCCCACGGCAACGACATCTACTCTGACGAAATGACCCTTTATCCGAATGGTGACGGCACCTATCGGGCCAAAGGCAACAAATATTACATCGGCAACGGCAACAAAGCTGCTTTGCTGTCTGTCTTCGGTAAATTTGCCGATACCGGCGAATACGTTTTCTTCGTTGTTGATACTAAACACCCCAATTATGAACTGGTCAAGAAAATAAATACCCAGGGTGCACATTGCGCCTATGTAGCAGAATTCAATCTCAATGATTATCCGGTTACTGATGCTGACATTCTTTCCCGTGGACCGCATGCCTGGGATTCTGCCCTGAATACGGTCAATATCGGCAAATGTATGGTCGGCTGGGCATCCATTGGCGAAGCCACCCATGCGCTTTATGAATGTCTGCACCACACCTGCAACCGCGAACTTTACGGCAAGCCGGTTTACGCTTTCCCGCATGTCCGCAGGCTCTTTACCGAGTCGTACCTGCGCCTGGTGACGATGAAGCTTTATGCTTTGAGATGTATGGATTATTTCCGCTCCGCTTCCGACGAAGATCGTCGTTACCTGATGTACAATGCCATTCTCAAAATGAAAGTCTGCAGCCAGGGCGACAAGATTTCCCAAATGCTGCTTGACATCGTCGGGGCCAAGGGTATGGAACAGGATACCTTTATGGAAATGTTTATCCGCGATGCCGGCATGATGCCCCGTCTGGAAGGAACCACCCATGTTAATATGGCACTGGTCAATAAATTCTTCAAACCTTATTTCTTTGGCCCGGTGGACTTTCCTTATGTACCCAAGCGCAATGACATTGCCAATGACGATTATGTCTACAAACAAAAAGCGGGCGGCTTGAAGAGCGTGCGTTTCGGTGATTACAGCCTGTGTTATGAAGGTTTCAAGCAGGCCAATGTCTTGAAATTCCGCGAACAGGTTGAACTGCTCAAATATTTCCTGGCCAACCATACACCTACCCCCGAACAGGCCGCCAATGTCGATTATATGATCGCTCTGGGTGAACTGCTGGCTGCCACCGCTTATGCCCAATTGACGCTGGAGAATGCGAAAATTTACGGTATCGAAGATGATGTGCTGGAAGAAATCTTTGCTTTTATGATTCGTGATTTCGCCGCCTATGCATTGATGTTCAGATCAAACTTCGTACAAAGCCCCGAACAACTGGAAACCATTAATAAAATGATCGTCGATCCGATCCAGGATCCGGCTCGTTTCGAGAAGGTTTGGGAAGAAAAAGTCTTAAGTCTGAAAGATGCCTATATAATGAACGATTAAGCAATTCCTATCGACAATAATACAAAACGACGCAAGTCCGCTTGGCAACGTTATCATACGATTGCCAAACGGGCTTTTTTTATATGCTAAATATAATTTCAAGCAAAAAGAATAATTATCATCGCCGGGATGGACAATAAGAAGAAAAAAAGGCGGGTAGTCATGTCTAAATGGATTTACTTATTAATAGCGGCAGTTTCCGGGTCAGCTATGGCTTTGCAGGGGACGATGAATGCAGCCCTGGGTAAAGTGGTTGGTCTGTGGGAGTCAACTTTGATTGTTCATTTAATCGGTACAGTTACGACTTTAATTATAATCGTGGTATTGGGAGTCGGATTCAGCAACCTCAGCAAAATAAGCCAGGCACCGTGGTATGTTTTGCTGGGCGGGGTCTTGAATGTAATTATCATCTACGCAATTGTGCGCTCTATGCCTCAAATCGGGGTCGGGAATGCCACTACCGCCATCATTGTGGCTCAGGTGCTGACAGCGTTATTGATTGACAACTGCGGAGCATTCGGCATGAAGAAAATGTCTTTTCAGTATCTGGATCTGCTGGGAATCGCGCTGCTGGCAGCAGGTGCACGCATTTTACTGCTTGATTAGCCGGGCGATTATGGCCCGGCATCAAAACCTTGCTTCAATTCAATCTGTCCTCTTGTTCATCCTAATACAATAATCAATTCATTTCTCTCCGTAAGTCCTTCCGGTGATTCATGGCAGGATAATAGCTATGCATGCGCGAATTCCTTAATCATCTGATTCTTTTTAAGATGATTGGATGGAGAGGATATATTGCGATGACGATACGTTATATCATTGGCCGGGCAGGCTCAGGAGCAGATCGTCGGGTGGTTGAAGAAATAGGGGCGGCATTGGGGCAGAAAAATGAGCAGTATCTTTTTTTGTTGGTGCCGGAGCAATACACTCTGCAGGCGGAAAGAAATTTAATCGGACAGTTGCAGCTGCCTGGAATTATGCGGGCTGAAGTTTTGAGCTTTAACCGTCTGGCTTACCGGGTTTTAAATGAAACCGGCGGCAGAACCAGAGTGCTTATCAATGAACAGGGCAGAAACATGGTTATAAAAAAAGTGCTGCATGATATTGCCGCGGATTTGACCATTTATAAAAATTCCGGGCGCCATGAAGGTTTTATCGAAGAGTTAAGTCTCTTGTTTGCCAATTTTAAACAGTATGATCTCGAGCCCACGACATTAAAATCAAAATATACTGCCATAACCGAAGATGTACTGCGGTTAAAACTGCATGATATCAGTCTTATCTATGAAGCTTTCACCGCTTATATGGAAAATCATTATCTGGATATGGAGGATCAGCTGAATTTATTTATTGAAAAAATGGATGATTCAGTATTACTAAGAAATACCCGGGTATGGCTGGATAAATTCAGTTATTTTTCGCCCCAGGATCTCAGAATCATTGAAAAAATAATGCTGCAGGCCCAGGATACTACTTTTTGTCTGACTCTTGACCCCCGACCCGGCCGGGATAAAGATATTTTTACCATCAGCCGCAACGGCTATGAACAACTCCACGCCCTCGCAATCCGCCACGGCTTGCCGGAAGAAATAATCGTGCTGGCAGATAATCACAACGATCCCGCGGATGCATTAAAACATCTGGAGCAGGAATTGTATGCTTATCCGCATAAGACTTTTACCGATGCGGTAAATGGGATTGAAGTATTTGCTGCTGCCAGTATCTACAGTGAAGCCGAATATATTGCCGCCCGGATTGTACGGCTGGTGCAGGAGCATGGCTGGCGCTGGCGCGATATTGCCGTGCTGGGCAGTGATTTGGATACTTACGGAGCATTGCTGGGGAGGGTCTTCAGTGAATACAGAATCCCATATTTTCTGGATACAAAATTTGCTGCTGATAATCACCCCTTAATTAAACTGATCATCTCTTCGCTGGCGGTAATTAATCGCGGTTACCGCCCGGAGGATATTTTCATGCTTCTCAAAAGCGGTTTCACTGCTCTGACTCCGGATGAAGGCGAGGAAATGGAAAATTATATGTTGGCTTACGGTATACGCGGCAAACTGTGTCAGGAAGATTTCTGCCGCGGTCAGGATGAAATAGATGCAGAACTGCTGGCCGCCATTAATCAAAAACGGAAAAAGCTGATCGAGCCTCTGCAAAAAATGGAAAAATCAATACAGGGAAAAAAAACCGGACGCGAGTTAAGTCGGGCTCTTTTTCAATATCTGCAGGGCTTAAACATCGAACCAAAGCTGCAGGAATGGTCTGAAACACTGCGTCGGGAAGGTTTATATGAATATGTCCTGGAAAATAATCAGATCTGGAATATTATCATGCAAACGTTTGATCAGCTGGTTGAGATTCTGGGTGATAATGAAATTAGTTTACAGGACTACACCAGCCTGCTGGAAACCGGCTTTAAATCTTTTGCCATAGGGATCATTCCTACCACGGTTGATCAGGTTGTGATCGGCAATATTGGCAGAAGTAAAAACCATTCCGTAAAAGCCGTCTTGGTGATGGGGGTAAATGACGGGATTCTGCCGTCAGTCCCTGCCGGTCAGGCTATATTTACCGAGGAAGAAAAACAAATCCTGCAGCGATATGAATTGGAATGGAACCTGGATCAGCAAACCCAAAGTATTGCAGAACAATTCGATATTTATCTGGCCTTCAGCCAGGCAGAAGAATTTTTATCTTTATCCTATGCAATTGCCGACCAGGAGGGCAAAGCCCTGCGGCCGTCACTGCTGATCAACCGGATTAAGACTTTGTTTCCACGGCTGGTTACCCACAGTGATCTGCTCAGGACGCCGGAAATAGAATTAGATCAGTTAGTGACTCCAACCGGCAGTTTTAAATATCTGGCTGAAAAGCTGCGAATCTTGCTTGACGGCGAAGAAATGAATGACTTCTGGTGGGATGTCTATGCCTGGTATTATAACCATCCGGAATGGGAGAACCGACGCCAGAGCTTACTGGATGCTCTTTTTTATCAAAACCAAATCACCCCGCTGGAGCAAGTCAGCGCTGAAAAGCTTTACCGGACTCCCTTTTATTCCAGTGTGTCCAGGCTGGAGCAATTTGCTGCCTGTCCTTTTGCTCATTTTGTCCGCTTTGGACTGCGGCCCCGGGAACGAAAAAGTTTTGCGGTAGGCATGCCGGACATCGGAATACTGCTGCATGAAGGTTTGGCTGAATTTTCGCATACACTAACCGAGCAGGGAATTGACTGGAGAAATATTAAGCGCTCTGATTGTGATGAGCTGGTAGATAAAATTATGACCGAACAGACGGCCCTGCATAATAACGGAATCATGATGAGCAATTTTCGGTACCGTTATCTGGCCCGGCGGCTGCAAAGAATAACCCGGCGGGCGGTATGGACTCTGACTGAACATATCCAAAGGGGTGATTTTGAGCCGTTCCTCTATGAAGCCAGCTTTGGTTCAAACGGCGTTTTTCCGCCCCTGCGGGTAGAAATAAATAATGAACAAAGTTTTTACCTGGAAGGCCGTATCGACCGGATTGATATATTTGAATCGGCAGACAGCCGGTACTTTAAAATCATTGACTATAAAAGCGGAGAAAAGCAGCTAAGTCTGGCCGAACTATATTTCGGGCTGAATCTGCAGCTGTTTGTCTATCTGCTGGCAGTGCTTAAATCAAATAAATCCGAGTCCGGTTCCGCAATTATAAATAAAGACTATAAACCAGCCGGTTTATTTTATTTTAAAATCGACGATCCCTTGATTAATGTAACCGATATGGATGTTACCGATATTGAAGCTAAAATCCGCAAAAAACTGCGCCTGAACGGACTCGTTTTAAAAGATGTTGAACTGGTAAGAGCAATGGATCGTGACTTGCAGGGAGATTCTGATATCCTGCCGCTGGGGATTAAGAATAATGGTGAATTTAAAGCCGCATCCAGTGTTTTGGAGGCTGAAGAATTTGATTTGTTATTGGTTTATCTGCAGGATCTGCTAAAAGAAATCGGGAACCAAATGATCAGCGGCCAGATCCGTATCGAACCGGTCAAGACTGATAAATGGAAGGCCTGCGACAATTGCATTTATCATGCCGTTTGCCAGTTTGACAAACTGTTTGCCGCCAACCGCTATAAACACATCGCGCTAGTCAAGGATGCTGATATATTAAATCAGATCAATAAACTCCGGGAGGATAATAATCATGACCAAATGGACTGAGGAGCAGCAACAGGCCATTGAATCACGTAACAGCAATTTACTGGTGGCAGCTGCCGCCGGTTCAGGAAAAACCGCCGTTCTGGTGGAAAGAATTATTCGTATGATCTGTGCGGACGGTTTGAATATTGAAAATCTGCTTATCGTCACTTTCACCAATGCCGCGGCCGGAGAAATGCGGGAAAGAATTACTGCCGCTATTGTAAAACAACTGGAATCCAATCCTGATAATCCGGAACATCTGCGCCGCCAGCTGCAGATGGTTGGCAGAAGCTCAATCTGTACTATCCATGCATTTTGTACCGGTATTGTACGCGAAAATTTCCACCTGCTGGATATCAATCCGAAGTTCAGAATCGGTGATACTACCGAATGTTCAATTTTACGCCGGGAAACAGTTGAAGAGGTAATGGAAGCAGCCTATGCCAGCGGGGACGAAAATTTTTTGGATCTGGTGGAACGTTTTGCCGGCACCAGGAACGATAAAGCCATAGAGAATCTCATTCTTCGTACCTACACATTTATTCAGAGTCAGCCTGAGCCTTTTACGTGGCTGGAGGAAAAGGTCAATTATCTTGCCAGGCCGGCTGATGAACTGGCGCAAAGCACCTGGGCAGCAATTTTAAGTCAGGATATGCAGGCTAAAATCAGTGAGGCCAGAGAGTTGTTTGCCAAAGCCGCAGCGGTGATTGATCATGAGCCGGCTCTGGAAGGATACCGGCCGGCCCTGGAAGATGATCTGTTGCTTACCAGCCAATTGGATTCACGTTTGCAGGCAGGATTGCACTGTCTTGCCCAGCACTTGCAAACGGTTAATTTTACCCGTTTAGGCAGGGCCGCCCGGGACTGCGACCCGCATTGGCAGGAAAATGTTAAAATTTTACGCGATGAAGGCAAAAATATAATCAAGGATATGCAAAAGCTTACGTTGGGAAAAAGTATCCATGAATATGCTGATGAATTGGGACAGCTGCACCTCAGTATGCGAGCACTGCTGCAATTGACCGTTGATTTTGCCCGCCGTTACCGGGAGAAAAAGGCCGATAAAAATATTCTGGATTTTAATGATCTGGAGCACTTTGCCCTGCAGGTTTTAAGCGATCCCCAGTCAGCCCGTACATATCGCCATAAATATCATTATATTTTTGTGGATGAATATCAGGACAGCAATCTGGTTCAGGAGAGTCTGCTGAATTTCATCAAAGGCGAGCGCAACCTTTTTATGGTGGGCGATGTCAAACAGAGCATTTATCGTTTTCGTCTGGCAGATCCAACTCTTTTTATCAGCAAATACGGTAGTTTTCAATCAGAACCTGCTGCCCTTAACCGTCGTATCGATTTGGATAAAAATTTTCGCAGCCGCGCGGAAATCCTCGCCGGGGTGAACTATATTTTCAAGCATATAATGTCATTGGAGTTGGGTGAAATTGATTATGATCAATCTTCCTGGCTGCGTTATGGCAGTGGCATGGAAGAAGCAGAGGATGCCAGGATAGAAGTCATGCTGATAGAAAAAGACTTCGGGTTGCTGGAAATCGATGAAGATGGCGAAGATTTAAATGAAGTGGAAACTGAAGCCAGTTTTGCTGCCCGCCGGATCAAGGAATTAATCGGAACAAATATTTATGACCCGCGTAAAAATTGCATTCGTCCGGTTGCATACCGGGATATCGTTGTGCTGATGCGTTCAACCAAAAATCGCGCCGATGTTTATTTGGATATCCTGACGGAGCAGGGTATTCCTTGCTATGCCGACGTAGGCAGCGGTTATTTTGAAGCTTTGGAAATAGAGATGTTTCTAAATCTACTGCGCATTATAGACAACAAAAAGCAAGACATTCCTCTGCTCAGCGTTTTGCGCTCACCCCTCGGTAAGTTTACCGTTCACGATTTGATTACCATCCGCTTAAACAACCACGCCGGCCACATGTACCAGGCGGTGGAGGAATATATCAAGCATAACGATGATGATTTAAGCAGCCGCCTGTCTTCATTTTGGTATCGATTGGACAACTGGAAAGACAAAGCCCGTTTCATGCCCATTGATCAGCTAATCTGGGAAATCATGCTGGAGACGGATTATTACTACTTTGTTGGGGCCATGCCGGGCGGTATTCAACGTCAGGCCAATTTACGAATTCTGCTGGATCGTGCCCGTCAGTTTCAGGCCAGTACCCTGAAAGGGCTCTACAACTTTGTAAATTTTATCGATTCGCTGCAGGCGGATCATGGAGATATGAGCAACGCACGGGTTCTGGGCGAAGAAGACAATGTCGTGCGGATTATGAGTATACATAAAAGCAAAGGGCTGGAATTTCCGGTTGTAATTATGGCGGGAATGGGCAAACAGTTTAATTTCAGCGATACCAGCGCTGCCGTACTGTTTCACAAGGATTTGGGAATCGGACCTATTTATGTGGATCCCGAAGCCCGGATTAAGAGCAATAGTCTGGCCCGCATGGCGATTCAGAGTAAAGTGAAAAATGAAAATTTGTCTGAAGAAATGCGTATCCTGTATGTAGGTTGTACCCGAGCGATCAATAAATTGATCATGCTGGGTTCTTTAAAAAACATACCTTCACAGGCCCAAAAATGGGTACGGTCTTTGAATCCGTATGGTCTGAATAAGGCCCGCAGCTTTATGGATTGGATCGGTCCGGTGCTGATGCATCATCCTGATGGAGAAGTCCTGCGCAGCCTGCTGGAGGATGAATATGATGGTGATATTTATGCGGACAACTCAATATGGAAAATATCTATTTTAAGCCCGGCCTTGCTGGCCGCTGCCCACCGTGAGATCCTGGTGCAGCAATCTTCTGTCCAGCTTAAATTGCAGGATTTTAAACGGGAAAGCGCTTCGGCTGAGGCAGCATTGGTAAACATGCGGCTGGACTGGAATTATCCTCACCGGCAGGCGGAAGGGATTCCCTCCAAGCTATCGGTAAGCAGTATCAAAAAAAATCAAACCGACCATTGGCCGGTTATTCTGCCCGAACCGCCGCTGCTTTTACCCGAACCGGAATTTATCAAGCATGATACCGGCAAGGCAACCGTAAAGCTCAGCGGTGCTGAAAAGGGAACGATCATGCATTTTGTCATGCAGCACCTTGATCTGGCCAGAGTAAGCAGTGCAGCTGCCATCGAACTTCAACTGCAGGAAATGCTAAAGCGCGAATTATTAACCGCGGAAGAAATAGACTCGGTCTCGTCTGAGAAGATCGTTCGCTTTATGAACTCCCAGTTGGGGCAGAGAATGTTAAAATCCCCGGCTGTGTACCGCGAAGTACCTTTCAATCTTGTTTGCAAAGCCGAAAGCATTTTGGAAGGAATAGAGGCAAACGATGAAGAACTGCTGATCCAGGGGATTATTGATCTTTATTTCCAAGAAGGGGATGAACTGGTCCTGGTTGACTATAAAACCGATTACATAAGTGCTCAAAACCGGGCTGCCCTGATTCAGCAATACAGTATCCAGATTAATCTTTATAAAAATGCGCTGGAAAAAATATTGGACAAGAGAGTCAAAGACAGCTGCCTCTATTTTTTCCATACCGAAGAGATGATTTTCATATAAGTAATAGCGTTTGAACGGTTTAAAGCAGCAGTAATTTTTATAATCCCGGTTTAAGTGGTAATATTTATTATATAATCCGGTTTACGGACAGACAATTTATGAAAGTGAGGATTTACTATGATTAAAACTTTGGTAACTGACAAGCAATTGGCATACGACGGAACCCAACTGCAGTCTCATTGGATATACAGAAATTTCGGTTTAATCGGAGATGCGGCAGTAGCTTTTATCGGCGAAAGCAATGTTACCCTGGACAATATGATTGACTTGATTGATGTGCATCGAAAGGAATCGATTTATTCGCCGCTGATGCTCAATTTCATCATCGAACATTTTAATCCTGATTTGGAACTGGCTATTTACCGGCAATGGCTGTTCATGGCCCTGATCAAGGAAGAACTGGATCAGTTTGAAATTACGGTCAATCGTATGGGAGATGATCTCTATTTTAATAAAGGCAAGCTGTCGGTATCAGTTGCTACGGTAACAAACGTTTCAGCACTTATTCATATCGGATTGAATATTAATACAGAAGGTACGCCGATTAAAACGGTCGGACTGAAAGAACTGGGAATAGCAGATATAAAAGCATTTGCAGATACCTTAATGATAAGGTACAAAAGAGAACTCGAACATATCCATGAGGCCCGCTGTAAAGTACGCAGCGTTTAACCATCAGCAGGTTAATCCGGCAACAGCTTGTAAAGCATTTATCTAAACTTTAAAATAGAAAGGTATGAAAGGGGATATAATTTTGGAGGAGGAACAGAAATCTCCTGGCAAGCTCGAGCTCATCGCTTTAAAAAATTTTACCGCCAACGATGAACTTGTTTACGTAATAGATTTCCTTAATAAGAGTCTTAAAAACAAAAAAATCATGTTTGGGCTAAGCAAAGATAAAGAAGCTGAGCAAATGACGATAAAAATTTACGAATTTTAATTTTTGCTTATTTTATAAACAATTTTATAATCATTGATATTATCCAACGGCAAAATTAGTATTGGGGTGGATTGATTGAGTAAAGAATTCCGGGAATTTATTAAGGAAACGCTAAGTATCGTAATCATCGCCTTTATTCTGGCCATGATATTAAGAACCTTCGTGATCGAAGGTCGGATCATCCCATCGGAATCAATGGTACCTACCTTAAAGGTGGGAGATCGGGTCATGGTCAACAAATTTATCTATTATTTCAAGGAACCGCAGCGTGGAGATATTATTGTTTTTCGCCCGCCGGATATTCTGAATTCCAAAGACGATTATATAAAAAGAGTAATTGGTCTGCCTGGGGAAACGGTGGAAATGAAAAACAATAAAGTTTATATAAATGGCAAGCCGCTGGTTGAACCCTATTTAAACGAACCGGTTAATTACACTTACGGTCCGGTAGTAGTACCCCAAGACAGTCTTTTGGTATTAGGAGACAATCGCAACCACAGCTTTGACAGTCACATGTGGAACGCCTGGTTAAACCAGGATAAAATCAAGGGCAAGGCCTTTGTTATTTACTGGCCGGTGAAAGAAATTATGCTTATGGAACGGGGAGTAGCATTTGAATGAAAATACTGATTACGAATGATGACGGTATTCATGCCCACGGCATTCAAATACTTGTCCAGGAACTCAGCCAAATCGCTGAGCTGTATCTGGTCGCGCCTGATCGTGAACGCAGCGGTACCGGACATTCCATAACCGTATTTGATCCGATTAAAGTAACCAAAACTACCTTCCCGGGGGTTAAACAAGCCTGGATTGTAGGCGGAACTCCGGTGGACTGTGTAAAGATAGCCATTGCCCGCCTAATCGAGGATAAAATTGATCTGGTTATTTCCGGAATCAACCACGGATCCAATCTGGGCAGCGATGTTTTGTATTCCGGCACAGTCTCGGCAGCAGCGGAGGCAATCATAATGGGTTGCCCTTCTCTGGCCATATCGCTTGATTCAGATCACAGTGAAAGTGATTTCAGCTTTGCCGCCCATTTTACCAAACAACTGGTAATATCATTAATGCATTGGGGAATCGAGCCTAAAACCCTGGTTAATATAAATATACCTGCTGTCGAACGCTCGCGTATAAAGGGCATCAAAGTATGTAAACTGGGGCTTAGAAATTATGATAATCTTTTTGAAGAACGGCAGGACCCGCGCGGAAATAAGTATTACTGGCTGGGTGGAAGCCTGATGCAGGAAGAGCAGGATCAGGATAGTGACGTTTACGCAGTTGAGCACGATTATATTAGTGTAACCCCGATCAACCTTGATTTGACCAACTATACGCTAATAAATAAATATAAAGAGCTGACTTTAAGTTTTCAAAAAAGAAATTTTCCTGATCTGGAAACAACCCTATAACATTATAGAATAGATAAAACTTTGAACCTAAAGCAAACCTGCAGTATTGTGTGCTGCCTCAAAAAAAGGTTTTGCCAGTTGTGCTAAAGTATAGTACCATTTTACCGTGTACAAATATTTTGAGGAGGTTTATTGGATGAAGGTCTATCCTACCAGCAGTATTCGTAACATTGCACTTGTCGGCCATGGAGGTACGGGCAAAACATCACTGGCTGAGGCAATGCTTTATTCCACCGGGGTTTTAAAGAGACTGGGCAAGGTTGATGATGGTACCAGTGTGGGGGATTATCTGCCGGAAGAAATTAAGAAAAAGTTTACTATCAGCACTGCGCTGATTCCATGTGAATACAGAGATTGTAAAATCAACGTAGTTGATACTCCCGGTTATGCAGATTTTTATTTCGAGGTTGCAGGCGCAATGCGCATCGTTGACAGTATGTTAATGATGTTCTCTGCCACAGCTGGAGTTGAAGTGCAGACCCAGGTCGCCTGGGATGATTATCCCCAGGTCCCCAAAATTGCTTTCATTAATAAAATGGAGCGGGAAAATGCAGATTTCTACAAAGTCCTGACCCAGATCAAAGATACTTTCTCTGATCATGTGGTTCCCATTCAATTACCCATAGGGGCAGCAAATACCTTTAAAGGAATCGTCGACCTGATAAAAATGAAAGCTTTCATGATCGAACCCGGAAGCGGCAAAATGACGGAGACTGATATTCCAGCTGATATGATTGATGATGTAGAAATGTACAAGCTGGAGTTAATCGAGGCCGCAGCTGAAGCCAACGACGATTTGCTGACCAAATATCTGGAAGGCGAAGAAATCACTGATGATGAAATCAAAAGCGGCATTAAAGCTGCAGCCTCCAACGGATCAGCTGTTTTCGTCATGTGTGGCTCGGTTCTAAATAATATGGGCGTTACTGCTTTGATGGACTTTATCGTTGAGTGTTCACCCACACCCGACTTCAATGCTATGGTCAAAGGCAAGGATATTGAGAAGGATCCTTTGGCCGCCCAGGTATTTAAGACCATAGCCGATCCCTATATTGGACGGTTGACCATGTTTAGGATATTTACCGGAAAAATGAAAGCTGATAACGTAATTTACAACGCCAATAAAGAAAAAGACGAAAAAATTGCCCAATTGCTGGTCATGACCGGCAAAGAACAAGCTTCAGTTCCGGAACTAAATGCCGGCGATATCGCGGCAGTGGCTAAATTAAGCGTTACCTCCACCGCTGATACATTATGCACCAAAGCCAATCCGGTTCTATTGGATCCGATTAATTTTCCGCTGCCGACTTTAAGTATGGCCATTGAACCTAAGAGCAAAGGAGACGAGGATAAATTAAGCGGGGCTATGCAAAGACTGATTGAAGAAGATCCAACCATTAAGGTCGAGAAAAACACTGAAACCCGTCAGACCATATTAACCACCATGGGTGATACCCATGTGGATATCGTAATTGACAAATTGGCCCGCAAATTTGGCGTAGATGTAGTCAGCCGTGAAATGAAAATTCCTTATCGGGAAACGATTCGTGCCACGGTTGAAGTAGAAGGCAAGCACAAGAAACAAAGCGGCGGCCATGGCCAATATGGACATGTCTGGATTAAATTTGAGCCCTATGATGAAGGTGTATTTGCTTTTGAAGAAAATGTTTTCGGCGGATCGGTACCACGCAACTTCTTCCCGGCAGTTGAAAAAGGCCTGCAGGAAGCGCTTGAAGAGGGCGTTTTGGCCGGATATCCGGTTACCAATATCAAAGCCACCCTTTATGATGGTTCCTATCACTCAGTTGACTCCTCGGAAATGGCTTTTAAAATGGCCGCCAGGATCGCTTTTAAGAACGGCGTGGAAAAGGCCAAGCCGGTTCTGCTCGAGCCGATTGTAAACGTGGAAATTGAAATCCCTGATACTTACATGGGTGATATTATCGGTGACCTCAACAGCAAACGGGGAAGAGTCATGGGAATGGAACCGTCAGGCAAGAAACAGGTCGTCAAAGCCCAGGTACCTTTAGCGGAAATGGCCAGATATACGATTGATCTTAAATCCATCACCCAGGGCCGCGGCAAGTTCAGAATGGAAGTGGATCATTATGAAGAAGTTCCCTCCCAGGACGCCGAGAAAATAATTGCCAAAGCCAAGAAGGAAAAAGAAGAAAAAGAGAAATAAACAGATTATTAATAATTCATTTGTAAGGACCTTCAACTATTTGAAGGTCCTTATTGACTGTCAATAAGGTAAAATATCAACAGAGCGAGCAAAAAAGGCGAAGAGCAAGGCTTGCAAAAAGCTCGTGATTGAGGCGGCGCAAAGGTATGGGGACACACCCCTTAGGGGGAATGACCCGTAACAAGTACGCCGATTGAACGAGCGTTTTGCGTAACGCAGCTATTCGACTTTATTGACGCTCTGAGGACCTTCAACTATTTTAAGGTCCTTGTTTTATGATAAAATTTATCTGATTATATTTTTTATTAATTGGGCAAAAGTTAAAAATATACTTGCCTGTTTTGTCCGGCGGGATGATGAAGGGGAGGAAAAACAACATGGAATTACTGAGGCTAAGTTACACTTATATTCTGCAGCATGTTTCCGCCAATTTGCGGGCTGGTATAATTGCATTGATTATATTTTTATTCTTTTTGTTACTGGGCAAGTTTATCAGCTTTTATATCATAAAAATTATTTTAAAGCTAACCTCCCGTGATCCATCCAATCTGCAAAATAAAATCATACAATCCTTTCAAAATCCGCTCCACTATTTCATAATAATTTTGGGAACTTATTGGGCTTTAAGATATCTGCCGCTAAGCGCTGCCCAGGATATTTTTATTTATAAAATTTTCCGCTGCGCCATTATCATTTTAATCGCCTGGGGCTTCTATGAATTGGCAGGAATTCATTCATCAATTTCAAATCAAATCAAGGCCAAATATAAAATCGATGATATCCTCATACCGTTCTTTTCCAAAGTAATTAGATTTATAATCATAGCCCTCGGCATAGTTCTCTGTGCCAGTGAATTGAATTATGATATCAATGGATTTATTGCCGGACTTGGTCTGGGGGGACTTGCTTTTGCATTAGCTGCCAAGGATGTTCTGGCCAATATCTTTGGTGGTATCGTTATCATTACGGAAAAACCTTTTTCCATTGGTGATTGGGTCTCGACCCCCAGCGTTGAGGGTACCGTGGAAGACATTTCTTTTCGCAGCACGCGTTTTCGAACGTTTGCGCAGGCACTTGTTACTGTCCCAAATTCAACCCTGGCCAATGAAGCTATAACCAATTGGACTCGTATGGGAAAACGCAGACTAACATTTAGCTTAGGTCTGACCTACCAGACCCCCCGCGAAAAAATAGAAATCTGCGTGCAGAGAATCAAAAATATGTTGATTGATCATACCCAAATACATAATGAAACGATTATGGTTAATTTTGAAAAATTCAGTGAGAGCAGTCTTGATGTTTTTATATATTGCTTTACCAACACCACGGTATGGAAAGAATACCTGGAGGTACGCCAGGATGTCAATTTAAAAATTATGAATATATTGGAAGAAGAGGGCGTATCCATGGCCTTCCCCAGTCGCAGTATTTATATTGAGACCGATTAGAATACGAATTATGACTTTACTCATTTGGATTGGTTTGAATGATTGTAATAACTATGCCTTAAACAAGATTTGCCCCAGATACGAGTCGTTTTATTACGGTGATACAAATATAAACTACCACATTCTTTGCATTTAATAATCTTACAGCCAAAAGCGCTAAATAAAACATGCCAGTCCATATAGGGCATTAGCTTTCCTCTTTTCCTTTTAGTGATTTTGCTGGTATTTTATGTAATTATATTACCATTATTTTTACATATTGGTTAATACTTTTTAACGACAAAATATTAAATCATATACGAAATTAACTACAAATATTCTTGACTGAGTAAAAATTCAAGAACTTATCG
>JAAYCZ010000180.1 GCA_012729495.1 Syntrophomonadaceae bacterium | reverse complement strand
TTTTTGCTGTTTATGGGGCCGGGAACGGCAAATACGTCGCGGCCCTGTTCGAGGGCAAAATCTACGGTTATCAAGGCGCCGCTGCGCTGTTGGGCCTCTACCACCAGCACTCCTCTGCTCAACCCGGCAATGACCCGATTGCGCATGGGGAAATTACCTGGTTCGGGGTGGGTATGGGGAGGAAACTCGGTGATGACTGCTCCCTGCTGGCTGATTTCATTATACAGCTGTTTGTTTTCGGGCGGATAGATTACATCCAGTCCGCTGCCAAGCACGGCTATGGTTTGGCCGCCTGCTTCGAGTGCTCCTTTATGGGCTTCGGTATCAATGCCGCGGGCCATGCCGCTTACTATGGTGATTCCTTTTGCGGCCAGTTCCCGGCTCAGGCGAAAGGACTGGATTTTGCCGTAACTGCTGGCGCGGCGTGAGCCGACGATGGCTATAGACAACTCGTTCAGGCTGGATAGTTCTCCCCGGTAATACAATAAATAGGGCGGGTCATGGATTTTTCCCAGCCAGAGCGGATAATCTTCATCTTCTATGCAACTGAGGCGTGCCCCGCTGTCTAAATAGTCCTTGAGCATCTGCTGTCTATCGATATTCTGCCGGGCAGCTAGAATGCGGCTGGCGATATCTTCACTTAAAAAAGAGGCCTGCAGATCCTGGCTTGGGGCATCAAGACAGTTCTGAAAGCTTCCGAAGTAATTTTTTATTTTCCATAAGGTACGGTTTCCTATCTGCTCCAGGCTATGTAAACAAAAGAGACTGGCCAGCTCGTTTGTTTCCATCTAGCTCACCTCGAATTTCCAGAACGAAATTGGAAATAAGTTCTAAAGCAATTGATAGCACAAATACTTAATCAATGCAAGAGATTATTATACGGTATTTATTTTTGGGCGGAAGCAGAAAGACTAAAAGTTAAGACTTGTATTTGCTGGCCGGCAAAGATATCATGCACTTTTATCGCTATTTTATAGGTCTGGCGGCGGGGCAGGGACAGCAGGATATTTAAGGGCAGCAATCCAGGTTTTTGTTGCCGGGGACGGAGGAGCTGATAGCGGGAATTGAATATGGTTTCGTTATAATCGGGATCGATCTCCCAGAATTCGATGAAGGAAGCAAATTCTTCCGGGGTCCGGTTGGCAGGCAGTTCCTGGGGCTGATAAGCATCGATTCCCAAACTTACCCATACGTGATCATCGCCGTTTTCCTGGACGGTGATGGCTTTCATTTTTAATTTCGCTGTGCTTACAGCGTTTCCATTTTCGGGAGCTGTTTTATTCGCGGTGGAATCGGCGTAGATGGCAAAGGGAGGGGAGTCAGCCCGGGCCAAACGGCTGATGGTGGTCTGTAAAGCCAAGGGACTGTTATCACACATGATCCAGGGCCGCCCCAGTTCATTGCAAACTTCGGCGGTGGTGCCTGAACCGGCAAAAAAGTCGGCCACAAGATCGCCGGGATGGGATGCCATTTTTATTATCCGGTTCAGCAATTGCCGCGGTTTTTGGGTGGGGTATTTGAAATTTTCGTAAGCAGTGGGACTTAATATTTTATTGATATCTGTCCACCAATCCTGCAGCAATGCGCCTTCAGCGGCTAATTTGTATTTATCGCCTTTCACTGCGGTTAGTCCTCTTTCCAGGGTTCCTTTGGTATAGGGACGATGCTGGGGATTGTATGTATATGAGGGACTCTTTCCATACCAGAAAATCAGATCGTGTTTGCGCTGCAGATGACGGCGGGAATTGCCTCCGCCACTGTAACACCACACGATTTCATTGATGAAGTTTGCCGCTCCAAAAATCTCATCCAGCAGTAAATGTACGTAGTGGCTTACGTGCCAGTCCACATGTACAAAAATGCTGCCGTCTTCGGCCAGCACTTCCCGCATTAAACGCAGCCGCGGATAAAGCATATCCAGATAACTTTCGGGCTGCCACCTGTCCTCGAAGGCATGCTGCCCGGAGTTCTCTTTCAGCGAACGGTAATGTATCTGACTCATAAACGGGGGGTCAATATAGATTAGCTTGATGGGCGGGTTATTTTCTGTTTGGGACCAGGCCTTAAGGACTTGGAGATTGTCAGCCTGGAAGTATTGGTTGGTAATCGACCGGTCGGTAAGCTCCCGGCCGGCTGGATCCAAAATATTGCTTTCATTAAACAGGGGGCGGGGATAAACGTTTTGCACTACAGGCAGCAAGGCAGCAGGTCCTTCCTGATCCGAAGGCCTGTTTTTTCCTGCCCATATCAGTCTGATCGAATCGTCTTTGATAAAATTTACCTGCTTTCCCCTGGCTTTTCTTTATCTTATCATATTCGGCCAAACCTTCCCAGGAATTCGAGCATTGCTCAAAATTTTTAATGATTGAGTCCGGGTTGGATGCTTATTATGTTGTTATAGGTAAAGGCATTGTCACTTTGCTGCAAATAATTGGTCAAAGGTACTGCCATGGTCAGAATGACGGCCAACAATACCAGAACCAGCAGATTTTTTTTCATATCCTGCCCTCCGTTTAGATTATTAGAGTTTTGCATAATTAACTTTTGCCAAAAAACAATCCTGTATATAGCTGCTCTGAAAAAGTTATCGCTCTATATATTGTGTTATCCCAAGGACTTTTCTGTTAAATTTCGAATTATGCAAAATCCTCATTATACGTACTTTTTCAGCTGTTTGAGTGCCGCCTTTTCCAAGCGTGATACCTGGGCCTGGGAGATGCCTATTTCGTCGGCGACTTCCATCTGGGTACGACCGTAAAAAAAACGCAGCGCCATGATATGTTTTTCCCGCTCACTCAATCGTTTAAGGGCTTCATTGATGGTGATGGATTCGAGCCAAAGTTCATCCGAGTTAGTGTCATCGCTGATCTGGTCCATGACCAGGATCGGGTCTCCGCCATCGTTATATATCGGTTCAAACAGAGAAACCGGTTCCTGAATAGCGTCCAGGGCAAAAACGACTTCTTCCCGGGGTACTTCCAACTGTTCGGCCAACTGTGAAATGGACGGCTCGGTACCGTTTTCAGCCAGCATCCTCTCTCTTGCCTGCAGTGCTTTATAGGCGATATCGCGCAGGGAAC
Organism: Syntrophomonadaceae bacterium; assembly: GCA_012729495.1. Lineage (GTDB taxonomy): Bacteria > Bacillota > Syntrophomonadia > Syntrophomonadales > Syntrophomonadaceae > Syntrophomonas_B. The sequence goes on along the minus strand of JAAYCZ010000180.1, from coordinate 18,005 downwards.
GGGAAACGCGAATGGAATTATTGTCACGTAGATAGCGGCGGATTTCGCCGATGATCATGGGTACGGCATAGGTTGAGAATCTGACATTCTGTCCCAGATCAAAATTATCGATGGCTTTGATCAAACCGATACAGCCAACCTGAAACAGATCATCCACATACTCGCCGCGGTTGCTGAAACGCTGAATAACACTTAAAACTAATCTTAAATTCCCTTGAATCAATTTTTCCCGGGCACCTGTTTCCCCGGATTGCATAGCAGTAAAAAGTTTACGCATCTCTTCATTTTTTAGTACCGGTAACTTGGCAGTGTTGACACCACAAATTTCTACCTTATTAATCAAAGAGCTACCCCTTCCTGCTCATGTTACTTTTTTTAAGCATGCCCTTACTAACGGCATTTATACTTAAAGGGTTTTATAATTATTTACTTATTTGTTATATATTATTCCAAGCGATCCGAACCGTATTCTTTATATCATCCGATTTATGGGTAAGGCAAAAAAAACCGCCTCCTGGCACATTTTGATAACAGGAAAGCGGGTATGTTGGGGGGTTATTTATTAAATCGTTACTTATTATTCAATCTTACGTATTTCTCGTTGCAGCCGTTTTAAGATTCTTTTTTCCAGGCGTGATATATAGGATTGAGAGATACCCAGAATATCGGCTACTTCTTTTTGGGTTTTCTCATAACCATTGTTTAGTCCAAATCGCAGCTGAATAATTATTTTTTCACGGGGATTAAGCTTATGCATGGCCTGTTGGAGCAATGATTTTTCTACTTCTCCTTCGATGGTCTTGTAGATCATATCGGCTTCTGTACCGAGCACATCAGACAGCAGCAGTTCATTGCCGTCCCAATCCACGTTGAGCGGTTCGTCCAGGGATACTTCGGCTTTGTTTTTTAAATTACGGCGCAGATACATCAGGATTTCGTTTTCGATGCAGCGGGATGCATATGTAGCCAATTTAATATTCTTACTGGGTTCAAAGGTATTGACTGCCTTGATTAGGCCAATGGTACCGATGGAGATCAAATCTTCGATATTGATACCGGTATTTTCAAATTTCTTGGCGATGTATACCACCAGACGCAGATTATGTTCGATCAACGTCGCTTTTACGGCTGCATCACCGCTGCCCAGCCGGGAAATCAGATTGATTTCTTCGCCTTCCTTTAAGGGCGGCGGCAGAATTTCGGCTGATCCGATGTAATGAACGTAGCCCGGGAGTTTCTTCCTGACGTACCACTTTAAAAAACGTAATTTCAGGAATCTAAATTTTTCACCCAGTTTCATAATCGTTCCCCCTTTGCTTATTGCACGACTTCGGACGGTATCAGCAGCTGATAATCGTCCTCGGCACTTAGCTTATACGGGTAGATGGCCACAACTAAATTTTTGTGCAACATTTCCCGACGGCCTATCTTTATCCCGACCTCATCGCAGCGCAGCCCGATTAACATACCATTTTTCTTGCCCAGGGATGAAAATGGGATCAAACGCAAGCGGTTTCCCCAACTGCTGCGACTGAATGCTTCCAGCCGTTGATCCTCATTTATATCATCTGTCATGGCACGATTCAGTTCTTCCGGCAAACAGGACTGCAAAAAGGCATATTCGGCTACTACAATAGGGCGACGGGTCAAAGGGTCACGCAAGCCGTTGCCAGTATCAAGAAACCCTTCTCCCCTGCAGATCTTGTCTTCAAAGCGCAGCCTGACCTGGTATTTGAGCAAGGCCGGCAGCAAGGTTTGTTTAAAATAGCGTTCGGCGTGAAAGGAAATCAAGATGAGTGCTGCGGCGCCCAGCAACAGGTAAAAGTATGACCAGGATGCTTCCTCCGACCCGGGCAGCAGGAAAGTTGCTGCCATACTGGCCCCGGCGGCGACGAAACTTAAACTGAAGAAAACCAAAAATGATTTCTGAAATTGCTGCCAATTAACCGGCCGCAGGGCAATGAACAAAAGCAGGCATGACATAAGCACTTTGGCAGGTAGTGTATAAAATATGGTTAATGCTGCCAGCAGGTTGCCGACCCCATATATGCCGCCGAGGAAAGCAGCCAGAAATAAGCGGCGGTATGATATGGATACCCGGCAAAGTCTGGCGGTTGTCCACAGGAGCAAAAAATCCATGCTCAGATTGATCAGAAATGTCAGGTCTGCATATACTTTGGCTGCATGCATATGTTCTCCTTGCCAGTGGGTATCAAGCACCACCTACTCAGTCTGTAAATCAGGTTAAAAAATAACCCTTCATAAGGCATATGATTTTTCTGACACAGTATGTATTCCAAATTATAGTAAATCCGGCTTTAATAAAATGTTGTTTTTAGGTACTGTACAAACTATTCTTCCGGCAGATAAACAAATAAACCGGGTAATTTCTTACCCGGCTCAAGGTCATCGACAAAGCCGTGTTAACGGCTAAGGCCAATCTATATTGTATATCCGTTCTTAATATCCGTTCTTAACGACTGCGTCTTAAAAATGGAGGAATCTCGAGGTCATTCTTGTCCAGGATGCTCTGGCTGCTCTCCACCGGCCTGGAGCGAAGAACCGGCTCACTCAGCACTGGCTTTTTGGCATCAAAACCGGTGGCGATAACCGTGACCATTACTTCTTCTTCCAGCTTTTCATTAATATTGGCACCAAAGATAATATTGGCTTCCACATCCGCAGACTGATGGATGATCTCAGCCGCTTCATTGATTTCAAACAAGGTCAGATTGCTGCCGCCGCTGATATTAAACAAAACACCACGGGCACCTTCGATCGAGGTTTCCAACAAGGGACTGGAAACTGCCATGCGGGCCGCTTCCGCTGCCCGATTGTCACCCGTTGCCCGGCCTATTCCCATCAGTGCCGAACCGGTATTCTTCATAACGGTCTTGACATCGGCAAAATCGCAATTGATGACTCCGGGTACAGCGATCAGGTCAGATATACCCTGAACACCCTGTCGCAATATATCATCGGCAATACGAAAAGCATCGTTAAATGCGGTATTTTTATCTACCACCTGCAACAATCTGTCATTGGGAATAGTAATAAGGCTGTCAACTTCATTCTTCAGATCCTGAATACCGGCTTCTGCCTGTTGATTACGCTTGCGGCCTTCAAAGGAAAACGGTTTTGTCACCACCCCCACGGTCAAGGCGCCAACCTGTTTGGCCAGACGGGCAATAATCGGTGCTCCTCCCGTGCCGGTTCCTCCACCCATGCCGGCGGTTACGAATACCATATCTGCACCCTGGAGTGCCCGCAAGATATCATCTTCATTTTCCTGGGCTGCTTTCATACCTATCTCAGGGTCAGCACCTGCTCCCAGACCTTTGGTAAGTTTTTCTCCTACCTGGATTTTCTTTTCTGCTTTGGATAAAAACAACGCCTGTGAATCCGTGTTGATCGAAATAAATTCAACCCCTTTAAGGCCGGCTTCAATCATTCTGTTAATGGCATTATTGCCACCGCCGCCAACTCCAACCACCTTGATATCTGCGAACTGCTGCATTTCCACATCAAAATCCAATGGCATCACGTAACCTCCTCCATTATTAAGCAAATAAATCCCTAAACCAATATGATATCTTGCTGAAAACCGTTGAAAACCTGCGGTTATCCTCGATCAGACCGGGAATTGCCTTCAGGACTGCGTAGCCGATACAGCCAAGCACTACTGCATTCTGGGGCTGATTGTATTCGTGCTGTAAACCCCTTATATTGTCCGGCCTACCCACACGCACCGGTATATTCAAATAATTTTCCATAACCTCGGCAATCCCTTTTAGCTGGGCTCCGCCTCCAGATAAAACCAGTCCGCCGGGAAGCTTGTCAAAATATGCGGTTTGGACCAGTTCAGCATGGATCATCTCGGTTATTTCTGTAACCCGTGCCGCAACGATATCAGCGATGACATGCTGGGAAACCTGTTTTATTTCATTGCCCTGAATATTGCGTACATTTACCATCACTTCCGAATTGGCCAGTGCAATGGCGGCTACCGCGCTTTCTTCCTTGATGCGGGCCGCTTCTTCAATAGAAGTCCGGAGGACAATCGCCAGGTCTCTGGTTATGTAATCTCCGCCGATTGGCAAAACACTGGTTGATAAAAGTGCGCCCTCCTGGAAAACACTTATTTCCGTAGTACCTCCGCCCAAATCAACCAGAGCTACGCCCATTTCCTTTTCTGCCGGCATCAGAACCGCCTCGGACATCAAAATCGGGCTGTAAATAAATCTTTCCAGATAGAGATTAATACGGTCGGCTGATCTTTGCAGATTTTGCAGGGCTGCTGCAGCTGCAATGATGATCAGTACTTCTGCTTCCAGCCGGCTGCCCACCATACCTACGGGATCTTTGACTCCATCATAGCCATCGACTATATATTGGCGTTCAATTAATTGCACAATCATTTTATCGGGCGGAAGGGCAATGTTTTGCGCCAACTGCAAAACCCGGCGCTTGTCTTCTTCGGTAATTTCATAACTGGGATTGGCAACTGCAATGACGGCATGATTGCTGACGGCGGTTATGCTTATACCTGAGAAACCGCAAACCGCACTCTGAATCTCCACCCCGGTCAGTCTCTCCAGTTCATTAAGACAACTGTCAATTGACCTGGCCGTAGTTTCAATATCTACGATATTTCCTTTGCGGAGTCCTGCTGAAGGTTGACGGGATAAACCCAGTATGTTAACCGTCCCGGGAGATACGATCTCCGCCAGGGCAGCTTTAATTGAACTGGTACCCACATCCAAGCCAACTACCACATTGCGTTTGTTAATACTTGAACACCCCTTTGTTTATCTTGTGTCATAAATACCACAAACGTATTGTCAATCCCTTTTTTTAAGCATAATTTTTATCAGTATTTTTTCAATAGATATCGACGAATAATACCCAAATTTTGGAATAATCTTACGCCAAAAACTACCACCGCAGCCAGATACAATTCCAGTCCCAGACGATCACCAAGATAGGCCAGTCCGGCAGCCAACAGTGTATTGGTAATAAAACCGCTGACGAAGATAATGTTATCAAAAGAATCTTCCATGTAAGCGCGGATCCCGCCGAAGACAGAATCAAGTGCTGCCAGAACCCCAATTGACATATATTTTACGTAAACTGCCGGCAATAGTATGGGAATCTGGAAACCAATAAAAAGACCGATAAACAGACAAAACAGAGTCAACAGCCACATTTTGCATGCCGCCTTTGCATTTATTTTTAATTCCGGTAGTATATGCCTGCGCCCTTGCCGCCGGCAGTTTACAGGCCGGGTTTTATTTATTAGGCTGACTGAATTTCATTTTTATGACACCGGTATAAGCTGGTATTTCTACATTTTCGCTCTTCTGAATCTGTATTTGCAATCCGTAATCTTTAAGTTTTTGCGCTACGCCGCCCTTTATGGTCAGGCCGCTTTCCAGCATCTGCGGATCGCCGATGGCTTTGACGATAAAGGGAGGAGCTATTCTATTGGTGTTAACCAAAATGGTGGTTCCGGCACAACGGATTTCAGACATGGCGATAATGCGCTCGCCATTAACGGATATTGCCTCCGCCCCGGATGCTTTGAGTTCACTGACAACACTCATTATATCCGAATCGTGCACCAGCAGCGAATTAGGATCCTCTCCCATCTGCACCGTCCGGGCACTGTCATTTAAGGTCACAACGATTCCCTGTCCATACACCGGCAGTAAACCGGCTGCCATATTGGCTTTTTGCATTTCTTCCTGCAATTCACGATTAGCGTTGTTATCATTGCTGACGTTGATAACTTTCTCCCGCAAAGATAATACCTCTTTGGCCAATGCATCTCTTTCCTCAGTCACTTCCATCAGGCGTACATAAACTTCATCGGTTCTGGCACCGCGAAGATTAACCTCTGAATTCTGAGTATTTTTGAATTGAACTGCCAGCATGATCCCCAATACCAAGCAAACGATCATGATCGATACCTGTCCTGTTTTGCTGCGCATCTTTATCACCTTTCTAAGTTCTGGTTTTAACGACCGGTCGACCTGAAAATCTAAGATCTACATAATCAAGTTGTTCTTTGCCCTCATTGTGCAAACTGGCTTCAATTTTGAGGGTTTCGGTAAAATTGGCGGCTTTTTCATCTACCCGCTCCAGCGTACCATAGCGTACTTCGGTCCCTTCGAGCGTATACAGCAGCAGTGACTTCTGCTTGTTTATATAATGAAATTGCGATATATTGCTGCGATCTTGCCTATCAAAAGATTTCCAGACCGTTTTAATCATTTTGATTGCATCCTGGTTGACTGCCTGTCCAAGATTAACGCGCTGTGGCATTTGATCCATTGTAATTATGGGCAAATTGCCATCCGGCAGCCTATTGAGCTTATCCAGGCAGTGGCCTTCATCATCAACCAGCAGAAACAAATCTTCATAGGGAATGATTGCCCAACTGGTACGCTCTTCAATTTTTATTTCCGCCGTATGGGGCAAATGTCTGATCAGTTGCGCATTTTTTACCACCGGGTGTATTTCAACCGAGCGCTCGATCAGTTCGCGATCAAGCTTAAACAGATTTTCACCGGGGGTTATCCCTGCCAGGGCGGTTATCTCCTCACTGGTTATTTTTTTATTGCCGCTGACATCTACCTTATCGATATTGAAAATTGTACTATGCAAAAATAGATATACACATACCAGCGCCAGCAGGATGAGCAATGATATTTTGCCAGCTTTGTTCATCATAAAGATTACCCCGCCATATCCCAATTCATCAAGAGCAATTATATCAAATTCTACATATACAATATAGCATACAAATTAAGGATAACTGTGATTTAATCTTGATGCAACTCAATATCTTTTTCCAGTTTTTAAATTTTATTCCCCTGATATTAGGTACACAAAATTTAAGAAATTCTTACAAAAATAAAAGCCCGCTCAGTCTATCCGCTTAGAGCAGGCCTTGGAGGCGGGCCATACAGCCGTTTTAATTTTTCCTGCAACGTTAGTCCGGACTGGTTCTTTCAACATCTGCACCCAGGGCTTTAAATTTTTCGTGGATTTTTTCATAACCCCGATCAATGTGCTCGAGTTTGGAGATTCTGGTTTCACCGCGGGCGGCAAGTCCGGCTAGAATAAGGGCGGCACCGGCACGCAAATCGGTGCTTTCTACATTGGCCCCTTCATAATGGCCGCCTTTTATAATGGCAACCCGGCCTTCTATTTTTATATCTGCACCCATACGGCGTAATTCCTGCACATGCATAAATCTATTTTCAAAGATCGTTTCAACCATTACGCTGGTTCCGGGAATCGCAGCCAAAAGGCTCATCATCTGGGCTTGCATATCCGTAGGAAAACCTGGATAAGGCATGGTTTTTATATCCGTAGGTCGATAGTTTCTCTTGCCCACCACGCGTAATCCCCCCGACCAGGGCAGTATTTCCACGCCCACTTCGGTTAGTTTTGATATGACTGGCTGCAAATGTTCCACCACTATGTTTTCCAGCCATACGTCACCACAGCTGATAGCAGCAGCTACCATAAAGGTCCCGGCTTCAATCCGGTCAGGAATCACGGTATGTTCTACCCCGCCAAGTCTTTCCACCCCGTCAATCCTGATCGTATCCAGCCCGGCTCCTTTGATTCTGGCTCCCATGCGATTGATGAAGTTTTGCAGATCGACGATCTCAGGTTCCCGGGCAGCATTTCTGATGATTGTATATCCCGGGGTCAGGGCGGCGGCCATCATAATATTTTCGGTTGCGCCCACACTGGGTACATCCAGCATGATTTCTTTTCCCTGGGCATGCTGCTCTTTACCATGCAGATAACCGCTGCCTTCGCTGATCTCATAACCCAAGCTTTTAAATCCTTTAATATGCAGATCCATCGGCCGGGAGCCAATGGCACAGCCTCCCGGAAAGGCTACCCTGGCTTCATGCAGACGCCCCAACAGGGCACCCATGACCAGATTCGAAGCCCGCATTCGTCTGGAAATACTCTCGGGAAGTTCGTAGTTACTTACTCCGCTTCCGTCAATGATCAATACTTTGCCTTCACGTTTTACCTTAGCCCCCAGAAGTTTGAGTGCCTCGGCCATAACATTAATGTCTTCCAGATCAGGTACTTCATTCAGGATTATTTCTTTTTCCGACAAAAGACTGGCTGCCATAATCGGCAGAATGGCATTTTTTGAACCGCTAATATTGACCTGGCCTTTGAGGATTTTGCCTCCCCTTACCAATAAGTGCTCTCCCAAATCAACACCTCCGCTGGTTTACGGATCCAAGCAAGGGCAAATTATTGTTTTCTACCAGCTTCATTCCCAGTTTCCAAATATCACCTGCACCCATCGTTATGATGAGATCGTTGTTTTTGATTTCTTGGCGGATGAAGCTTTCGATTTCTTCCTGGGTTTTCATATATATCGTATTGGCTCCCGCCTGCAGCGCAAGCCTTTGAATCATTTGGCTGTCAACACCGGGGATAGGTTTTTCACCGGCTGCATAAATATCAGTAATGATGACCAGATCAGCTTGGGCAAAAGATACCGCAAATTGTTGCGCCAGAAGTTTGGTGCGGGTATAGCGATGCGGCTGAAATACAACCAGCAGCCGCTCAAAATCCAAACCTTTTGCGGCTTTGATGGTTGCTTGAATCTCGGTGGGATGATGGGCATAATCATCAACAACTACACTGCTTCCTATCCGACCCATGATCTGAAAGCGGCGTTTGGCACCATGGAAATTTTTCAGACTGGCGGCGATGGTGTTAAAGGAATAACCCAGCTCAATGGCAACTGCTATCGCTGCCAGCGCATTCCAGGCATTATGTCGTCCGGGCACGGAAAGGCTTACCCGACCCAGATACTGCCCGGAGCGATAAGCCTCGAAAACTGATCCCATCCCCTGTACCTGCCAATTCTGCAGATAGTAATCGAAACTACTGTCCTCGCCATATAACAGTACGCGTGCGGATGCTGTCCGGCTGATTTCCCGCAGACAAGGGTCAGCGCCATTTAGCAAAACGAAACCGGAGCTGTCGGTTTGCTGCAGAAATTTTTGAAAAGCAGTTTTGATCCGGTCAAAAGACTTGTAAAAATCAAGATGATCATTTTCTACGTTGGTGACAACTGCAATATGTGGGTACAGGGCTAAAAATGAAGCGTCGCTTTCATCGGCTTCGACCACGAAATATTCTCCCCGGCCCAGACGGGCATTGAGATCACTGCCTTGCAGTTCCCCGCCAGCGATATAGGTCGGCTCGGTACCACAACTCTCCAGAACGGTATAAACCATGGAGGTAGTAGTGGTTTTACCATGGGCACCGGCAACCGCGATACCCTTGCTGGCGTTGGCCAACCGGGCCAACATTTCCCCTCTTTTGAGTACAGGTATGCCGCGTTGTAGGGCGGTTTCTACTTCGATATTTTCGGGGGGAACTGCTGAGGATATGACCAGCAAATCAACTCCCTCCTGAATGTTTGAGGATTGATGGCCTTCATAAATCTGGATTCCGATTTCTTCCAGCTTGCTGCTGGTACCGTTCTTCTGCAGGTCGGAACCGCTTACTTTTAATCCTTGTTCTTTTAATACTCTGGCTATTCCGCTCATGCCCGCTCCGGCTATTCCTACCATGTGAATCCATTGTTCTTTATTTGCGGCCATTTCCTCATCTCCTTAATTCTTTGCGATATCTTAAACTCAATTTATAGTATGCGCAATTAATATAAGTGGTTACACTTCTATTTTAAAGCTTGTCCCGACAGGGGTACCGGGCACAACTTATTCCCGGACCTGGCATTTACTTGGGAGCCAGTTTCAGGATTTCATCGACGATTTCTTTTAATGCCTCCGGCTTGGCTTCTTTTAACATATTCTGCCCCATTATTCTTAATTTCTCCGGTTGTTTTAGCAATTCTTGAACTTTTTTATACATTTCCGCTCCGTCAAAGAACTCGTCAATTACTAAAAAGGCTGCGTTTTTATTCGCCAGTGCCCGGGCGTTTTTTTCCTGATGGTTATCAGCGGCGAACGGATAGGGAACGAGGATGGCGGGCAGGCCGATTACTTCCAGTTCACTCACCGTACTGGCTCCGGCCCGGCATACAGCCAGATCTGCAGCACTCATGGCCTGCTCCATTTGGTTCAGGTAAGGGAACAGTTTTATCCGGGGACGTATGGTATTAAGGTCAAATTTACTGGCCAGCTCTCCCTGTATCTGCTCATATGCGGCCTCTCCGGTAATCCAGATAATCTGCAGAGACTGGCTGCGACTGCGGTCTATGAAATCAATCATGGCATTATTTATGGTCCTGGCACCGAGGCTGCCGCCGAAAGCAAGAATTGTGAACAGGCTTGCATCCAATCCCAGCAGCCGGCGGGATTGTTTTTTATCGGTATGCATCATTTCTTTTCGCACCGGCAGACCGGTTACTTTTATATTCTCCGAGTCAAGATACTGTCTGGCTTCGGGAAATGTCAGCAGGATGCGATCGACCCTTTTGGCCAGATTGCGGTTGGCCAGCCCGGGATAGGCGTTTTGTTCATGGATGATGGTTTTTATACCCATAAAGGTACCGGCCAGTACGATCGGAAATGATACGTATCCGCCGGTGCCAACGATGATATCCGGATTAAATTCTTTAATGATACCGCGGGCCTGAAAAAAACTGCCGGGGAATTTAATCATTGATTTACTGGCTTTCAGCATTGAAGTGCGGTCAATCCCGCTTACATCAAGGGAGGTATAGGCAATTCCTGCGGCAGGAACGATCTTGCTTTCCATTCCCGAAGGGGTACCGACGTAAAGCAGTTGTACCTCGGGCAGCCGTTCTTTTATTTCTGCGGCAATGGCCAGGGCCGGATAAATATGGCCTCCGGTTCCACCGCCGCTGAGTATGATCTTCATGTTTTGCACCTCATTTATTTATACTGTAGCGTGAAATATTAAGCAACAGCCCTATCCCGATCATGGAAAACAGCAGGGAGGTACCTCCGTAACTGATAAATGGCAGAGTAATACCGGTAACCGGCAGTGCGCCTGAAACGACTCCGATATTAACAACTGCCTGAAAGACAACCAGGATCGTTATACCGGATGCCAGGATACGGGAGAAATTGTCTGGCGCATTCATAGCTATTTTAAACCCGCGCCAGGCAAAAAGCAAAAACAGGCCCAGCACGAGCGTAACTCCAATAAAGCCTAATTCTTCCCCCAGGATGGCAAAGATGAAGTCGGTGTGCTGCTCGGGCAGATAGAAAAATTTCTGGCGGCTGCGCCCCAGACCCATGCCGAATAGTCCGCCTGAACCCAATGCATAGAGAGATTGTATGATTTGAAAGCCTTCATCATTGGCATATTTCCAAGGGTTGGTGTAAGCCATCAGTCTTTCCATGCGATATGGCTCAAAAATTATGGCTGCAAATACAGCCGCAACCCCGGGCAGTGTAATCAGTCCCAAATGAGATATTTTGGCTCCCGCCACCAGGATCATAAAAAACATCGTACCGGCCAAAACAAAAGCGGTGCCCAGGTCGCGCTGCATCATAATCAGACCACAGCCCAGGGCCAGCATAAACACATATGGCAATACACCCTGGGTAAAGGATCTGATTTTATTTATATTGGCCTCCATGCTTTTGGCCAGAAATAAAACAAAGGCCAGTTTGGCAAATTCCGACGGGGCAAAGCGCACCGGCCCCAGCTCGAACCAGCGGGAAGAGCCTTTCACCTCGGTTCCGAGCGGGGTTATGACCAGTACCAGACATATCAGGGCCAATACCAGCATAGGGATGGCAAAATCACGCAGCCGGTTAAAGTTCAGCTTCATCACCACGATCATGGCCACCAAACCAATGAAAGCCCACATGAGCTGCTTTTTAAAATAGTAATAGGCATCATCGTAGTATACATTGGAGGTTACTGAGCTGGAGCTGAAAACCATGATCAGACCTATCCCGATCAGAGCCAGGGTAGTGATAAACAACACGAAATCCGGCGGTCCTTTTTTTAAGCGCATATCCTCACCTCTCCGGGTAATGAACCGGCAGCATCAATATTGGTTATATTGCGCCTGCCTATGGCTGCTGCTTTATAATCTCGTTTATAATTTGACAGAACTGATCTCCGCGATGTTCATAGCTGGGAAACATATCCCAACTGGCGCAGGCAGGCGAGAGCAGAACCACATCGCCGGGCCGGGCCAGTTGATGGGCTTTATATACTGCCGCAGGAAAATCCTCTACCTCATGTATATTCCTGAAGCCGCTTTCCATTACTTCTGATTTAATCATTTCCCGGGCTTCGCCAAGCAGCACCAGTTCCCTGACCTTCCGGCTAATCTCCTCGGCAACCTGCCGATAAGTGCCTCCTTTGGGCCGGCCACCGGCAATCAGGATAATGGGACGATCAAATGCATTAAGCGCCTTGATGGTGGAGTCGGGATTGGTACCTTTGGAATCATTTATATATAAAATATCGTTATAACAGGCAACTTCCTCCAGGCGATGTCTTACTCCGCCGAAATTGCGCAAGACGTTGGCAATGACTTCGGGGCTGACTCCATCAAGAAAGGCCATGGCGGTTGCACATAAAACATTTTCCAGGTTGTGCTTGCCGCGCAGGAGCAGTTCAGCAACCGGCATCAGATCAAAGCATTCATCCTGCCATTTGATCTGAATTAAGGGCCCGGAAACAAATACACCTTCCTCCAATGGTTGATCTGCCGAAAAATAAACTATCCGGGAAGCAGCTTGGCTGCCTATTTGTCTAACCAGTTCATCCTCATAATTTAAAACCAGAAAATCATCCTGGGTCTGCTGTGCAAATACTTTGGCTTTGGCGGCTATATATCCGGCCATGGTTTTATGCCGGTCGAGATGATCCGGGGTGATATTTAATATACCGGCCACATGAGGGTGGAAGGTAGTGGTGGTTTCCAACTGAAAACTGGAGGCTTCAACTGATATGTAACCATCCTGCATTTGCTCCACCTGGGAACAAAGAGCAACCCCGATATTGCCACCCGATGCAGCATGGCGCCCGGCTTCCAGTAAAATCTGTTCCAGCAGGGTGGTGGTAGTGGTTTTGCCGTTGGTACCGGTAACGGCCAGCATTTCCAACTGCGTCGATTTTATTCGGTAGGCCAGTTCCAGTTCGCTGACAACTTCTATCCCTAACCGAAGGGCGGTTTGCACTGGTTCTATTTCCAGCGGTACGCCGGGACTTAAAACCAGCAAATCAAACTCGGAACTTACCGGCGGAAAAACTCCTGTAAAAACGGTTATCCCCAAGGCCTGCAAATCTGCCACACAAACTCCCAGTTCAGCTTCTGTCTTGGCATCATATGCAGTCAGGCGGGCGCCCCTTTTATGCAATGAGGCAAGTGCGGCTAATCCACTGCGAGCCAAACCTATGACCAAAATGTTCTTGTCAGCAAAATTCAATCTGCATACACTTCCTATCCGATATTCTTGTAAGCTAATATACCCAGCAGGGCAAACCCGGTGGAAAGCAGCCAGAACATAAAGACTACTTTGCGTTCCGGCCAGCCTTTAAGTTCAAAATGGTGATGCAGCGGAGCCATCTTAAATACCCTGCGTCCGGTTGTTTTAAAAGAAACCACCTGAATAATATCACTCAGGGCTTCAATAACAAAAACCCCGCCGATGATCAGCAGTGCAATCTCAGAACGATTTATAGCTGCCAACGCAGTTATCGCACCACCTATGGCCATAGAGCCGGTATCCCCCATGAAAACTTTAGCCGGGTAATGGTTGAATACCAGAAATCCCAAACAGGCACCGACCAGTGCGGCGCCAAAAATAATCATATTAAAATGACCCATCATAATTGAAATAATAATATAAGCCAGCGCAACCGGAATCGTTACCCCGGCAGCCAGTCCGTCCAATCCATCGGTAAGATTTACTCCATTGGCGGTAGCCATTAATACCAATATGATAAACGGAATATAAAGAAGTCCCAGATCAAGGGTAAGCGTGGTAAAGGGGATAATCAGCTGGGTACCCCGATCCAGATAAAATAACAGCAACAGTGCCAGAACCAGCCCGACCAGGGTCTGCAGCAACAGTTTATCGCGGGCGCGCAGTCCCAAGGAACGTTTTAGAACTACTTTTATGTAATCATCCCAGAATCCGATTCCGCCAAGGGCCAGCATAATCAATACGGCCACCAGAACCTGTTTGCTGGCACCGGCCATCAGGAAGCTGGCCACCATTACGGCGGTAATAATAATTACCCCGCCCATGGTAGGGGTACCGGCTTTGCTGAGATGGGTACGGGGACCATCATCACGTATGTTCTGTCCCACCTTGAGCCGCTGCAAAAAAGGAATCATGAACGGCCCCATGGCCAGGCAGACCAGCAAAGCAATTCCTGCTGCGATCAATGCATTAATAAAGTAATTATGCATGCCAATTTTCCTCCAAATCGAATCTAACTGAAAAGATCCTGTGCCAGTTTATCCAGCTGCATACCCCGTGATGCTTTGATCAGAATTACATCCGCGCCGCTGACATTGGCCTTGAGCCAGGCCAAGGCTGCTTCACGACTGTCAAAATGATGGGTGCAACTTTCCTGCATCCCTTGACCAAGGGCGCCTTCCCTATAATACTGGGCCAGCGGTCCAACTGTGACCAGGATATCTATACCAACTTCGGCCGCTTTTTGACCGACTTGAAAATGTCCCTCTTTTTCATAACTGCCCAGTTCCAGCATATCCCCCAGAACGGCTATTTTTTTGCGGCCCCGGCTCATCTGTTGACATGCTTCCAGGGCCGCCATGACCGAAACCGGGTTGGCATTATAACTATCATCTATTAAAACTCCACCATCAGCAAGTTGGACCATATTCATGCGATTACCGCCGGGTCTGAAGTTTTGCAATGAAGTTCTGATTGCATCGCTTTCCACTCCCAGAAGATGCGCCATTCCTGCTGCAGCAGCAAGGTTGTAAGCCAGTTGGCTGACCGGCAGGGGCAAATAAAAATCTTCTTCACGGTCGAATAATTTCAGCCGCACCTGAATGCCACTGCCATCATTTACAAGTGATTTTATCTGAATATCGTTGCCCTCCATAAAGCCAAAAAGGTATTTCCGGCAGGCAAAATGGCCGGCGGCCCGGAGGAGAAGTTCGCTGTCGCCGTTAAGCAAAACGAAACCGTCTTTTATAAATTCCAGCACTTCACATTTGGCCCGGGCAATATTTTCCAGCGAGCCCATGGTTTCCAGATGAACCGGTTCAACATTGGTGATAATAGCATAATCAGGAGCCAAAAGCGAGGCCAGGTGACGAATTTCTCCCGGGGCGCGCATACCCATTTCTAAAACTGCAGCCTGATGGGCAGGCTGCAAATTTAAAAGGGTTATGGGCAAACCGATTTCATTGTTGAAATTCCCCTGGGTTTTCAGGGTATTATAGCGGCTGGCCAGACAATCGGCCAGAATATCTTTGGTGGTGGTCTTACCGATACTGCCGGTTACAGCAATCACCGGCAAGGAAAAAAGCTGCCGATATTGGGCGGCTAAATTTTGCAGAGCCATAAGGGTATCATCAACCAAAATAACCGCAGCCTGGCATTCTGCAGGCAGATTTATATCCCGGCTGGAAACAAGTACTGCTGACGCCCCGGCAGCAATGGCAGGGGCAAGAAAATCATGGCCGTCAAAGTGCTCTCCTTTTAAAGCCACAAACAGACTGCCCGGGGTAATCCTGCGGGAATCAGTACTTACGCTATTAATAGCAGCACAGGTTCCCGATAATAATAGCCCTTTGACCGCATCAATGATAAAATCCAATTGCAGGTTCATTGTTCCCGTAATCCTTTCAATATTTCCCGTGCAACCTTGCGATCATCGAAATCCAGGACTTGATCTTTGACCAGTTGGTAGGTTTCATGTCCTTTGCCGGCAATGATCACCAAATCGCCGGGCCGGGCCAGGCGAATGGCATGCTCGATGGCATCACGGCGATCCACAATCTTGGCATAATGGGAATGTTCCACCGCATCCAAACCGGGAACAATATCATCAATTATGGCTTCGGGCTCTTCACTGCGGGGATTGTCAGAAGTTACAATGGAGAAATCGCTCCATTCGGCAGCAATTTTCCCCATCAACGGGCGTTTGCTGCGGTCACGATCCCCACCGCAGCCAAAAACGGTGATCAGGCGGTTCTTGACGATCTGACGACCGGTACGCAAGATGTTTTCCAGACCATCTGGAGTGTGGGCATAATCTACCACCACGGTGAAATCCTGCCCGCAATCCACCTGTTCAAACCGACCGGCTACACCGTTGACTTTTTCCAGCGCAGATTTTATTGGCGCCGCTTTGATGCCTGCCTGCAAGGCAAAGCAAATCGCTGCCAAGGCATTATAGACGCTGAACATGCCTATTAGTTTCATATTGATCTCAAACTTCTCAGCCGAGGTGACTACTTTGAAACTGCTGCCCTTAAGATTGGAATCGACTTCGATAGCACGTACATCCGCTTCCTGATTGACAGCATATGTATAAGCCGGAGAGGCCGCATGAATAAAATCTGCTCCGTAAGGATCATCGGCATTGACGACTGCAAACCAGCCTGTCCCTTCATGTAATTGTTTAAAAAGTCTTAGTTTGGATTGTTGGTAGTGTTCCATGTCCTGATGGTAATCAAGATGATCCTGGGTCAAATTGGTAAATACGGCAGCATCAAAAAGGATTTGATCGACTCGGCCCAGGTCAAGCGCGTGGGAGGATACCTCCATCACCACATACCTGGCTCCCTCTTGTTTGGCCATCGCCATGAATTCTTCAATATCCAGAGACTCAGGGGTGGTATGCCCCAGCACTTTTTCTGTATCATCGATGCGTGCATAAAGCGTACCGATAATTCCGGTTTTAAATCCGGCTTCTTCCAAAATCGCCTTGATCAGATGAGTAGTGGTAGTCTTGCCGTTGGTGCCGGTTACCCCAATAACCTTTAAATCATGCGAAGGCCGGCCGTAGAAGTTGGCACTCACCACTGGCAGGGCTTTGCGGCAGTCTGCGGTTACAAGCAGGGTAATACCATCCGGCAGCTCGATCACCTTTTCGGCAAGAATAACCCGGGCACCGTTGGCTATTGCCTGGGCGGCAAATTGATGTCCATCGGTTTTCAATCCAGGAATACAAACGAAAAGAAAACCTGCGGATGCCTTTCTGGAATCATAGCACAGGCCCTGAACGTCAACATCATGCGGCCCTTTTACCAGCTTATAGTCAAGACCTTGCAACAATTTTTCGATTTGCACCAGCGACTCCTCCTTTCAATACCTATTTTTTGATATCAATTGATTAATGCAGCATTTAGCTTCCCGCAAATATCCGCCGGGAAAATATTTAATTATTCAGCGGCTGAAATTTCACTTTTATGGTTGAGCCGGTAGAAATCACCTTGCCGGCCTGTGGTGACTGTTCATAACTAATACCATACCCTTCAGGTGATAAATGCAATCCCAGATCAGCCAGTATTCTCGCCACTTCTTTCATTGACTTGCCCTCAAGATCCGGGACGGTTACTTCAGTATCCGAATTTTCCCCGGAATAAGGGGAAAGATAAACGATAATTTGTGAACCCCGGGCTATTCTGGTCCGGGCTCTGGGGGTCTGCTGCCAGACCAGCTCGCCTTCGCCTTCAACCTTGGCATTTAATCCTCGTTGGTTAAGACTGCTCAGTGCTGCAGATAGGGGCAAATTGACCAGATCCGGAACCAAAACGGTATCTGCGTCGATCTGCTCAGGGTCTTTGACTTCTCCGCGCAAGGGTACATTCAAATAGCGCAGCGAATCCTTCAATATCTCCCGCACTCCCGGAGCGGCTACCGTTCCTCCATAATACGGATAACCCTGGGGAGCATCCACAACGATGATGCATACCAGTTGCGGATCATCAGCCGGAGCAAAGCCGACAAAAGATGATACATATTCGCCTTCCATATACTTGCCGCTGCCTTCTTTTATTTTTT
>JAAYCZ010000179.1 GCA_012729495.1 Syntrophomonadaceae bacterium | reverse complement strand
TTTTTAAAAGAAAACTTTTCACGAGTGGAGGAACAGCGTATACTGACTCTTCGCGAGTGCATTGCTCATCCCCGCAAACAAAAAATTATCATAGCTACTCCGGGAGCCTTTATGTTTCCTATTATGTCACCTCAGAAAATGGATCAACTAACCATACAGCTTAAAGTTAATGAGGAACAATCCCTGCGCGGCCTGCTGGAAAAACTGGTAGCCGCCGGTTATAAACGTAGTGATACCGTTAGCCGCAGTGGTGAATTTGCTTTACGGGGAGGCATATTGGACGTCTTCCCGGTAGGAGACCGGGAGCCTTGTCGGATTGATTTTTTTGGCGATTACATAGACAGCATGCGTCGTTTTAATCTGGACAGCCAGCGCAGCATAAAAACGGAGACCTCATTAATTATAGCCTGCGCTGATGAGACGTTGGGTGATGAACTTGGGGTTTCATTATTGGATTACCTTCCCGGTGATGCCTGGATATTTTTTGATGAACCGCGGGATTTTTACCGCAACTATGATCGTAACAGCAAGCGTTATCAGGCTGCTATCAAAGAAGTTCATCGGGAAGAACAGAGCGTACGGGAACTGCCTTTAGTTCCGCGGGAGACGTTTATGCAGTCGGTTCAGGAAAAAGTGACCGCCTGGCATTCGTTTTTCCCCGGCAACATACCGCAGGTACGGGTATCCCTTATGGAGCATGTTTCTGTACAGGATATGGAACCTTTTTTTGGTCAACTGGAACCTTTATTTTTACGTCTGCGGGAATGGATTGGCAAAGGGTATCAGGTTCAGCTGGCTGTCAGCAGTAAAACTGCCCGGGAACAATTGCAGCAGGAATTAATTGAACAGCATATAAGCGGCCCCGAAATAGTCAACTACCGGCTGGATAAAGGTTTCATAAGTCCCACGCTGGAATTGGCTCTGGTTACAGAAAAAGATATCTGGGGGGCTGCCCGCGGAAAAACTTCGCAACGGAAGAAAGCCTCGGGTCAGGAACGCTTATTGTTGGAAGATTTAAAGCTGGGTGATTATGTAGTTCATGACAGCTATGGGATTGGAATTTTTCGTGGAGTTACCCAGGTAGAAACTGACGGGGTAATCCGTGAATATATACTGCTTCAATATGCCGGAACTGATAAACTTTATCTGCCTCTGGAAAAAACTGATCATCTGTTTAAATATACTGCTGCCGAGGAACGTGAACCCCGACTAAGCAAACTGGGGGGCAATGAATGGGAAAGAACCAAGCGCAAGGTATCACAGTCCATTCAGGATATGGCCGAAGACCTGCTAAAATTATATGCAGCCCGTCAGGCCCGGGAGGGATATGCCTTTTCTCCGGATGCGCCCTGGCAAAATGAATTTGAAAGCCGCTTTCCTTATCAGGAAACTCCCGACCAGCTGAAGGCCATAAATGATGTTAAAGCGGATATGGAATCCATTCAGCCGATGGAAAGATTAATTTGCGGAGATGTTGGCTATGGCAAAACAGAAGTAGCCATGCGGGCCGCCTTTAAAGCCATAATGGATGGCAAGCAGGTAGCCCTGCTGGTGCCTACTACGGTATTGGCCGAACAGCATTATATGACTTTTCAGCAGCGTTTTGCTGAATATCCTACTACTATTGAGGTACTAAGTCGTTTTCGCAGTGCAGCTCAGCAGAAAAAAATTATTGCTGACTTGAAAAAAGGCGTAACTGATATCGTGATTGGAACCCATCGTCTGATTTCAAAAGATGTTGAATTCAAAGATTTGGGCCTGCTAATAATTGACGAGGAACATCGCTTTGGGGTCAGTCAAAAAGAAAAAATAAAAGCTATGAAAGAACTGGTGGATGTAATCAGCCTGTCTGCCACACCTATTCCCCGTAGCCTGCACATGTCCCTGGCCGGATTGCGGGATATGACCGTAATTGAAACCCCGCCTCCGGAGCGTTACCCGATTACTACTTATGTATTGGAATACAACGATGATATTATCCGGGATGCTATCCAGACAGAGATTGATCGGGGCGGACAAGTATTTTTTGTCCATAATCGCATTGAAGATATTTACCAGGTCCGGCAAAGGATTCAGGCGCTATTACCGGATATTCGTATTGCCGTGGGACACGGCAAAATGAAAGAAGAAGAACTGTCCCGCGTAATGCTGGATCTGATTGAGGGCAAATTTGAAGTATTTCTCTGTACTACCATCATTGAATCCGGCCTGGATATGCCCAATGTCAATACCATTATTATTGACGAAGCTGATCGTATGGGCCTGGCCCAGCTTTATCAATTACGCGGACGGGTGGGCAGATCCAATCGTCTGGCTTATGCTTACCTGACCTACAAGCGGGACCGGGTTATCAGTGAAACAGCACAAAAGCGCCTCAACGCCATTCGTGAATTCAGTGATCTGGGTTCAGGTATGAAAATTGCACTGCGGGATCTGGAAATTAGGGGAGCCGGAAACATACTGGG
>JAAYCZ010000178.1 GCA_012729495.1 Syntrophomonadaceae bacterium | reverse complement strand
TTCAGAACTTATCTAATTTTGAAAACATTGTTTTAATTACTAACGAGGAAACCAGTATGATTGCATCATGTTCCTGTATTATTTCTGCGAATCCCAAGCTGGATTTTGTTAAGGCTATGCATCATTTTTTTGTTGATTTGCAACGGGAAGGAATTAGTACCCATGCATTAATAGACTCTGGTGCTACGATCGGGGAAAATGTTTCAATTGGAGCGAATTCAATTATAGGACCTGATGTTAAGATTGGAGATAATGTTATTATTTGTGCAAATGTAGTAATTACAGGTGAAGTTGCAATAGGTGACAATACAGTAATTAAATCTAACTCAACAATAGGAAGTGAGGGATTTAACTTTGTTTATGATAATGATAAACCGTTACATTTTCCTCATATAGGGAAAATAATTATCGGAAATAACGTAATGATAGGATCTAATACATGTATTGAACGTGGTGCATTAGATGACGTAATTATTAAAGATGATGTTAAAATAGATGACCTGGTACAGATAGGACACAATGTTTCTATTGGTGAAAAATCACTAATATGTGCTGGAAGTATTATTGCAGGAAGTGTAAGAATTGGGAAGGGGTGCTACATTGCACCTATCGTTTGTGTTGACTCAGGGGTTGTTGTGAAAGATGATGCATTACTCGGTACCGGTTCAATAGTAAGAAAAGACGTTCCAAACGGGGCAGTAATGGTTGGTAATCCTGCTCGAAAACTAAGATAAGGCCATTACTTATTTAACCCAACTGAAGGTTATTAATATTTAAACCTTATATCGCGTAATAAATCAAATTACTAAAAAGGGGGACTTATATTGAAAAAATCAGTAATCAGAATACGAGTTAGTGAAAAACATGTACATTATGGAGGGGGACTTGTTAACGGAGCATTTATTGCCGATCTTTTTGGAGATGTAGCTACTGAACTCCTTATTATGTGTGATGGCGATGAAGGCTTATTAAGGAGAGAGGAAATCGATTTTTTGGCACCGGTATATGCCGGAGATTTTATTGAGGCTGTGGGATGGATCACAAAAATAGGAAAAACCTCTCGTGAAATGCATATGGAAGCATGGAAGGTCATTCAACCCTTAAAAGGTGCTGTTTCTCCGTTAGCATGCGAAATATTAAAAGAGCCAATTTTACTTGCTACTGCAAAAATTATTTGCGTAACACCTTTAGAAAATCAACGCGGTTCAGCATTTCCTAAGGAAGAATTACTGCCTTAGTATCGTTTTTATGATTAAGGAATATACTGGGGTTGCAATTTTATCCAGTCACTGCATAACTACTGTATATATAATCAGTATAATTTCCGAGACAAGCCGAGAGATATTTGGGCACGTACAGGGGAGGGGAGAGCATGTACCCGGTTATAAAACGTTGTATAGATGTAGTAGCAGCAGGGCTGGGATTGCTTGTGCTATCTCCTATATTGGCGGTTGTGGCGATTGCTATCTGGTGGGAGATGGAGAGGCCGGTTATCTTTAAACAGATTAGGCCGGGCTTGAATGGACAGCCCTTTTTTATATATAAATATCGTACTATGACCGACGAACGGGATGACAGTGGATTATTATTGCCTGATGATAAACGGTTGACTAAATTAGGAAAGTTTTTGCGCAGTACCAGCTTGGACGAGTTTCCTGAACTGTTAAATGTATTAATGGGTGATATGAGTCTGGTGGGACCGCGGCCTTTATTAATGCAGTACCTGGAACGCTATACCCCGGAGCAGGCCCGGCGGCACGATGTAAAGCCAGGCATTACCGGATGGGCCCAGATAAATGGTCGTAATGCGATTAGCTGGGAGGAGAAGTTTGCCCTGGACGTCTGGTATGTTGATAATTACTCGTTATGGCTAGATGTTAAAATACTGGCTATTACCATAGGTAAGGTATTTCAACGGGAAGGGATTTCAGCTCAGGGAGTAGCAACTATGCCGGAGTTTATGGGGAATTACACACAGGAATTATATAGTGTTCAGCAGGGTGTTTTACAGGCTGCAGCGGCGGAAGATAATAATCGCTAGCTTGGACCCGAGTCCTGTGTCAAATGGTGCGGTACGTCTATAGCAGAAATATTTGAGCGGGAGAAATGTGCGATAATGGTTCATGATTTAAAGCCTTTGGTTATAGTTGGTGCGGGTGGCCTGGGTCGTGAAGTAGCATGGTTGGTGACGGATATAAATCGCCAAAAACCGGAGTGGGATTTTCTTGGATTTGTAGATGACGGGGTGCAGGGGAATACGATAGAAGGATATCCGGTCCTTGGTCCGGTAGAGCATCTTTTTAATATGATGTCTGCAGACATTTGGACGGTGGTAGCCATAGCTAATTCCCGAGTCAGGATGAATTTTGTCCGGCAAATTCAGGGGCAGGGGAGAAAATTAGCTACTCTGGTACACCCATCAGTTAGTATGTCTGACTACGTAAAGATTGGTGCCGGTTCAATTATATGTTCGGGGACTGTAGTAACTACTAATGTTAGTTTTGGACAGGCAGCAATAATTAATCCTGGGTGCTTTATTGGACACGATAGCGAGTTGCAGGATTTTGTCAGCATGATGCCGAAGGCCAATCTGGCCGGCGAGGTTACAGTTGGCGAAGGCTGTTATTTCGGGCTTAATTCGTGCGTGATTAACCGTACCACTATTGGAGAATGGTGTGTAATAGGAGCCGGGGCTACTGTAATAGATGATATTCCTGCTTACTCACTGGCAGTGGGAGTACCAGCCCGGGTTGTGAAGACGGTTAGGAGTGAGGAATTAGGGGTAGAAGATTAGAAAGATTGAAATCCCCACCCAAGACCCTTTACTTCTAATAATAAATATATTTGGAGAATTATAACTATCATGAAAACAACAAATAAAAGAATTTACCTCTCCCCGCCACATATGAGCGGATATGAGTTAGGTTACATAAAGGAAGCTTTTGAGAGTAACTGGATAGCGCCGCTGGGGCCGAATGTTACAGCTTTTGAACAGGGGGTTGCTGCTTATGCAGGGGCAAATGCTGCCCTGGCACTTAGTTCCGGAACGGCAGCACTTCATCTGGCTTTGCGTCTGCTGGGGGTTGAGCAAGGGAATTACGTTTTTTGTTCCAGCCTTACCTTTATAGGCAGCGTGAATCCAATTTTATATCAGGGAGCAGTTCCTGTTTTCATTGATGCGGAACCGGAGAGCTGGAATATGTCCCCGGTAGCTTTGGATAAAGCTTTTGAGTGGGCTGAGCAGATTGGAAAGCTGCCTAAAGCGGTTGTAATTGTTGATCTGTATGGGCAGAGTGCCGATTATGATTCATTGCAGTCTATCTGCAATCGTTATGGTGTACCGGTGGTGGAAGATGCTGCAGAGGCTATGGGGGCTACATATAAGGGTAAATCTTGCGGAACCTTTGGAAAATATGGAATCTATTCTTTTAATGGAAATAAGATTATTACCACATCAGGCGGCGGAATGCTGATATCTGATGATAAAGAAGCATTGGATAAAGCTCTTTTCTGGGCTACCCAGGCCCGGGATAAGGCCCCCTGGTATCAGCATTCGGAGATGGGATATAACTACCGCATGAGTAATATCGTGGCAGCTATTGGCCGCGGGCAATTACAGGTCCTGGATGAACGGGTAAACGCTCACAGAGCTGTTTTCGAGCGCTATCAGCAGGTACTGGGGGATATACCGGGGGTAGGGTTTATGCCCGAGGCCGGTTACGGCAGATGTAATCGCTGGCTTACCGTTATGACGCTTGAACCTGAAATTTGTAAGGTACAGCCTATGCAGATTATTGATGCTCTGGATGCAGAGAATATAGAATCCCGCCCGGTTTGGAAGCCGATGCATCTTCAACCGTTGTTTGCAAATAATATGTATTTTACTCATGAAAAAGATTACAGTGTAGCGGATGCCTTATTTTCCAAAGGTATATGTTTGCCTTCTGGTTCGAGTTTGACAGAAGAGGATCAGGACAGGGTTATTGATGTAATAAGGAGATGCCTCCGATAAGATGTTTGATTTAAGGAAGGTTTAAAAAATGGCTGATTATTTTGTTCATCAGAGCAGCTATGTGGATGATAATGTGGTTATCGGCGAAGGAACGAAGATATGGCACTTCTGCCATATTCAAAGCGGTGCCGTAATCGGGCAAGGCTGTTCCCTGGGGCAGAACGTGAATGTTTCCAATCATGTGAGAATCGGCAACCATGTGAAGATCCAGAACAATGTTTCCTTGTACGAAGGCGTTGAGCTAGAGGATTATGTGTTTTGCGGGCCTTCTATGGTGTTTACCAATGACCTGACTCCGCGCAGCAAATACCCGAAAGGAACGGCAGGATATAAAAAGACCCTGGTCAGGGAAGGGGCTACCATAGGAGCCAATGCTACCGTAGTCTGCGGCAATGTAATTGGCAAAAACGCCATGATTGCTGCCGGGGCTGTGGTAAGCAAAGATGTTTTGGACCATGCATTGATGGCCGGGGTTCCGGCCAGGCAAGTCGGTTGGGTATGTGAATGCGGGCAGAAACTGGATAGTTCGCTTATCTGCGGGCATTGCAGCCATAAATATGAAAAGGCAGATAATGGGCTAATCCCTGTATTATAGAAGAATCGAGATGATACATAATGCAATTCCGTGATCTAAAAGCTCAGTATCGAGCATTAAAACCGCAGATTGAAAAGGCTGTAAAGACTGTTCTGGATGACTGTAATTTTATTATGGGGCATCAGGTGAAGGAACTGGAGGAAAAACTGGCCGAATATGTGGGCGTAAAGCATTGCATCACCTGTGCCAATGGTACCGATGCGCTTAGTTTGCCGCTGATGGCCTGGGATATAAAAGCTGGGGATGCGGTGTTTGTTCCCGATTTTACCTTCTTTGCCACTGCTGAAGTCGTCTCGCTGCGGGGAGCGGCACCGGTATTTGTGGATATTGATGCGGATACTTTTAATATAGACCCGGTTAAGTTGGAAGCCGCTATTATAAAAACTATCAAGGAAGGCAGATTAAAACCCCGCGCCATCATTCCGGTTGATCTATTCGGCCTTCCTGCTGACTACCCGGAGATAGAAAAAATCGCTGCCAAGTATGGTTTGCTCATATTAGAAGACGGTGCCCAGGGCTTCGGCGGAATGATGAACGGCAAGCGTGCCTGTAGCTTTGGCCATGCGGCTACAACTTCCTTTTTTCCTGCCAAACCGCTGGGTTGTTACGGCGATGGGGGGGCGATATTTACCAATGACGATGAGCTGGCCAACATTATCAATTCACTGAAGATTCACGGTAAAGGCGAGGACAAGTATGACAATGTGAGAATCGGGCTTAATTCACGGCTGGATACGCTTCAGGCGGCTATACTGATGGTCAAACTGGATGCTTTTATCAGTCATGAACTGGAAGACGTGAACAGAGTTTATCAATATTATAATAGCCGGTTAAAAGGTATTGTTGAAGTACCCTTGATACCTGATGGGTTTTATTCCAGCTTTGCCCAGTATACGATCAAGCTGAAAAACAAGGAACAGCGCGATGGTTTGCAGTCCTGGCTAAAGGAACACGGCATCCCCAGCATGATTTACTATAAAACGCCGATGCACAGACAGACCGCTTTCTGGTATTTAGATTCTGATGACAGGGATTTTGAAGTTACCAATAAGCTTTGCGATACGGTTCTATCCCTGCCGATGCACCCGTACTTGAGCGAAGAAGATGTGGAGCGGGTTTGCGGGGCGATAAAAACGTTTGTGAATAGATAATTAGGTAGAAGGAGGAACTAGCGACAGTTCCTCCTGTTTCATGGGATTCAACTTCCTATAAAGGGAAGGCGAGCACCCCTATTCATTCCTGCCTTCGCGTATACTCCCACGAATCCCTACACATCTCGATCAAATCTCGGCTGGCCTGCCAGTCGAGTTCTTTTTTTGCCTTGGCCGGGTCGGCATAACATTCTGCAATGTCACCGGCGCGCCGGGGAGCCATACGATGGTTGACTTTTTGCCCGGTGGCCGCCTCGAAGTTTCGGATCACTTCCAGTACGCTGTAGCCTTGACCGGTCCCCAGGTTATAAGCTTCGACTCCGGTGGTTTGCATGATTTTTTCCAGGGCTTTGATGTGCCCCAGGCTCAGATCAACGACATGGATGTAGTCTCTGACTCCGGTGCCGTCATTGGTGGGGTAATCGCTGCCGAACACGCTGAGGATTTCCAGTTGGCCGGCGGCCACTTTGGTGATGTAGGGCATCAGGTTGTTGGGGATGCCGTTGGGATCTTCACCGATGAGGCCGCTTTTATGAGCGCCGATCGGGTTAAAATACCGCAATAAGGCAATGCTCCATTCCGGGTCAGATGTATATAGATCTCTCAGCATGTTTTCAATCATTAGTTTGGTTGAGCCATAGGGATTGGTTGTGGACAAAGGAAAATCTTCGCTGATGGGCACCCGGGCGGGATTGCCGTAGACGGTGGCCGACGAGCTGAAAACGATGCGTTTGACCTGATGCCGGGCCATGGTTTGAAAAAGAACCAGGCTGCCGCTGACGTTGTTGTGATAGTAGAGCAGGGGTTTTTCCACAGATTCTCCGACCGCTTTCAGGCCGGCAAAGTGGATGACGGCATCGATGTGATTTTCGGTAAAGATCTGCTCCAATGCGGCGCGATCCAGCAGATCGGCTTCATAAAACGTGAAATCTTTATTGGTTATTTGTTTGATTCGATTTATCGCTTCGGGTTTGGAATTAATGAAGTTATCGAAAATGATGATTTCGTAGCCAGCATCTAGCAGTTCAACGCAGGTATGACTGCCGATATACCCCGCCCCGCCTGTGACTAGTATGGTCATTTTATAGCCTCCTGCCGGTATGATTGGGCGTATCCTCTGCAAAGATCAATTTTATCACCTCGGCCTTTATTCTATCATATGGTGACAAATGGGTAAATCGCCTTCTTCTGTCACGATGGAAAATGTTTCACGTGAAACCTCACTGAATATTTCACGCAGATCGTACCGGCAATACGCAACATGATACCGGCAATTCATAATAATGATACCGCTTGTGAACGCTAAACTTAAACTAACTTAATAAAAATCTGATTTGTCGAACTCGCCCATGTCTTGCCGACATTCATGAAAAACTATTCCATCACTGAAACAAATGTTTCACGTGAAACATTTTCTGTTTTTTGAAAAATGATAAATCCCTGAATAACGAGCTTAGAGGGTCTTTGCTGTGGAAAATTAAATTAAAAATTTACGAAAAACGCGGCCATCAATCAGAAAATGTTTTCGACATTGACAGTAAAAAGTTGGGGACGTATCCTATTTGTCACCTTTAATTATGGTGTAACAAATATGTACGTCCCCAATTCTCACCTCCTTTTATCATTTCCTGTTTGTCACCTTTTATGGGCTGGGATCCCAGAACGGCTCAAAGCGGGAAACAGGTGGAGCGGTTTGGGTTTTGCGGCGTTTGCCGTTTAACATATCATACTGCTTGCGAAGCTTGCCCGGACTCAGGATGTTGTTCTGCCAGAAAGAGTCATTCTGCGCAAACAGTATTACTTCTCTGATTTCTTCCACCGGTCTTTGGTCCAGCCTGATCAT
>JAAYCZ010000177.1 GCA_012729495.1 Syntrophomonadaceae bacterium | reverse complement strand
TGAATCTCTCAGGTAGAGGACAGAGCGCAGGTTTTTAAAAACCGCGCTATTTTTTATTTCTGAAAAAAACCCCTTTGTTTTTTTATTAAAAATTTGTTAAATTAAAAAGAAAAAAACCACAAAATGTAGAATATAAAATAACTTAATATTGCAAATGATAAATACGGGAGAATGGGAGCCAATCCCTACCGAAGGAGCAAATTAATAATTAGCCAAATTACTAATGAAACTTTCAGGTAAAAGGGACCGTATTTGGATGCAACTCTGGAAAGTCCAGCGGACACCGACGGAGCAAACTGCAAAGTGAATCTCTCAGGTATAAGACAGAGTTATATAAATATCTGTCGAAAGATTGAATCGGTTTACGATCACTTTCGATAAAATTTAATTTTTATGACTCTGAGAAATCCGAGGACACCGAAGGAGCAAGCCGTAAAGGGGAATCTCTCAGGTAGAAGACAGAGCACTGGTATTTACTGCCAGTGCATTTTTTGGCCAAAAACAAGGAAGAAAAAGCCAATTATTAAATTTAATGCTAAATAAAATGCTTTGAAAAACGGCCATGTATGGAAGTGAGCAACACTGCTTATACGAGGCTCATAATATGTTCCAATGGTTTGTTGCTGTAGCTTAAAAGGTTTGTCAGTTCCTTAACCGTAAAAACGGCGGAAAGTTTAGGAGGTGTTTTTATAGGATTATTTCAGCAGCACTTTGGAAAAGCACTAAATCAAAAAGAATGGAGGAAAGAGGATGAGTAATAAACAAATAGTCTACCCGTATATCCCAAACTCAGTCCCCGAAGTAAAAGCAGAAATGATGAAACTTATCGGGATTAACGATCCTATGGAGCTCTACGAAAGAGAAATCCCGGAAGAGCTGAGATTTAAAGGAGAAATGCAGTTACCCGAACCCATATATGATGAGTATTCCATCAAAAGACATACTGAAGATCTACTTAATAAGAATAAAAATGCCAAAGATTATCTCTGCTTCCTGGGGGCTGGCTGCGCGCCCCATTTTGTACCGGCAGTATGTGATGAAATCAATGGCCGCGGAGAATTCCTGACCGCCTATGTTGGAGAATCCATTGCTGACCATGGTAAATGGCAAGCCTTTTTTGAATACGCCAGCTTAATGGCAGAACTCTGTGACATGGATGTATTAAGTATCCCCATGTACGACGGAGCCGCCGCCGCCGCCAGTTCAATCAGAATGTCCAACCGCATTAATAGTCGCGGTACAGTGCTGGTACCTGAAAAGATGAACCCCGAAAACATGATGGTTCTAAAAAACTACATGAACAGCATGCCTGAACCGGACATCAAGATTGTAACCCTTAAATGCGATGCAGCAGGATTAGTCGATGTAGCAGATCTCAGGAGCAAGATCTCCTCAGACGTATGTGCTGTATTCATTGAAAATCCCACCTACCTCGGCTCAGTCGAAGTAAAAGCAGGAGAAATCGGCAAAATAGCCAAAGAAGCCGGCGCTGAATTTGTAGTTTATACCGATCCCATTTCTCTGGGCGTTATGGAAGCTCCAGCCAACTACGGTGCAACCATTACCTGCGGAGATTTCCACACCTTAGGACTACATTTGGGAGCAGGCGGATGCCAGGGTGGTTTCATAGCTACATTTGATGACATGAAATACATCTCCGAGTTTAAAGACCTGATGTTTGGTATTACCGAAACTTCGGTCGAAGGTGAATATGGATTCGGAGAAGTTCTGTTTGACAGAACCTCCTATGGTTCACGTGACAAAGCCAACGAATTCACCGGAACCAGCACCGGCCTGTGGGCCATCACTGCAGGTGTATATCTGGCCATAATGGGACCCAAAGGAATGGAAGAAGTAGGTACCACCATTATGCAAAGATCCCAGTATGCAGCTAAAAAGATTGCTGAAATCCCCGGTATAGAAGTAAAAATGTCCGGTCCGTTCTTCAAAGAATTCGTAGTTGACTTTAACATGACCGGAAAAACCGTAGCGGATATCAACAAAGCACTTCTGGGTTACAAAATCCTCGGCGGAAAAGACCTATCCTTCGATTTCCCGGAGATGGGACAGAGTGCTCTATTCTGCGTAACCGAAATACACACCAAAGAAGATATTGACAAACTGACTTACGCTCTCAAAGGTATTGTAGGCTGCTAAGTTTGGTTGACTAAATCTTAATAAGAAAGGACTGAGAGTTAATGAGTAGGGATAGATATACAAGGTTTAGAAAGTTCCACCAGGCAAAATGGGATGAAGAAATTATATTTGAACTGAGCGTTCCCGGAGAAAGAGGCGTACTAGTACCTAAAGCCGAAGCAGCAGTTGCTCAGGAAGTAGGCGATGGAGTATCGGTATTAGGTGCTCTAAAGAGGAATCAGGCTCCTGGTCTGCCCGAAGTTAGCCAGATGAGAGTAAATCGCCATTATTTAAGACTGTCCCAGGAAACCATGGGTACAGATGTCAATATAGATATTTCCCAGGGAACCTGTACTATGAAATACAGCCCCAAAGTTCAGGAACATATGGCAGCCCGCCATCCTGGCATAGCTGAAGTACATCCGCTGCAGGATGCAGAAACCATGCAGGGCGTATTGGAAATCATTTACAAGACCGAACAGTTGATGAAAGAAATCTCCGGACTGGATTACTTCAGTTTCCAACCCGGCGGCGGAGCACACGGTGTTTACACCAATGCATCAGTCATCAGAGCATATCATCAATCACGGGGAGATTATAAAAGAGACGAAATCATTACCACCATGTTCTCTCATCCCTGTGATGCTGCAACCCCGAATACAGCAGGATTCAAAGTTATCACCCTGATGCCGGACGAAAACGGTTTTCCTCCCCTCGATGCATTCAAAGCTGCACTATCGGAACGTACGGCGGGTATCATGATAACCAATCCCGAAGACACCGGAATCTACAACCCCAGAATCAGAGAATATGTTGATGCCGCCCATGCCGTTGGAGCCCTTTGTTCCTATGACCAGGCCAATGCCAACGCCTTCCTGGGAATTGCCCGGGCCAAAGAAGCCGGCTTTGATATGTGCCACTTCAACATGCACAAAACCTTCTCAGCTCCCCATGGATGTATGGGACCTGCAACCGGTGCCGTCGGCTACAAAGAGTTCTTAAGCCCCTTTATGCCGGTACCCCGGGTAGAATTTGACGGCAGCAAATATGTTTTAAATTACAACTGCCCGCAGAGCATTGGCAAAACCAGAAGCTTCTTAGGAAACTTCGGGGTAATACTGAAATCCTATATGTGGATCATGCAGCATGGTGCGGAAGGATTAAAAGAAGCCGCCATTTGCTCCGTTCTGAACAACAACTACATGATGAAGAAACTAAAAGACACCAAGGGTGTTGTCATGTACTATGATTTCGGCGTAGGCAAAAACCGTCTGGAACAGGTTCGCTGGAGCTGGGAAAAACTGCAGCAGGATACCGGCTTTGGAACCGGAGATGTCAACCAGAGACTGTCCGACTTCGGTATTCAGCACTATTGGACTTCTCATCATCCTTGGGTTGTGCCCGAACCTTTTACCCTGGAGCCCTGCGAATCTTACAGCAAGGATGACCTGGATGAATACTGTGGTGTTTTGGCTGAAATATCCAGAGAATGCTATGAAGAACCCGAAGTTATCAAGGGAGCACCGCATAATGGTCCGACCCATCGGGTAAAACATCCCGAAATCAATGATGAAGAACTGATCGCTGTCACCTGGAGACAGTACCTTAGGAAAAAAGGTTTGAAGAAATAACATTAAAATCATCGGCCTGTTTCTCGTTTGATTACAGGCAGGAAACAGGCCAGTAAAACAAAGAGTGGGGTTTAGTAAAATGAAAAAATTAGGCCTAATCGTAAACCCGGTTGCAGGTATGGGTGGAAGAGTAGGGCTCAAAGGCAGCGACGGGGCCGAAATTCAGAAGAGGGCCCGGGAGCTGGGAGCTAAACCGGAATCTCCTCTTAGAGCAATAGAAGCTCTGAAGGTTATAGCCAGACTTAAAGATCAGGTTGAGATTATTACCTATCCTTATGAAATGGGCGAAGTCGAGGCTCGTGAAGCCGGCTTTGATCCCCGGGTTATTGGTTCTATAAATAGCGGTGAAACCAATCCCGAAGATACCATGCAGGCAGCGCAAGATATGGTGGCAGCAGGCGTTGACATCATCTTGTTTGCCGGTGGGGATGGAACAGCTCGCAACATCTATACGGCAGTTGGCAGCGGCTCGGATATACCAGTATTGGGAATACCTGCCGGGGTAAAGATACATTCGGCGGTTTATGCCATAAACCCCAAAAGTGCCGGTGAAGCTGCAGCCTTATTTCTGGAAGGAAAAGCCGTTAATATTCGGGAAGCCGAGGTAATGGATATCGATGAAGATGCTTTTCGTGAAGGCAGATTAAGTGCACAACTTTATGGTTATTTAAATGTTCCGGAAAACAAAAAGTATGTGCAAAGTGTAAAATCCGGAGCTCGTTCCGAAAAAGCGGAAGTACAGGGAATTGCCGCCGAAATAGTTGCCAATATGCAAGATGATGCAATTTATGTAATCGGTCCCGGTACGACGACCAGAAGTATCATGCAAAAACTTGAGTTGCCTTATACCTTGCTGGGTGTTGATGTTGTACTGAATAAACAGATCCTGGCCAATGATGTTAACGAGCAGCAATTGTATGAATTTGTCAAAGGTAAAAAAACGCACATAGTGGTAACCGCTATCGGAGGACAAGGACATATATTCGGCCGGGGTAATCAGCAAATAAGTCCGCGTGTAATTCGAGATGCAGGCAAGGAAAACATTACCGTTGTGGCCAGTCGGGATAAACTGGTGAGCATTATGCCCAGACCCTTACTGGTTGATACAGGAGATCCCGAACTGGACCGGCAATTATCCGGGTACTACCGTATTGTAGCCGGCTGGCAGGACACTTTGATGTATAAAGTGGGGACGGAGTAATTTATTTTATAATATAGGAG
>JAAYCZ010000176.1 GCA_012729495.1 Syntrophomonadaceae bacterium | reverse complement strand
GATTATTTTGTTTATGGCTGCTTTTTAGTCAGCTTCTGTCTGATTTATGCAAATATACCTATTGGTACGGTTTTATTCTCCATGCAAAATCGATAAAAACTTGTAGTTTTTTCAGGGGCAGCTAGGATAGTTTATGAATAAAAAGGCCGCTTCTTAATTTCGGTTCAAACCAGGTTGATTTAGGCGGCATTACCTGACCGGCATCGGCAATATCCATAAGGTCTTGAATGGTGACCGGATACATGGAAAAAGCCACCGCCATCCCCTCTTTAACCCTTCGTTCCAGCTCTTCCAGACCGCGAATCCCGCCAATAAAATCAATTCTTTTGTCGGTACGGGGATCCCCAATGCCCAGAACAGGCCAGAGCAGATTGTTCTGTAAAATTGATACATCCAGACGCTCCACGGGGTCATCGTCAGCAAAGGTGCCGGGATGGGCTTTTAATTCATACCACTGTCCGTCCATATACATGCCGAATGCGTGTCTGTCCCGAGGTTTATAAGGTTTTTCCGCATCCGTTTTAGTGATTGTAAATTTCTCTTCTATGGCAGTTAAAAATTCTTCCGGGGACAAGCCGTTTAAGTCTTTTACCACCCGATTATAGTCCATGATATGCAGATCCTTGTCGGGGAAAACTACGGCCAGAAAATAATTAAACTCTTCTTCACCGGTGAAATCAGGATATTGTTGGCGTCTCATCTGGCCTACCCTCACCCCCGAGGCACAGCGGTGATGCCCGTCAGCTATATATAATTCTTCCACTTGCAGGAAACGCTGCTGCAATTCAGAAATTGTCTGCGGATCATCGATAATCCAGATGATATGTGTAATCCCGTCTTCGGACTGAAAATTATAGACCGGTACAGACTGACACCATTTTTCAATCATATCATTTATATCCGACCGGTTGCGGTAGGTCAGAAATATCGGACCGGTATTGGCATCGCAAACATTCACATGATTGATCCGATCCTGTTCTTTATCCGCCCGGGTAAATTCATGTTTTTTAATCTTATTGTCCAGATATTCATCAATCGAGCAGCAGGCTACAATCCCGGTTTGACTCCGGCCGGCCATAATCTGGCGATAAATATAAAAGTTGGCCTGGAGATCCTGCTGCAGCACTCCCTCAGCAGCCATCCTGTCAAGATTCTCCCGGGCTTTCTGGTAAACGCGTTCATCATACAGGTCAATCTCAGGCGGCAAATCAATTTCCGCTTTATCAACATGTAAAAATGAATAGGGATTCCCCTTTACCATCTGCCTGGCTTCTTCACTGTCCATTACATCGTAGGGCAGAGCCGCTACCCGTTCAGCCAAATCGGCTCGGGGACGCAGCGCCCGAAAAGGTTTTATGATTGCCATATAAGTTTTCCTCCCCGGCTTAGAGTTTTAAAATATCGTTGATATTATCCAGCAGTTCCTGAAGTTCATTTAAGCTGCAATCAGCCATATGGGCAATGCGAAAGGTTTTATCCTTCAGTTTACCGTAACCGTTGGATATCTGAAAACCACGTTCACCCAGCTGTTTGTTTAAGGCCGCGACGTCTATGCCGCGGGTGTTTTTCATATTGGTAAGCGTATTAGACAGATACCTTTCGTCGGCAAACAGTTCAAAATACTTGCGTCCCCAACTGCGGGTAAGTTCTGCCATCTCCTGGTGGCGGCGGAAGCGATTTTCCAGACCTTCAGCCAATATCCTGTCCAGTTGATAATCCAGGGCAAACATATGCGAAAGCGATGGGGTGGAGGGATACTGGTAATCTTTTTTCTTAATATAATCGTACAGGGACAGCAGATCCAGATAGTAGCCGCGGTGAGGCACCTGTTTGGCTCTTTCTACCGCCTTGGCGGAAAAGGAACAGATCGCCAGGCCCGGCGGCAGCCCCAGCGCCTTCTGGGTGGAGGTGATGCAAATATCAACTCCCAGTTTGTCCGTCTCAATCTTGGTTCCTCCCATGGAACTGACCGCATCCATACAAAATACGACCTCGGGATATTTTTTCACTGCCTCCGCAATTTCTTCCACTGGATTCATTAGACCGGTGGAAGTTTCATTATGGGTAATCGTCAGCAAATCATACTGACCGGTTGACAGTGCCTGGTCAACCATCTCCGCCGTCGTAGCCTGACCCCATTCAACTTCAAAAAGATCGGCGGGCACATGGTTGGCGATAGCCATTTCATACCAGCGGTTACCAAAGGCACCCACGGAAAATATAGCCGCCTTTTTTAAGGTGCAGGATCGTACTGCCCCCTCCATCAAACCGCTGCCGGAACTGGTTGAAAGCAATATTTCTTCCCGAGTATAAAATAACTGCCTTAATTTATCACTGATGCGATGCTGTAAATCAGAAGCGTTTTTACTTCTGTGACCGATCATGGGAGTAGCCATTCGGGCCAGAACATCACCATTTACCTCAACCGGACCGGGAATAAACAATTTCTTATGCACCATTTAAACCTCCATTAATTATCAATAGTCTAATTGTTTAGGCTTTCCCATCATTTTATCAAAAGCAAACAGTTTTTACTCCCTATTTCTCTGAAATAACTAAATTTGTTTTTATTCGGGCCAGCAGCAGAAAAAGTAAACTTCTGTCCCCGCCGGTATTAAATGTCCTCCATTTACAAATAATTAACTATCTCATTTATTAATGGGGGTATTTGCTTGCTGGTGCAGTTAACCAGGTTCGCCATAACCGGTTTTATAAATACCTTAGTCGATTTTGGAGTTTTCAATCTGCTGCTAATACTCAGCGGGACGCAAAACCCTGCTTTGATTGCCTTGATAAACAGCCTGGCCATAAGTATGTCGATAGCGGTCAGCTATATTTTAAACAAACGCTGGACCTTTCCGCCGACCAATCGGAACGGACAATTAACACGCTTTATTGTTGTATCCCTGACCGGCATAGTCATCAACAGCGGCATAATACTAGTGCTGGCAGGTTTATACCAACCTGCTCACATATCTTCGGTTGTTTTTCTTAATGCAGCTAAAATTCTGGCCGCTTTCATATCCAGTGCCTGGAACTTCCTGGCCTATCGCAGCTGGGTTTTCCGG
>JAAYCZ010000175.1 GCA_012729495.1 Syntrophomonadaceae bacterium | reverse complement strand
CCCATCCCGAACACGGTAGTTAAGCTCTCCAGCGCCGATGGTACTGCAGATTCTGTGGGAGAGTAGGTCGTTGCCAGGATTTATTTATTTTCTGAAAGTGATTTTCGGGGACTGTCCCCGAAAATCATTTGGGAAGTTGAGTCTTTTAATATAGAATATATAAGGGATAAAAGTTTTGTTGGTTATGGGGGAGATTATGACTGCAGGCAATAAAGTAATATTTGTCGTTAATCCGCTGTCGGGAGAGGGAAGAACCAGCAAGCAATGGCAAAAGGTTGAACGCTTGCTACGTAAGAAGAATTACTGTTTTGATGTCCAGTTTACTGAAAGATCCATGCATGCCTGCCAAATAACCAGGGATGCCTTGCAGAAGGGCTATAATCACATCATTGCAGTTGGCGGTGATGGTACGATCAATGAAGTGGTGAATGGTTTTTTTCAAAATGCAGACGCTATAAACCACGCGGCAGCTTTATCCGTGCTGCCCATGGGAACCGGCAGCGATTTTGCACGGGTTCTGTCAGTACCAGGCGGGGCTGCTTATGCGGAAAAGCTTTTGATCGATTACCGGGAACAGCCCTGTGATGTTATTAAGGCGGAATTTACTGCCTGGGATGGTAGTCCGTTAACCCGCTATTTTATTAATGTAGCGGATGTGGGCGTGGGTTGCGAGACCTGTATCAGGGTAAACAAAAACAGCAAGGTTATGGGGGGGTTTTTAACCTTTCTAATTTATTTTTTGGGGGTAATTTTTTCTTTTAAGAGCCCTGAACTTAGGATCGAAGTGGACGGAGAGTTATTTTTTACAGGCAAATCAAGTCTGGTGGCGATAAACAACGGCAAGTACTTTGGCGGCGGGGTGATGATTGCTCCGCATGCACAGATCGATGACGGCCGCATGGATGTCACGCTTTTGAAGGATGCCAACACGCTTGATTTTTTGCTGGCTTTGCCAAGCACATACAAAGGGAATCATCTTACCCATCCCAAAATCAGTCTTACGCAGGGCAGGCAGGTGAAAATATCATCCCCGGCGAAGGTTGGTCTGGAGATGGATGGTGAGACTCCGGGCACGGGAGATGTTGTTTTTGAAGTGCTGCCCGCAGCTATAAAATTACTAATCTGAGAATTAGTCATGACATCTGTGGCGATATTGTCAACAGTCCGGCGAGGAAGAAGAACATGAACAATCAGACTCCAATTTTTTCAGAGCTTTGCCGTTACCGGGGCGAAGACCATCTGCGCTTGCATATGCCCGGACATGCCGGCGGCCGGGGTATAAATGAGGTGCTGCAATCGATTGCAGCAATCGATGTTACTGAGGTTGCAGGCATGGATGATTATCATCTGCCCCAGGGGATAATTGCTGAGTCACAACGTTTGCTGGCCCGGGCGGTTGGAGCTGGGGAAAGCTTTTACCTGGTCAATGGAGCCAGCAGCGGCATCCATGCCTTGTTCATGAGTATGGCAGCAGACGGGGAACAGATACTACTGCCGCGCAGTTGCCATCGTAGCTTCTTCGGCGGTATGGTGCTCTCAGGGATGATGCCGGTATATATTCCCAGCCAGATTGATGATGAATTGGGTCTGGAGCTGGCTATAAAAGTATCAGAAGTCGAGAAATGTCTGGCCCAAAACCCCGATGTCAAGGCCGTATTTATTACCAGCCCCAGCTATTTTGGGACTTGTTCTGATATTGAGTCCATGGCTGCGATTGCCGGACAATATAATAAGTATGTGCTGGTGGATGAAGCCCATGGCGGTCATTTTCCTTTCCATAATGATTATCCGGCTCCGGCTCTGGCCCAGGGGGCAATGGCAGCTGTAAACGGTCTGCATAAAACCTGGCCGGTTTTGAATCAGGGGGCTTGTTTACATCTTAGTCCCGGTTTTCCTGAACATGACCGACTGCGCCAGTCAATCAGCCTGCTGACAACTACCAGTCCTTCTTATCCGTTGCTGGCTTCGATTGAACTGGCCAGAATGTATATGGAGCAGGAAGGCAGTCATCAGCTGGAGCAGGCCAAACAATGGTCCGGGGAATACAAAGAGAAAATCAATAAAATTAAAGGGCTGCGTTGTTATGGTGAAGAATTAAATGAAAGAATTGATATAGCAGGTGTCGACCCCTTAAAAATGGTGGTAGCGATGCCGGGGCTGCAATTGAGCGGATATCAGATGAGCAAGATTTTAAGAAAACAATATAACATCCAGACGGAAATGGAAAATGAAAATGTTATTTTAGCAATGTTCTCCCCGCTGCACGAAAAGGCCGATTGGGAGAGGTTTTACCAGGCACTGCAGGAAATTGCCGCCGGCTATGCAGGCAGTAAAAGAAACTCCCTTCGTATCGAGGCTCCCCCTGTGGCCGAAGTTGTCTTAAGTCCCAGAGAAGCTTGGCAATCAGCCAAAAAACAGGTCAAATTGGCAGATAGTATAAATTTAATTTCCGGGGAAATGATTGCTGTATATCCGCCCGGTATCCCTTGTCTGCTCCCTGGTGAATGTATCAGCGCAGAGGTTATGGATTATCTTTATTATGTTATTGATTCCGGCGCTCGTATTCAGGGACCGGAGAAACCAAATCTGAATTATATTCAGGTTATAGATTAAAAAGGGCCTGAGCATTAATCTATAAATTGCTGTAAGGCGGTGAAAAATTGAGGGCAAAAGGAAAGTTTATAAGTCTGGAAGGAATTGATGGTTGCGGCAAAACAACACTTCGTGACCAGCTTTATGATTATTATAAGGAAAAATATGAAGTACTTGTTTTGCGTGAACCGGGCGGTACGGAGGTATCTGAGAAAATCAGAGATATGCTGCTGGATGTTCGCAATGTTGGTATCAAGCCCCGCACGGAAGCTTTCCTGTATGCAGCTTCCCGCAGCCAACTGGTTGAAGAGATGATTCTGCCTGCCTTGCAGGCAGGAAAAATTGTGATTGCCGATCGATTTATGGATTCTACCATTGCCTATCAGGGTTATGGCAGAGGTCTGGATATAGAATTTCTTCAAGAACTTAATCACTTATGCACGGGCGGTTTAAAACCCGATCTAACCCTATTGCTGGATATTGATCCCGAGGAGGGGCAAAAGCGAAGGAATCAGGATATCCCCGACCGTCTGGAAAAAGAGGGATTGGAATTTCAAAGCCGGGTGAGAGCTGGATACCTTGCCTTGCAGCGTGCTGAACCCGACCGCATCAAGCTGCTTAACGGAGGAGCCAGTATCATTGAGTTGCGCGGACAGGCCCTGCAGCATCTGGCTGTGTTATTATAGTATCAGGAAATAAATGATATTTTGGATTATGCATAACTCTCAGATGGGTATATAGTGGGTGTAAAAATATTAACTATATATATTTGCGTCATAAAAAGGATTTTTGCCTTAAATCTTAGAAATATTGAAAACCTTAGATTATGGTTCTAATGAAAAAAAGTTGTAGAGAGAATTTGCCGAGGTAGCAATATGGACTGTTTTGACAAAATAATCGGACAGGAACGGGCGGTTTTGCCCCTGCAGAAAGCGCTGCAAAGCGATCATCTCAGCCACGCTTATCTTTTTATGGGCCCGGCCGGGGTAGGTAAATATACGACTGCGCTGGCGCTGGCCCGAGCCATTATATTAAGCAGTGACTTACAAGGCGAAGCTTATTGGCGCGAAGGAGTTCATCCGGATTTCAAATTAGTTGAAAAAACCGATAAAAAGAGCATGATCGGTATCGAGCAGGTAACCAACGAAATTGAACCGTGGTTGGCCTTAAAACCATATCGGGCCAGCCGCCGCGTGGTGATTATTAAGGATGCTCACCTGTTGT
Source organism: Syntrophomonadaceae bacterium (assembly GCA_012729495.1). Taxonomy (GTDB): domain Bacteria; phylum Bacillota; class Syntrophomonadia; order Syntrophomonadales; family Syntrophomonadaceae; genus Syntrophomonas_B. The sequence goes on along the minus strand of JAAYCZ010000175.1, from coordinate 4,949 downwards.
CGCTGCCTGCCGCCAACGCACTGCTCAAAACCTTGGAAGAACCGCCTGATTATGCAGTTATTATTTTGGTAACGGATGAGAATAATTTATTGGAAACGATAATTTCCCGTTGCCAGGTAATCAAATTTGATCTTCTGCACGAAGAAGATCTTACCGCTTATTTAACCAATCGGGGTATGGAATCTGCCAAAGCCGGCAATCTGGCCAGATTGGCGCAGGGCAGTATTGCCACTGCCTTGATGTTTGCCGAGGAAGAGTGGAAAGAACTCTGGGAACTGGCCAAGGATTTGACGGAATCACTGGCGGCCGGTCAACCGATCGATGTATTCCTGGCGGCTGAAAAAATAGAAAAACAGCCACTGGTTATGGTATCTTTACTGGAGACGATCTTGCGTGATATTTGTGTGTATCAGCAGACCGGGAATCCTGAACAATTGCTGATGGTACAAAATTTATCGCTGTGTCAGAAGTTTAAGCGTCTGCATCCGGATCAGGTTGGATCGGCACTAGGCAGCATCAGCAGCATGAAAAAATTATATAAACGCTCCATTAATCCGGTGCTGCTTAATATTAACATTTCCTATGCGTTACAGGCTGGGTTAAGATAAAAGACAGTTACAAATAAATGATCAGGTAAATTTAAATTTGATTTGGAGGGATTCCAGTGGCTTTGGTGGTCGGGGTAAGATTTAAACCGGCAGGTAAAATATATTATTTTGATAGCGCAGATTTCGATTTGTCGAAAGGTGATGCAGTAATAGTTGAAACGGTAAGGGGCATCGAATACGGGGAGGTTGCCCTCGGTAAAAGAGAGGTTGAGGATGACCAACTGGTGCTGCCATTAAAAAAAGTCATCCGTATTGCCAATGAAGAAGATAAAAACATATATACAACCAACAAGCAAAAGGAAAAAGAAGCTCTGGAACTGTGCAAGGAAAAGGTACGTCTGCATAATCTGCCCATGCGTCTTATCGATGTGGAATATACTTTTGATATGGGTAAAATCATATTTTATTTCACCGCGGAAAGCCGGGTTGATTTCCGGGAGTTGGTCAAAGATCTGGCATCAATTTTCAAAACCAGGATTGAATTAAGACAAATAGGTGTCAGAGATGAGGCGAAGATGCTGGGAGGGATTGGCACCTGCGGCAGGGTTCTTTGCTGTAATAATTTCCTGGGCGATTTTGAGCCGGTTTCCATCCGCATGGCCAAGGAGCAAAACCTTTCTCTGAATCCAACCAAAATTTCAGGTATCTGCGGGCGTCTGATGTGCTGTCTGAAATATGAATCAGAACTTTATGAAGGCAAGCGCTCTGAGGGGGATAAAAATGGACGAAATTGCCAAAAATATGCAGGAAATGAAGATGATAATCCGGGAAATGGTGCTTGAGCTGGGTGATCTTAAAGAAAGAGTGAGCCGTTTAGAAAAAACACAAATTGATGCAGAGCCTGAAGCTTTAAATATGATTAAGCCGGAACGGGAGATAATCAAACTGCAGGGTGAAGGTTACGAGCGTCTGGGCGCGCTCTACAATGATGGATATCATGTCTGCCCATCCAATTTCGGAGATAGCCGGCAGGAAGAGTGCCTTTTTTGCCTGGCTTTCATAAACAAGGAGTAAACTTTGTTTAATCATAATTTACGTGATGATGAAAGCCTGGATGATCTTATACTCGGCAATATGAAGGTCATTCAGCCCCGGGAAGGTTACCGCTTTTCGCTGGATGCAGTTCTTTTGGCGCATTTCCCCGTTGCTGCCGGGATCAGGCGAGTTGTAGAACTGGGCTCGGGCAGCGGTGTAGTATCATTGCTGATAGCCTGGAGAGCCCCTCTGGCGCAAATAACAGCCGTGGAAGTGCAGCCGGCAATGGTGGAACGCTCCTGCCGCAGCGTTGCCCTGAACGGACTGCAGGAACGAGTAGAAATTATTGAAGCCGACATAAGAGAAACAGAAAAGATATTACCGGGAGGGAAAGCTGAACTGGTCTTAAGCAACCCTCCTTTTTGGAGAAAAGGGGAGGGCAAAATCAGTCATAATCCGGAAGCAGCTGTTGCCCGGCATGAGATTAAACTGAGTTTGCCGGAACTGGTGGAAAAAGGCTCGTATTTGTTAGCCCCGGGCGGAAAAATGGATATTATTCACCGGGCTGAACGTCTGAATGAAGCAATGGATCTGTTTCGCGCCTGCAAAGTGCCGGTAAGGAGGCTGCGTTTTATACATTCCTTCAGCGAGCGTGAAGCACATTTGGTATTAATCGAAGGAGTGAAAAATCCTCCCGGTCTGCTGACCATTATGCCGCCGCTGATTATTTATGAAAAGACCGGGGTTTACGGTCAGGAATTGTGCAATATTTACGGCCGCTAGCGGCTACAAAGACTGATGCAGGCGACAAGAGCTTTAATAGGGAGAAAAAGTATGGAATCAGGTATTCTTTATGTCTGCGGTACCCCAATAGGCAATTTGGAGGATGTCAGCATCCGTCTGTTAAAAACTCTGCGCCGCGTAGATCTGATTGCCTGTGAAGATACACGCAACACCATAAAACTGCTTAACCGCTACAAAATAAAAAAACCACTGCTTAGTTATCATCAATACAGCGGGAATGAACGTGAGGATTATCTCCTGGAAGAACTCCTTAATGGTAAAATGATTGCGCTGGTATCCGACGCCGGGATGCCGGGGATATCAGATCCCGGCCCCGAACTTGTAAAAAAGGCAATTGCAGCCGGCATAAAAATTGAAGTAATTCCGGGACCTTCAGCTTTTACTGCAGCCTTGGCAATTTCCGGACTGGACAGCAGCAGTTTTATTTTTTATGGGTTCCTTCCCCGCCAGAGTAAACTGCGCCGCAAATTATTGCAAGAATTGCAGACAGAAAATCGTACCGTGATTTTTTATGAGGCTCCGCACCGTTTATTGACCAGTTTAGCTGATATGCAGGAGATTCTCGGTAAAGACCAGCCTCTGACCATCGGCAGAGAATTAACCAAAAAATATCAGGAGATGCAGCATGGTACGGTAGCAGAATTACTTGCGCACTACCAGACCCGCGCTCCCCGCGGAGAAATGTGTTTGCTCCTGCCGGGTAGGCAAATTGAACCACCGACCGCCACCATTGAGCAAATCGCAGAAGAAACCAGACAATTGATAAGACAAGGCCTGGACAAAAAAGAGGCCCTCAAAATGAAGGCTCATGAATACGGAATAAAAAAATCCTTGTTATATAAGTACTTTTTGGATTATCCGAAATAAATGTGAGGGATTAACCAATCTGTTTAACTAATTCTGTCAGACAGGACTTACAGAGATTTTTGCCTTTGTAATTTACGACATCTTCAGCATTGCTGCAAAATATACAAGCCGGTTCATATTTCTTGAGGATGATTTTGTCGCTGTCCACGTAAATTTCCAGGGCATCCTTTTCCTCAATTCCCATAGTACGTCTTAATTCGATAGGAATAACGATACGACCTAATTCATCTACTTTTCTCACTACACCGGTTGATTTCATCATATCCAATAGACCCTCCCAATCGTTGTTAAATTTAATAATACATCTTTCGATCTATTCTGAACTAGAGTATACCAACGCTGGCAGAAAAAGTCAAGACTTTATATACAAAATTAATCAAAAATATGACTAATGGAACACAAAATTACTAATTGTGCCTATTTATGGGCACATTATAAACTGCACACAGCAAAATTACAAGAAATTAGAAATTCATTTTATCGGGATGATTTGTGAAATCCGACAAAATCCTCATATATTTAATCTAACCGGGAATAGCAACGTTATTTTGTGGTAAAATATACGAATAAACTTTAAGCTTTTGCTCCATGCCGGGTTAAATAAATCGGGGGAGCAGGATAAGTAATGGAGGGACAGGAGTGCCGGACAAAAATACTTTTTATATCACGACCCCAATCTATTATCCAAGTGACAACCTTCATATAGGGCATGCCTATACTACGGTGGCGGCAGATTGTATGGCCCGCTTTAAGAGAATGCAGGGAATGGATGTTTTTTATCTTACCGGAACCGATGAACATGGTCAAAAAATCGAACGGGCGGCACGTGAAAAGGGTAAAGAGCCGATTGAACATGTAGATGAAATCGTGGCCAATATTCGCAAGTTGTGGGATTTGCTGCTGATATCCAATACTGATTTTATCCGTACGACGGAAGAACGGCATGAAAAAGTGGTGCAAAAGATCTTCCAGAAGGTTTATGATCAAGGCGATATCTTTATGTCAGAATATCAGGGATGGTATTGCAGCCCCTGTGAAACATATTTTACCGAGCGTCAGTTGGTGGATGGAAAATGTCCGGATTGCGGCCGGGAAGTTGAACTCCTTAAAGAAGAAAGTTATTTTTTCAATATGGCCAAATACGCGCCGCGTCTGCTGGAATATATAGACAGCCATCCGGATTTTATCCAGCCGGAATCAAGACGCAATGAAGTCGTTAATTTTATCAAGGGCGGATTGGAAGACCTTTGTGTATCCAGAACCAGTTTCAGCTGGGGTGTGCCGGTGCCCTTTAACCGCAAGCATGTGGTTTATGTCTGGTTTGATGCTTTGATCAATTATTTGACCGGGATTGGTTATTTGGAGGATGATGCCCAGTTTCAAAAGTATTGGCCGGCAGATGTTCATCTTATGGCCAAGGATATAATAAGATTTCATGCCATCATCTGGCCGATCATGCTGATGGCACTGGATCTGCCCCTGCCCCAAAAAGTTGTCGCCCATGGCTGGATCATGCTGGAAGGTGGCAAAATGTCAAAATCCAAAGGTAATGTAGTTGATCCGTCCATTTTGGTAAGCAAATATGGGGTAGATGCAGTTCGCTATTATCTGCTCAAAGAGTTGTCTTTTGGTCAGGACGGGCTTTATTCAGAAGAGATCCTGGTCACACGCATAAATTCAGATTTGGCCAATGAT
>JAAYCZ010000174.1 GCA_012729495.1 Syntrophomonadaceae bacterium | reverse complement strand
GCCCAGCATGGCATTGCCCGTCGGAACTTCCATGATTCTTCCAGTGGCTTTTACGATGTCGCCTTCTTTAATATGATAATAAGGTCCCAAAAGAACCGCACCAACATTATCTTCTTCCAGGTTCAGAACCATTCCGAAGGTTCCGCCTGTGAATTCCAACAATTCGCCAGCCATAGCTCCCTGTAATCCGTAGACTCGAGCAATACCGTCACCCACATAGATGACTGAGCCGACATTGCTGACTTCGACCTCGGATTGGTAGCGCTCTATCTGCTCTTTCAGGATGGCGCTAATCTCTTCAGGTCTAATACTCATTTACGTGCTCACCCCTATCGAATTAACTTATCTTTGCGTTTTTGAGTTTTTCTTTTAACATCTGCAATTTTTTAGCCGCTGTGCCATCCACTATCTGGTCACCCATGCGTATTTTAGCTCCACCGAGAAGCGCCGGGTCGACCGTCAGCTTTAAGATTACTTTTTTGCCGGTAGAAGCGGATAGTCTCTCCTCCAGAGCGACCAGTTCCTGCTGAGGAACCTCCCGAGCGGCATAAAGTTCAGCTTTCTTAATATTGCGGGACTCATCTGCCATTTCAACAAATTCCCTGTAGATAGTCTCCAGATAGCTTTCCCGTCTTTTATCAATGATCATAAACAAAAAGTTCATGGTCATCTCTGAAAGCTGAGTACCGAAAACCTTTTGAACCAAATCCTTTTTTTCTCGGGCGGGAATCAGGAGGTGATCCAAATATTCCTTCATGCCTTCAACCTCAGCTATACTGGTTATGACCTTTTCCAATTCCGCCTGGTATGCATCGATCTTATCGGCTTCACGGGCAATGCTAAAAAACGCTTCAGCATAGCGCCTAGCGACGCTCTTGTTTAGCATAGGAAATCGCCCGCTTCATCTACAAATTCTTTGACCATCTTTTTGTGGTCTGCTTCCGTAATGGCTCTTCCCAGAACTTTTTCCGCTGCCATCATGGCCAGAGTAGCTGCAGTATCACGCAGTTCAACTTTGGCCGCTTCAGTAGCAGCAGCAATCTCTGCCTGTGCTTTGGCTTTCATTGCCGCTGCCTCTTCTTTGGCCTGAGCAGCAATTTCAGCTTTGGCATCTTCTGCGGCTTTGGTGGCTCTACCAACAATCTCCTGAGCCTCTTTACGGGATTCAGCCAGATTGGCCTGTGCTTCTTTCCTTAATTGATCAACTTCAACCCTTAATTCTTCTGCATGTTTGATTGAACTTTCAATGGTGTTTGCCCGCTGTTCCAGCATCGCATTGACGGGATTAAACCCAAACTTGTAAAGCAGGGCCAGCAATACGAAGAAGTTTACAGCTGACCAGCCGATTACATACAAGTTGCCGAATACCGGGGGCTTACCTTCCGGTGCTGCAATCGGAACCGAAGCATCACCTGAAGCCATGCAGATGGTGGCATACCCCAATACCATAATAAAGGCTGAAAGGAGGCTCAATAAATATACCCTTTTGTTCCTTTTCACGGATGTGCTACCTCCATTCTCAGAGCTAATAGATTATGGGCGATAGAGCCGCGCCAGTTCTATAACATTGCCTTGCTCTATCGCCCCTCTTGGTAGGTCAACGATATACCTTTTATTCTTACATTTTGCCAACCAGCATGAATGCGATCAGCAGACCATAAATGGTCAGGGTTTCAATAAAAGCAAAGGTAATAAACATAAGGGTTCTAACGTCCCCTCCAACTTCAGGCTGTCTGGCAATGGCTTCTATAGCCTTTCCACCAGCAACACCCATTCCAACACCGCCGCCCAGACCGGCAATAGATACGGCTAAACCAGCTCCTAATGCTATGCCCATTTTTTCCCCTCCTTTCATGTGCCAATGCTTTATTCACATTGTCTAAGTTTTATATAAATTTTAATGACCCTCTCCTGTAGCTGAAGCTATATAACTAGCCGATAGAATAGTGAAAACAATTGCCTGGATAGCACCCAGCAAAACACTCAGTGCCATCAGGGCCGACGGAACCAAGAACGGAACCAGGAATAACATGTAGGCGATAATCATTTCCTCACCAAAAATATTACCAAATAGACGAACGGTAAGGGACAGCGGGTGAGTTATTTCTTCCAGCAGGTTCAGTGGCAACATCAGCGGGTTGGGACTCACAAAATGGCCCAGATAATGGAATCCATGTTCAGCAAAACCAGCCATCTGGACTGCAAAAACGGTGATTAAAGCGAGTGTGACAGTAACGTTCCAGTTACTGGTCGGCGGTTGAAATCCCTGAATATGCGCAGCTCCCGGTATCAGACCACTGTAATTGCTGCACAGTATAAACAAGAAGAACGTGGATAAAAGGGGAGCATACTTCTTTGCAATATGTTCCTTATCCATTAGCTGTGTGAAAAAATCATATGTCCAGACAACGATCCATTCGAAGGCATTCTGCAGGCCTTTGGGACATACCTGCATATTCCTCGTTGCAAAAAAGGCTAATAAACCAATTGCTGCAACGATGCACCACTGAGTAACAACCAGATGATCCACAGGAATAGGACCTATATTAAAATAGACACCATCCCACATACCAAATATCATCTCTTCTCCCCCCTTCCTAATATTATATTATTTGTGGTTTTGTCGGTCTTTTGCCGGACCTGACCCAAAACTTCAAACCTTAAATTATAAACTGCCGGAAAATATTCAATTTTGTTCCTCTCCGGCTCCCGACCCAGGTGAAGGCTTTTTGCGGTTTTCAGCCGTCAAGCGCTCCCACATCATTTTCCCGGCCGTAAGCATTCCAAAAAGCAGACCGCCAATTGACAGCCATGGTCCAGTGTCGAACTTTCCGTCCAGCCATTTGCCGCCAAAATAGCCCAACGCAATAGCAGCAGCCACGGATGTGGCCAAGTTCATGGCATCCGCGAGCGCCCGGGGCCAGTTTTGCTTTTTGTCAGCCATCTGCTACCCCCTTGTTCTTTTTACCATTTTCAACACATACTGTATTCTACGTATTAATCCAAAATCCTTTTTGGGCTGATATTTTTTTAATTTCGAGCTTTTGCATGGCCTTTTCCCTATTTATTGGGAGGGATAACTGTATTTTTATTTTTACATGCTTTTGCTCTGACGAGCCTGGCTCGGCCTATATGAATATTTCTCTTCTCGACGAAAGCTGCCCGATTACATACAGGCAGCTTTTTTGTCTAATTAAGATATCTCGCATTTATGATATTCGCCATAAATTTAAAATATCCTCTATAATTACATTATTTTTGCGTTCTGTTTATGAGCATGTATCAGAACGACAAATAGCCTTTGCGGCCTAGTTTCTCCACATGTTTCTGCAGCATTTGCTCGATGTCGATATGATAATTATCCTCCAGTACAAACATCATAGTGATGGCGGTTTGTGCTACATCAAGCAGTTCCCGGGCAATTTCTTCAATTACATGATTTTCCTCCATATGCACAGTTTCTCCGCTCAGACCACGAAATTTGCCGATGCATTGGGCAAGTTCCCCCGCCTCTTCCATAAGTTTCAGGGCAGTGGATTCCATGGTCGGACTTAATCCGTTCAGCCTGGGTAAAGATAAAGTCTTGGTATCCATCTTAAAACTCCTTTTCCATTGTCGGCAGTATTTCTACAATTTCAATACCGGCTTCCTGTAAAAACTGAACTGCCAGCTTATCGTCAAAGTTGCCGCGATGTACAACTTTAACGATTCCTGCATTAATGATCATACGTGCGCATATCAGACAGGGCTGATTCGTACAGTAAATTACTGCATCCTGGGTAGACATTCCGTAAAAGGCAGCATTAATAATGGCATTTTGTTCTGCATGTACGCCGCGGCACAACTCATAACGATGCCCGGAGGGAATTTGCATTTCCTCCCGCAGGCAACCCATCTCCAGACAATGCCCCAGTCCACGCGGTGCACCGTTATAACCGGTCGAAATGATTCTTTCATTCCTGACCAGAACCGCTCCCACCTGGCGCCGCAGACACGTAGAGCGACTGGCGACGAGAGTTGCCAGTTCAAGAAAGTATTGATCCCAACTGGGACGCCGTCTGACATTGCTTGGATTCTCTTTCATATTAGTAACCTATATTCCGTAGAGCGGATATTTATCACAAAGCATCCGGACAATTTCCCGCGCCTGATCCAGTTTGCCCTCATTTTCAGGATTATCCAGCGCCAAAGTGATCGCTTCTGCGACAGCCTGCATATCCTCGGTTTTAAAGCCACGGCTGGTCAAAGCCGGGGTGCCGATTCTGATTCCGCTGGTAATGGTTGGCTTTTCCGGATCAAAGGGTATGCCATTTTTATTTACAGTTATATTGATTGATTCGAGAATGCTTTCCGCTTCCTTGCCGGTTAGCTTTTTCGGTCTTACATCGACCAGCATAAGATGATTGTCAGTTCCTCCGGATACCAGCCTTAATCCTTGCCGCATCAGTTCCTGCGCCAGTACGCGGGCATTAACCACAATTTGCTGCTGGTATTGTTTAAACTCGGGCTGCAAGGCTTCATTAAAGCATACCGCTTTCGCAGCAATAACGTGCATCAAGGGTCCCCCTTGGGTTCCCGGAAATACTGCGCTATCTATTTTTTTGCCCCACTCTTCTTTGCAGAGGATAATCCCGCCGCGCGGGCCCCGCAGGGTTTTATGCGTGGTTGTGGTCACAAAATCTGCATACGGCACTGGACTGGGATGCAGGCCGGCGGCCACCAACCCGGCGATATGCGCCATATCAACGAAAAGCAAAGCTCCGATCTCATCGGCTATCATTTTAAACTTGGCAAAATCTATTATACGCGGATAAGCGCTGGCACCCGCAACGATCATTCTAGGCTGTTTTTCCCGGGCAATTTGGCGCAATTCTTCATAATCTATCATTTCAGTTTCAGCATTTACGCCATATTCAAAAAACTGAAAGTACTTGCCGGAAATGTTAACTTTGCTGCCGTGAGTCAAATGTCCACCATGACTCAGGTTCATACCCAAGACTTTATCGCCGGGGCTTAAAGCGGCAAAATAAACTGCCGTATTGGCCTGGGCTCCTGAATGGGGCTGAACATTTACATATTCACAGCCAAAAATCTGTTTTAGTCTTTCCCGGGCCAGGGTCTCGACTACATCGACATATTCACATCCGCCATAATATCTTTTTCCCGGGTATCCTTCGGCATATTTATTGGTCATAACCGAACCCTGAGCCGCCATAACTGCCCGCGAGACAAAGTTTTCCGAGGCAATCAGTTCCAGCTTGCGATCCTGCCTGCGCTCTTCATTGGCGATTGCTGCAGCAACCTCCGGGTCAACCGGCAAAACATATTTGTCAATATAATCCACTAACAACACCTCACACAATACTTTTTTTCAATGGCATTTATTTTGTCAACTCTGCGTTGATGTCTGCCGCCTTCAAATTCAGCCGCTAAAAATGCGCTGACAATTTCTCTGATGGCCGGCACCTCTAGAACCCTAGCCCCCAGGGCAAGAACATTGGCATCATTATGCCTCCTGGCCATTTCCGCACTGTAGGGATCTGAACAAAGGGCTGCCCTGATACCGGGAATTTTATTAGCAGCAATTGATATGCCAATGCCAGTACCGCAGATAATAATGCCCGGAATGCATTTTTCCAGTACCCGTGCGGCTACAGCTTCGGCAATATCAGGATAATCAACTGAATCAGCGCTGTAGCAGCCGCAATCGATGGCCTCGATCCCGGATTCTTTAAGTAATGCGATGATTTTACTTTTTTGTTCCACCCCTGCATGATCGCTGCCGATTGCAACTTCCAATTTGTATTCACTCCTGTTATTAGATTTAGAGAAACTAATGCAAATATTATACACATATTTATAGTATTAACTAATTTTTTTAATTATTTCTCCGATCATGCTCTTAATCTGCCGGGCGCACTGGCGATAAGTTTGGATTCCTGCAGCGAAGGGATCAATTACGTCTGCATGTTCACCCCGGCTGAATTTGGCCAAGGTGCAAATCTTTCCGACAGGAACATCATACTCTTTAATAATCTCCCGGGAATGAGCCTCGGTCATAGTCAGAATCAAATCCGCCCATTGAACCAGATCCTCATGCAGAGTCTGCGCCTGATGATTGCTAATATCAATGTCCATTTCTGCCATGACTTTGACGGCCTCGCGGCTGGCAGGCGAGCCATGCAGCGCATAAATACCGGCTGATTGAGCGATTATTTCATCTCCTGATATTGTTTTTTTCTTTTTAAGCTGTTGCACGAAGAGAGCTTCCGCCATCGGACTGCGGCAGGTATTGCCACTGCACACAAATAGGATATGCATGCATTTTCCTCCCTTCAAAATTATGTAATTGATTTATTTTAGCAAGTCAATTTAAAATGCCATCTTAAATGCCAAGGCCAGCAGGATCAATCCCCCGACAGCCTGGGAATAACTGCCCACTGCCCGGCTGAATATCTTGCCGCCTTTGAAACCAAGTATCGTCATAATACCGGCTATAATACCCATTATGATTACGGTGAACAGGATGGGGGCCTTAATTGTCCCCAGACTGAATCCGACCGTAAGCGCATCAATGCTGACCGAAATTGTCAGTACCAGCAGGCTTACCCAGGTGTCGGCTTTTTTTTCACGGTTATTGTTTGTCAGTAAGTCTCTGGCTTCAGTAAAGGAAACCGGGCGCGGTTTTAATTCCCGATATGATTTCCACAGCATTTCCAGACCAATATAGGCTAGAACGACTGCTCCGATACGTCCTGCCCACACACCCAGCACCTTGCCGGCAGCCAGCCCGAGACTTAAACCCAGCAAAGGCATGAGAACATGAAAAACAGCCACCAGCGCAGAAAAGCGAATTTCATAGCGTCGGCTTACGCCTTTAATGCCCATGCCCATAGAAAGAGAAAAGGCGTCTGCACCCAGTACAACTGCTATCAGTATTATCGTCCATAATTGCCCGTTCATTAGTGGATACTCCCCATTTATTATTTGGAAGCGGCCCGGTTGATACGGTCTATGACCGCCTGGCTCAGACCCCCGTTATTTTCGTCAAACGGTTCAAATACCAGGATATCGATTTTCTCATTTTCCGCATCTCTGAGAATAGAGAAAAAAGATTGTCCCGCAACATCTATTTTTAACATATATTCTTTCGCAAAGCGGCAGGGATAAATATGTTTTGCCTCAATTGTCCGTACCAGACCCACTGACTTTGCTGCCTGCTGCAGGGCTTCTGCCCTTTGGATCAGATCGCTTAGAGTTTGATTAAGTATTACCTGAACTGGGCTGTTGTAAGCTGCTTTTTCGTCCGTCGCAACATCCGGCAGTTCAAATTTAATTCCCAAAAGAGCTTCTATATCTTCCGTCGGAATTCCTCCCCGGCGCAGTATTTTAAAACCACCGTTCAGATCAACCACCGTTGACTCAAGCCCGCTGCCGGTTTCTCCTGCATCCAGTACTGCTGCAATCCGCCCGTCGAGATCAGCTTTAACGTGCTCCGCACTGGTAGGGCTGGGACGGCCATAAAGGTTGGCACTGGGTGCGGCCAGTGGCCCGGCAGCATTAATAAGCGCTATAGCTACCGGATTTGACGGCATACGCAAGCCCACCCCGCTCGTACCTCCTCTGACAATATCCGGCACCTGCTCCCGGGCAGGCAGAATAATCGATATGGGGCCCGGCCAGAAATGCCCCATCAACTGCCGGGCTTCGTTGGAAATATCCTTAACCAGCATCTCTATGTGTTCCTTGCGGCTGATGTGAACCAGTAAGGGATGATCAGCCGGACGGCCCTTGGCGGTAAATATTTTCCAAGCCGCATCGGCCTGCATGGCATCCGCACCTAAACCGTAAACCGTTTCCGTAGGAAAAGCAACCAGTTCACCACGCCGTATCATTTGCGCCGCCTGGCGTATTACGGAGGCATCAGGATGCTGCACATCGACTTTTAAATATTGAGTTTTAATCATATGAACTCCTCCTGGCTTGTACAACCCGTTCTCTTCCGGCGGCGTCTTGCAGTATCCTGATGTCTGAAAATCCTGACAGGATGGCGGGAATGAGGTGAGCCTGACGGGGATCGATCTCAAATAATAAAGTCGCCCCCTCCCGCAGCAGTACTCGGACCTGGGGAATCAACCGGCGATAAAGATCCAGTCCATCCTTACCGGCAAACAAGGCCAGATGAGGCTCAAAATCACGTACCTGCGGATCAAGTTTTTCCCTCTCTGTCTCAGCTACATAGGGCAGATTGGCAACTATAATATCAAATAAACGCAATTCGCCCTCAGTCTGACTGCCAAGCAATGTTTCCAGCAGATCGCTTTCCTGAAAATCAATGTCAGCATTATGACGCATGGCATTTCTGCGGGCAATTTCCAGGGCTAATGGAGAAATATCCGTGGCATATATTTGCGCCTGGTCAAGATAATAGGCCAAACTTACTGCGATCGCACCGGAACCGGTACCAACATCAGCAATCCGTGGAGAATTAAGACCACGGGCTATCTTAATAACTGTTTCCACCAGCAATTCCGTTTCCGGACGCGGTATCAGCACTTCAGGACTGACTTCAAAGTCCAGCGACATAAATTCCTTATGTCCGGTTATATAAGCTATAGGTTCTGATTTGATGCGTCTTTTTATGTATTCTTTGTAAATTGCTCTTTCGGCAGGGTTAACCGGAGCCTCATAATTGGCATACAAATAAACCCGATCCTTTTTCAATACATGGGCCAGCAGGATCTCAGCCTCCAAGCGAGATTCACTTATACCCCTGTCCAAAAAATACCGGGTTGTCCACTCCAGCAAATCTTTTATTCTCCAGATTGTCTGCACTTACTCCACCTTTTTTAAACGTTCTGCCTGATCATTGGCCATTAGTGCATTAATAATTTCATCCAGCTGCCCGTTCAGGATCTGATCTAATTTATGCAAAGTAAGATTAATCCTGTGATCACTTACCCTGCCCTGCGGGTAATTATAGGTACGGATCCTTTCGCTTCTGTCCCCGGAACCAACCTGGCTTTTTCTGGTTCCGGCCATTTCCTCATTTTTTTCAGCCTCGATCATTTCCTGTAATCGCGCCCGCAAAACCCGCATGGCCTGCGCCTTGTTTTTATGCTGTGATTTCTCATCCTGACAGGTAACCACCAGGCCGGAAGGCATATGGGTTATGCGTACTGCCGATTGGGTGGTATTGACGCACTGTCCACCGGGACCGCTGGCACAATAGACATCAATTTTCAATTCATTTTCATTAATGGCAACGTCAACTTCCTCAGCTTCCGGCAAAACTGCCACCGTAGCTGCCGAAGTATGGATCCTGCCGCCGGATTCAGTACTGGGGATTCTCTGTACCCGATGAACACCCGACTCATATTTTAACTTACTGAAAGCACCGACCCCATCAACCACAAAGATAAGTTCTTTGATGCCTCCCAGTTCAGTATAATGCGAATCCATAATTTCTATTCTCCAGCCCTGCTCTTCAGCATAACGTGAATACATCCGGAAAAGATCGCCGGCAAACAAAGCGGCCTCTTCACCGCCCGTTCCCGCTCTGATCTCCATAATAACGCTTTTTTCATCGTTAGGGTCGCGGGGCAGAAGCAGTATCTTCAATTGCGTTTCCGCAACCGCAATTTTTTCCTGCAGTGCCTGGATTTCGCTCGTCAGCATTTCTTTAAATTCCGGGTCACTTTCTTCTTTCAGCATCAGCTGATTTTCTTCCAGCTCCAGACAGGCCTTTTTGTATTCCTGATAACTGGTTACCACATCGGTAAGCTCAGCGTGGGCTTTGGCATACTTCTGGAATTTACTCTGATCGGCAATTACTTCCGGATTGCTGAGATTATCGGTCAGTTCATTATATTTTAATTCCAGACTCGCAAGTTTTTCCAGCATTTTAATAATATCCTCCCAGAACTTTTCCTATGATTCTTTTCATGCAGACTGTATTCCGTCAGGTTCATCAGTTTTCTGATCCGGGATGCTTTGCTTCTGTAAAACAGCCTTAAGGGCAGTTAGTGCAACTTCCAGCTGCTGGTCATCAGGTTCCCGGGTAGTCAGCTTCTGCAACCATAACCCGGGGGCTATCAACCATCTGGCCCAGCCTTTCTCATAACAAACAGCAGACAGCTTGATAAATTCATAACCTAAACCGGCTACGACAGGAAAAACTGCAATCCTCGACCAAACCCGATAAAAAAGATTTCCTTCACCCAATAATGCAAATACAAGAATGGAAATCACCATAACAATCAATAAAAAACTGGTCCCGCAGCGGGGATGCATAGTCGAATGGCGGCGGGCATTTTCAACCGTTAGTTCCTGGCCAGCTTCCAGAGTGTGGATTGATTTGTGTTCTGCTCCATGATACATAAATACCCGGTCGATTTCATCCATTTTGGAAATCGCATAGACATAGACCAGGAAAAATATAATGCGGATGATTCCTTCAACAATATTTTGCGCCAGTACTCCGCCCAGATATTGACTGGTAAAATGTACAATCCCGGTGGGCAAAGCCACAAAAAGAACGATTGCCAGCACAAAAGCCAGCATCCCGGTGAAAAATATTTCTCCGGCAGTCAGTTCTTCCTCTTCTTCCGCCATGGACATGTTGGCAGACTTGTTCAACATCCTGATACCAACTGCCATAGAATCAATCAAGACAAATGTTCCTCTTATAAAGGGCCATTTTAAAAATGGATACCGTTTGGCAATATCGCTATTGGTTTCAATCTCCAGTTCAATGGTGCCATCCGGTTTGCGTACGGCCAGAGATGTTTCCTTGGGCCCCCGCATCATTACGCCCTCAATAGCTGCCATACCACCATATTGAAACTTTTTATTCATATTCCCCCTGCTTTCCCGGGCCTCTAATCATTTTTACCGCTCCGGTCTGCCATTCACTGTTAATATAAAGAAAAAAGCAGGAACAATGCCCTGCTATTTACTAAGCTAACCCGTACTTTTTCTTAAATCTATCAACCCTGCCGGTAGTGTCTACAATCCTGTGGGTATCACCTGTGTAAAAGGGGTGGCATTTTGAACAAATCTCCACTTTTATATTCTCTTTGGTCGATCCGATTTCTATCTCGTTGCCACAAGCACATTTAGCTGTTGTTATTCCGTATTTGGGATGTATTTTTTCTTTCAATGTTATCACCTCACTTTGGTACATTTAATATATATGACATGTTAAAATTGATGTAGTCATTACAGCAGACTGCGAAAAACATTATATCAATAATATTATGAAAAGACAAATAAAATTTAATCCCTTAAGAAATTTTTATAAATGCATTTTGCTTACT
>JAAYCZ010000173.1 GCA_012729495.1 Syntrophomonadaceae bacterium | reverse complement strand
GTTTCGTCCAATGAATTATCTGTTATAATGATTTAAATCTATATGTTTCCGCAAAGGATCGGATTTTGCATGCTGCGATTGATCAAAAATCTATTCAGCCGGGTGGTTCTGTTCGGTCTGGCCATTCTCATCCAGCTTTTTGCCCTGGTGCTGGTGATATGGAAATTCAGCAGCTTTTTTGTGTTTTTTTACGGCATCTGTGCAGTAGCCAGCCTGATTGCTGTATTGGTGATTTTAAACGGCAAAAGCAATCCTACCTATAAACTCGCCTGGATTGTTCCCATTCTGGTCTTTCCCATTTTCGGCGGCTTGTTTTACCTGATGTTTGGGGGGAGCAAATCCAGCCGCAGAAATAAACGCAAAATGACCATCATCGGGCAAAAAATGAGCGACACCCTCAGCCAGGATCACATGGTTATGAGCCAGCTGTGCCTGTATGACCCGAAGGCCGCCAACCAGGCCCGCTACATTTACCGTTACTCCGCCTGCCCGGTTTATAACCAGACGATCGCTGAATACCTTACTCCCGGGGAAAAGAAATTTACCCTCCTGCTGGAGGAATTAAGAAAGGCTGAACGTTACATTTTCCTGGAGTACTTCATTATCGAAGAGGGCATCATGTGGGATGCGGTGCTGGAGATCCTGATCGAGAAAGCCCGACAGGGCGTGGATGTCAGAGTCATTTATGATGATGTGGGATGCCTGATGAAACTGCCCTACGGTTATGATCAGAAGCTGGAACGCCTGGGCATCAAATGCAGCATCTTTAATCCTTTCAAGCCGGTCCTGTCGATCCGTCTGAACAACCGCGACCATCGTAAAATTGCGGTCATCGACGGTCATACCGCTTTTACCGGCGGTATCAACCTGGCCGATGAGTATATCAATGCGTATGAGAGGTTTGGCCACTGGAAAGATGCCTCGGTGATGATCAAGGGTGATGCGGTGTGGAATTTTGTAATCATGTTCCTGTCACTGTGGGAATTCCTGCGGGAGATCAACGAAGATTATGAGCAGTTCAGGCCCTGGCCGGAACATACCTCCCAATTCACCTGCGACGGTTATGTCCAACCCTTTACTGACAGTCCTTTCGATGACGAGTTGCTGGGGGAATGCGTCTACCTGAATCTGATCAATCAGGCGGAACAATATGTTTATATCAACACGCCTTACCTGATCCTGGACAATGAAATGCAGACCGCACTGCGGCTGGCGGCCAAACGGGGAGTGGACATCCGCATCGTGACGCCGCATATTCCCGACAAATGGTACGTGCATGCGGTCACCCGCTCCACCTATGAAACCCTGTTGGATACCGGGATCAAGATCTATGAGTATACGCCCGGCTTCATCCACTCCAAAACCTTTGTGGTGGACGATATTTTTGCGGTGGTGGGAACCATCAATCTGGACTACCGCAGTCTGTTCCTTCACTTTGAGTGTGGTGTGTGGTTTTACAAGAGCAATTGTGTTTTCGAAGTCAAGGAAGATTTCCTCCAAACCCTGCAGGTCTGTCAGAAGATCGCCTGGAAGGATTGCCGCAATGTAAAATGGTACAGCCGGTTGATGCGCTCGATTCTCAGAATGTTTGCCCCGCTGATGTAAAAAAACCTCCCCTGAACCGGATCAAACCGGTGCCAACAGCAGATAAAGCGTTTTCAGGACCACATCGCCGATGATGAAGCCATAAATCAGGTATTGCCGGCCGGTGATGCTGGCCATATCTTCCGGCCGGGTGGTCAGCGCCGCGCTGATGCATCCC
Source organism: Syntrophomonadaceae bacterium (assembly GCA_012729495.1). GTDB lineage: Bacteria > Bacillota > Syntrophomonadia > Syntrophomonadales > Syntrophomonadaceae > Syntrophomonas_B. The sequence goes on along the minus strand of JAAYCZ010000173.1, from coordinate 1,059 downwards.
AGCGCTGATGGCACGGTGATCCACAAGACCGGATGATAATTAATCCCGCCCCATATCCCCAGCAGCAAAGCCAGGAAAAAGTAAACCACTTCCACCAGTGGCGTATTGCGCATGCCCGTTTTGGCTGCCACCAGGGCTACGGTGGTCAGCTTGCGGGGCTGGGCGGTCAGGTCGCTGCTGACATCGCTGATATGGTTGTGCATAAGCAGTCCCATGGCCAGCCAAGCGTGGATGGCCCCCGCCATTAGCACCGCCGGCTGCAGATCAAAGGTCAGCAGATAATAGGTCCCTGCCACCCCGGCCAGCAAGGCAGGAAAAGCACAAAGCCATTCCCCGCTAAGAGGGTAATAAGCCAGCCTCAGGGGCGCGCAGCTGTAGGCCATGGCTGACCAGACCGCCACGGCCAGCAGGATGATCACGATGATTCCGAACCGCCACCAGAAGTAGCAGCCGATCACCAGCACCCCGAGGGAAGCCCACCGGCCGGCCTGCAACAACTCCTCCAGGCTGAACCTTCCCTCTTTGATCACCCCCGATCCGCCTGACAAAATGCCGGGGCTTTGCTGATCCGTACCGGACAGCCAATCCTCGCGGTCATTGTAGGCATGGGATATGACGCCGTGGATCAGGATGACCAGCAGATTGATCAGTGCAAAGGTCATCCAATCGGCATTATGGTTTCTCTGCCAGGCAAAGCCCAGTCCCAGCAGACTGGAGCAAATGCCCCAGGCAAGCACCGGCAGGAATCTGATCAGTCGACAGATAGCGCCGGTGCGCTGCCGCAACACGGAAAAATATGCATTCATCGCCTATGCTCCTTGGTTAATTTACCTGAGGTTTTTTCCCCCATTGGATTTTTATTCAAAATAGCCGAGAGCTTAACGTTTCAATCCTGAGGCAACTCCTCGCCTATTATTTTTTCAATAAATTGAGCTTATGATGCAGGGTATATTTCTATCTGCACAACAAATAATAAGGGCAACAAGGATGAGTGAGGATGGTTTTTATGAATAATAAAGAGTCCGATTTTTTTGACAGCAGCAATTCCTACTGGATCGC
>JAAYCZ010000172.1 GCA_012729495.1 Syntrophomonadaceae bacterium | reverse complement strand
CTTCCATGTCAGGCCAAGGAGCAAAACTTCTTTCCATCAAATGGTCGGTGGTCTCATTAACCAAACCGTACAGTATTTTGCAGCCGATATGCGACATTCCGATTTCATAAACATCCGGGAAAGCCATCACCATTTTGGTTGATTTACTGTCCCAATCCTTTTTGATCATATTTACTTCGCTGCCGGTATAACGAGCGGGTTTTTCCACCCGCGGCAAGATATCCCTGAAAAGCCTGTCCTTCATACTTGCCTCCACTTGTTAAAATCATTATTTTTATATATTAACACAAAATATGATGGCGGCGAAATGTTGTAGCTTCCTGTCCAACCGAAGCTCTATCGGCTGCTCAAGTTTACACTTTCATCCCTTCGGTATCTGCATTATCGGCGCTAATAACCATACCTTCATCGTTGGTGATAGTATGGATATGAAAAGATTCAGTCAGATTAATAAGGGTATAGGCATATTTGACCACTTCACCAGCAGTATGAATGGCCCGCTGCGTAGCGTCAATCTGTATATCTGCAATGCTGTTGATTTGCCGGTTGACCGTACTCAGAGTGTATTTAACATCATGCAAATCCCGGCTTGCGGCCTTAAGATAATTATATATTTCGGTATAATCAACCAGCAGAGTTGAAGTAATATTGGATAAATCCTGCAAATTGGCCATTAGTAATTCCGTATCATGTTTGACCACAGCGATAGCTGCATTACAGTCAGATGTTTCATTCAAACCGGCCAAGTTCTGTATTGATTGCCGACTGATTTCAGCCTGAATCTGGATTAAACGGCATTGATGATCACAGGCAATAAGTTTTTCCAAAAAGGCCTGATTGCCCGGTGTCTTGCCCAATATACTGGAATCAATTTCTTTTTCCCAATAGGATTTGTCAAGCAGCATGCTCAATTCATTGGTTGCAGCCGGAAGCGTAGATTTGGTCTCACCCATGGTAACTGCCAATTCATAACCAGAAGCACTCATCTTATTGGCCATAATAATTACCTGACGAATCAGTTCTTGCTGCTTCTCCAGCATATGATTAAGACTATTGCCTAACCGGCCTATTTCATCTTGACTTTCAATTCTGGCCCGCACTGTGAAGTCACCATCTTCAGCTCTTTTCATAAGCCCGGTAAACTCATTAATGGGCTTGGTAATACGAGAAGTAAGCATAACAATGAGCAAAGTAATTACGATCATCCCCAGCACAACAGTAATTAGGGAAAACTTGCCTAAACCATAAATCGGCTGCCAGACTTCATTGGCCGGCACAACCGCTCCGATCGACCAGCCCACCCGGCTTACCGGTGTGTATATGATAAAGCTCTTTGCTCCCTGGTATGAACTAATGGTTATTCCTTTTTCCCCGGCTAACATCTTGGTTTTGATCTGTTCAATTCCGGGAATATTCTTATCCATATCTTTAATATACTTTTTAAAATATTGGCTCTGGGCAGCCGCGATCGGGACACCTTTTTCATCCAGCATAAAAGCGTAACCTTTGTCACCGATATGAATATCTTCAATAATTTCCTGCAATCTGTCCACCAGAATATCAACTGCGGCTACTCCCAGGAGATTACCCTGCTCGTCATAAAACGGAGCCGAGGCAGTAACCACATAGCGACCAGTCAACGGGCATATATAAGGAGCAGTAAATACCAGGGTTTCCTTTTCCGCGGCCGCCTTATACCAGGGACGAACGCTGACAGAGTAGCCCTGAGGATAGTTAAATTCTGTATTGGCATACAAACGGTCTGTCTTGGCAACGCCTACATATATAAATTTTATATCCTGATTAAGATTTACGATTCTTTGAAAAGAAGTCATCATTTCTCTGTAATCGCGATCATCTTCAAGTTCGACCGGCTGTGAACTTACTTTCTTAACAAAAGCATGAATCTGTTCATTTTGCGCCAAGGTCCATGCATTCTGGCCTTTCTGCAATAAATAGCCTTCCACTCTGGCATTGGCAGCATCAGCCATGGCCGCAACCTTTTCCTGACTTAAATCACTTACCTGCTGACGTGCCCAATAAAAGTTTACTGCGCTGATTGCCACCAGGAATATCGTAGTGATTGACAATATATAGACAAGTAAACGTTTTTGAATGCTGTTGAACAACTCTTTCTCCTCCTTCTTTATTCAGGCCTGATGTCGGCAGATATTTGATATTTTTTAATTTTACGATAGAGAGTAGCCCTGCCGATGGATAAAACTGCTGCAGCTTGACCCACATTGCCGCCACATTGATTTAAAGCCCTGATAATTTCGTTTTTTTCCACTTCCCCCAGTGTACTGGCGGCCTGATTGGTGTCACTGTCAGCTGTGGTATGAAACCCAGTTTTGTCACCAAGAAAGTTTATGTGTTCAATTTCTATATAATCGTTGGCCAGGTTGACAGCAGTTTCAATTGTATTTTCCAATTCGCGGATATTCCCAGGCCAGTTGTAACTGCCAAGACAAGCCAAAGCCTCTGGACTTATGCCGCTAATGCTTTTATGCAGTTTTTTGTTCATGGAGTTTAAAAAATACTGCACCAGCAAAGGGATATCGTCTTTGCGTTCCCGTAAAGGAGGAATACGCAGATTTATAACATTCAGCCGATAGAACAGATCCGGTCTGAATTTATTTTCCGCAATGAGTTGTTCGAGTTTCTGATTGGTGGCTGAAATTACTCTTATATTTATTGCCACGGGCTTTGAGCCCCCTACCGGAGTTAGCATCCGCTCCTGCAAAACCCGCAGCAGCTTGGCTTGCAGTTCCAGTGGCATATCGCCGATCTCGTCAAGAAAAATGGTACCTTCATCAGCTTGGAGAAATTTACCCTGCATACCCTTCTTACGGGCACCGGTGAAAGCTCCTTCTACATAACCAAAAAGTTCAGTTTCGATTAATTCCTTGGGAATCGCCGCACAATTTATGGCAACGAATGGTCCTTCGGCATAACAGCCGGCATAATGGATGGCTTGGGCAAACAGCTCTTTGCCGGTTCCACTTTCACCAGTCAATAAAACATTGGATGAGCTTTTGGCTACCACATTGGCCAGACCCAAAAGCTTAATAAACTCTTTATTTTGTCCGATAATATCTTTAAATTCATATTTCTTGGGGGATATTCGGTTGTCTCGGGGACTAACAATAATAGCTTGGGCGAAACTGATGTGCCAGCCCACCAAATGTTCACTATCTGAGAAAACCGGTCTTATATTGGTCGAAAACGGCTTATCCCCGGAAAAAGTATGCATAATAATTTTGCCTTCGAAATAATTTTGGGGGTTATTAATGATACTATCCGGCATATTATCAATAATCTGAAGTAATGAATGCCCGGTCAGTTCGTTATTGGACATACCCAGAAGTATTTCCGCCTGCCGGTTTATTTGTATGATTTTGAAGTTAATATTTACGATCATACTACATTGGTTATTATCCAGACTGCTGAAAAATCTCTTTAATAAATGCAGTTCATCAAGATTTTTGCGGGCTTCCAGCATTTTATAGGCAGCTTGCAATGAGGCCAGTATAACATTATCCAGGATAGTGAACTGTACCTTGTTCAAAGTATCATACGGCAGTATATAACCGATACAGCCGATGATTTTATCTTCATATAAAATGGGTGTCCCCATTGATATGCTATGTTTGAATGCTTCCCGGCTATGCTCTTTGCCCTTGATTCTAAATGTTCTTTTATCATCGAGTGCCATTCTCAATGCGTTTATTCCGCACGCCTCGCCATTAATAAAACATCCTTCTTCAATGACAAAATCCTGAGCAGATTCTCCTTTGAGAAGGTAGAGCACACAGCCTGCTTCATCAGTTATGATCAATTCCCGGGAGATAGTTTCGCTGGAAATGAGGATATCATTTAAGGATTCCGCTATATAAGCCAATTCCATTCGATCTTTTTTTCTGCTGTTGATATCTATAACAGCAGAATCTTCGGTGCATTTTAAACCAGTATTGGGCAGGGATTGGCGGTCAGCGCAATTTAATTTTTCTTTATTGGCAATATCGTTTCTTTTTACCACCCAATCACCACTTCACTATAAAATATAACCCTGATTGCCGGCGGTTACTATTAGAATATTTATATGAGAGTTTTGCATAATTCAAAAAATCATGTAATATGTCATTCTGAGCGCTAGCGGGGAATCTCGCAAATGCCGTAGATCCGCCGACGCTCAGGCTGCGCTGCGCTTGCCTTCCGATCGCTTTCGGCACTAGATGCCATATGGCATCGTCGCTTCGCTAACGCTCAGGATGACATTCTAAAAGCGACATTGCAATATAAAAATAATCAATTATGCAAAATCCTCATATAATTAAATAAAAAGCTATAATTAGACTAATTTCAACTATTTTTATTATAATCTATTTGTTTTGAGTCTTCTCCTGACAATTTTGTTTCATTATGGTTATAATTGCCAAGGGGCGCTAATATTACACCGTTATATATGCGCCCCTTGGTTTCTAGTTTTATTTTCTTAATTACATTCGTTCAACAATCATGGCGGTGCCCATTCCCCCGCCGATACACAGGGTAGCCAAACCTGTCTTGCTTTCACGTTTTTGCATTTCATACAGCAAGCTGACCAGGATGCGTGCACCTGATGCACCTACCGGATGTCCCAAGGCAATTGCTCCGCCGTTTACGTTTACCTTATCCATTTGGTCTTTAAAGCCCAAATCTTTGGCTACGGCAATAGATTGGGCGGCAAAAGCTTCATTGGCTTCGATCAGGTCAATATCCTCAATAGTAAGATTCGCTTTAGCCAGGGCTTTACGGCTGGATGGTATCGGGCCTAGACCCATCACCTTGGGATCTACCCCGCCGGAGGCATAACTGATGACTTTAGCCATTGGTTTTATTCCCAGCTCTTCAGCTTTTTCTCCGGACATGACGATAACTGCAGCCGCACCGTCATTTATTCCGGAAGCATTGCCGGCCGTTACTGAACCGTCTTTTTTAAAGGCTGGTGACAAAGTCGCCATTTTTTCGCGGGCGGTAGCACGGGGATGTTCATCGGTATCAAATACGGTATCTCCTTTTTTGCCTTTTATGACCACCGGTACGATCTCATCCTTAAAACGACCGGAAGCTATCGCCTGAGCAGCCAACTGCTGGCTCCTGAAACCAAAATCATCCTGCTCTTCACGGGTAGTACCGTACTGTTCATTAATATTTTCAGCAGTAATACCCATATGGTAATTATTAAAAGCTTCCCAAAGTCCGTCTTTGATCATAATGTCGACCAGCGCGCCGTTGTTCATTCTATAACCATAACGGGCTTTCTCCAGTGCATACGGTGCGGCGGACATGTTTTCCATTCCCCCGGCCAAAATTATGTCAGCATCGCCGGCTTTAATAATCTGAGCCGCCAGGCTGACCGCCCGCAAACCTGATCCGCATACCTTGTTGATGGTCAAAGCTGTTACTTCGTTGGGAATTCCCGCGTTAATCATGGATTGCCGGGCTACATTCTGGCCCTGGGCGGCCTGCAGTACACAACCGAAAATTACTTCATCCAGTTGTTCTCCTTTGATTCCGGCTCTCTGCAAGGCTTCGGCCATAACAATACTGCCCAGATCAACCACTTTTACATCCTTCAATGCTCCTCCAAATGTGCCTATCGGTGTGCGACAGGCTCCTACCAATACCACTTCTCTGCTCAAGACTATTACCTCCTCATTAAATGGTTTTACAAAATTTGATAATAAACTGCCTTAATTACCGTAAACAAAGAAACCTTCACCGGTTTTACGTCCCAGCTTGCCTGCTCTGACCATTTTTATCAGCAAAGGACAGGGGCGGTATTTGGAATCGCCGAATTCCTTGTGTAAGGTCTCCATAATTTTCAGACAGATGTCCAGACCGATCATATCGGCCAGCGCTAAAGGTCCCATGGGATGCCCGGCACCGTACTTCATGGATGTATCAATATCTTCAGCATTAGCCACACCTTCCATCAATGCATACATCGCTTCGTTGAGCATGGGAATCAACAGACGATTTACAACAAAGCCGGGAGCTTCATTGATTTCAACCGGCGCCTTGCCCATCTGCACGGCTATATCTTTGATTTTGTCAAACGTAGCCTGACTGGTGGATGCACCGCGTATAAGTTCGACCAGTTTCATGGCCGGTACCGGATTGAAGAAGTGCATGCCGATGACCCGGTCGGCTCGTCCGGTTGCAGCAGCAATTTCCGTAATACTCAATGCTGATGTGTTGGAAGCAAGTATACATTCTGGTTTGCAGATGGAATCCAATTCCTGGAATATTGATTTCTTGATCTCCATAACCTCAACCGCAGCTTCGATGACCAAATCACAGTCAGCCGCCGCTGCCATATCAACCGTACCAGTGATCCTGCCCATGACCGCATCTTTTTCATCGCTGGTCATTTTGCCTTTTTCAACACTTTTGCCCAGCAGCTTTGCGATTCCGGCGATGCCCTTGTCGACAAACTCCTGCTTGATATCACGCATAACCACTTCAAAACCTGCCTGGGCTGCATTTTGGACAATACCTGCTCCCATCGTGCCTGCACCTAAAACCATTATTTTCATCCTTAAAACCTCCCTTGTTAAAATCTCTCTTTAAATAGGCTTTCTCTAATTTTGTATCTGTCTATCTGTATTTAAACATAAAACAACAGAAGATATATGGTCGATATTATAATCGATACGATCATTAAGGGGAAGGCTATCTTCATGTAATACAGGAATGACATGGGGTGGCCTTCCCGGGCTGCGATTCCGGATACGATTACATTGGCAGAGGCACCAATAATAGTTCCGTTTCCTCCCAGGCAAGCTCCCAGTGCAAGTGCCCACCATAATGGCATAATGTTCATATTACCAATCATACCCATTTCCTTTATCAACGGAATGAAAGTTGCCACAAAGGGTATGTTGTCAACGAAGGCTGAAGCAATGGCTGAAAACCACAGAATCAACATCGCTGATGCGGTAAGGTTGCCATTGGTCATGGCTACCGCTGCCCTAGCCAAATCTTCAATAATGCCGGTTTTTTCCAGGCCTCCGACCAGAATAAACAAACCAATAAAGAAGAAAAGTGTCGCCCATTCAACTGTCAGCAAAATTTCTTCCGGTTCTTCACGGGTAAAGAGGAGCAGAAATGCAGCTCCGGTAAGGGCTATTGCTGCCGGTTCCAGATGTACATGGGAGTGTAAAATGAATCCTAATATGACCAACCCGATGACCACCAATGATTTTTTCATTAAGGTTCTGTCTTTGATAGCATCATCGGGATTCATTTCCATAAGCTTGACCTTGTTTTCTTCAGTGGTAACCATTTTTTTACCGTAAATGAGCTTCAGAATCAATAGAGTGACGATAAATATAACAATAACTATCGGTGCAAGATTATAAACAAAATCCATAAAGCCAAGATTGGCGGCGCTGCCAATCATTATATTGGGCGGATCACCGATCAAGGTAGCCGTACCGCCGATATTGGATGAAATTATCTCGGCCACAAAGAAAGGAACAGGATTAATTGCCAATGCAGAACAAATGGATATGGTTACCGGTACGATTAATAAAACCGTGGTCACATTATCCAAAAATGCCGATGCAACAGCTGTTACAATGCAAAGTGCCATCATGGTTTTAACCGGATCTCCTCCGGTTTGGTGAGCAGCCTTAATGGCGGCATATTCAAATACGCCGCTTTTTCTGGTAATACCAACGATTATCATCATCCCCGCCAATAAGCCGATGGTATTGAAATCGACTTTGCCGATTGCTTCACTAAAACTCAATACCCCGATAATAACCAACAAGGTTGCCCCAACCAAAGCGATAACCGTGCGGTGAATTTTTTCCGATATAATCACTGCATATACTATTATAAAGAGCAAACCTGCAAACCAGACTTGCCAATCCATCCCAATGCCCTCCAATCATACAGCACTTAAAACGTAATATTTCTTGACTGAGGTGCTGTAGTCCAAGGGTGCAAACCAATTATTTTAAGGCCTGCACCCCTGGATTAATATTTAATTCAAGGAACTTGATCAGCTCCTAACCATAATTAATCAAGCAATTCTGAAATTGGTACCTGAGACCCTCTCTGCGTTTCCCGGGGAACTACGCAAATACCATGTGCTTTGGCAACCAATATGGGCTCCGCCAAAATTTCACAGGCTGACGGATGTTGGGCACCTTTAATCGGCTGAATAACTTTCCATGCTTCCAGTTCCATTTCGCGGGAGGTATTGCCTACTTTGGTTAACCAACCAATCGCTTCAATATAGTCGCCTGCGTAAACCGGGGCTACAAATTCGGCAGTTTCAACTTTGAACAAACCTTCATCACCGTCACACATAATCAGCAGTTCGGTAGCTACATCACCAAACAGATCCAGCATACGAGCACCGTTTACCAACCCGCCGCCGTAATGGGCATCATGTTCACTCATTCTTAATCTGATCATTGCTTTTTTCATTATAAAATTCCTCCTCGTAATAATTTCAATTTATTAGGCTGCTAAATCAACTGGTTCTGGATTATCATAGTCTGCATCATTGTTTTTGAAAGCAAAGTGCCCTATAATTGCACCGGCTATGAAGAAGATGACGAAGCCGAATCCGATATCGGCACCGGGCACAATATTGTATAATCCCTGCAGAGCATTCTCGACTCCAAACAATCCCATATAACCTTTAATCGCTTCAACAACACCCCAACCCAATGAGGCATAACAGGCACCCTTCATGGCACCGGCAAATCTGGGCGGGAAGAATACAATAAAGAGTACCAGGGCAATACAGGGCGGATAAATCATATTTAATATTGGAGCAGTCCAGGCAATGATTGTATTCAAACCGCAAACACTGATCAGCGTGCTGACGACCAGGGTAATGATTGCTACGGTTTTATAACTCCATTTACCCTTGCTGGCATCGACAAAGTATTCCGCTGTACCGGCAGTTAACCCAATCGCGGTGGTCATGGCCGCAAAAACCAATGCCACGTTAAATGCCATGGCACCGGCCATACCAAACTGTTCCAAAACAACGGTAGCAAAAAGCTTGGCATAATCAAGATCAGCCATAACACTTCCAGTGGAAGCGCCCAGCGCAAATTCACCTATCTCTATTACCCCCAGGATAATGAAACCGATAATACCGCCTTTGACCAGATTGTTGAAGATAGCTTTTTTGTTGCCGCTTTTGATACGGTTACGCAAATCGGTCAGGATGATGCCGGCAAACATCAAAGCGGCAGGCAGATCCATGGTCTGATAGCCGTTCAGGAAGCCATAGGCAAACGGATGGTCAGGATACATTTTGGCAATCGGTTCACCGATGGGGAAAAGCAGGCATTTGCTAATAATGATTACTTCCATTAATAACAGCAGCGGAACCAGAATTTTACTGACTTTGTCAACAATTGCCGTCTGTTTGTAAATAAACCAGTAGGTTATGGCATAATAGGTTACGGTGAATATGAACAAAACGATCCAGGAAGAGCCTTCCCAGCCAAATATTTTGGAAAGCGCATCCCAGGCCGCAGCGCTCATACGCGGAATTACGAACAAGTGCCCCATAATCAGCACCGTAAAGCCACCAAAAATCTGGGCAAATTTGGGCCCAACCTTGCTGGCCAGGGTGAACAGCGGGCCGCCGCCCTTTTCCACCGCAAAGTATCCCAGGGAAGGCAGGAGCAGGCCGGTGAAGAAGAAGCCCATAAAAGCCAGTTCCCAGGATGTTCCGGAATTACGTCCCCAGGTAGTAGGCCACAGCATGCAGGAAGCACCATAGTGCATCGCAAATACTGATCCCCCAATCGCCAACAATACCAGGAATGGCAATGTATAATTACCATTGTTTTCTTTTTGCATAAAATACTCCCCTTTCACTCATTTCTTTTCAATTAAATAATTGCCTGATCCCGGAGAGCAGCAATATCATCATTTGAGAGACCGAGCTGCGACAGAATCTCTTCGGAATTCCCCCCTAATGTCGGGGCAGGGCGATCTACACTGCCGGGAGTGCCATGCATTTTGATTGGTATTCCTTGGATCCGTATCCGGCCCAGTACCGGGTCATCAACTTCTGTCAGCATTTCCCGGGCTTGCAGCTGTGGATGCTCGGCAACTTCAGCTACTGTTAATATATTGCCAAAGGGTATTCCGGCTTCATTCATTAAAACTTCAAGTTCAGCTTTGGTTTTGCTGCTGGTAAATAATTCCACATCATTTTTCAGATCAGGCAGGTAATTCCTGCAGCGATCATCATTGGTTAAATAGCGGGGATCATCAAACAGTTCCGGTCTTCCCATAATGTCACAAAGTTTTTTCCACATTTTATCGGTTCCGACTCCCATAACAATCATGCCATCCTTGGCCATAAAGGAATCAAAAGGCGCTATGCCCGGGTCAGCATTGCCGCTGCGGCTGGGAACGTTGCCGGCTACGGTATAGTCCACCACCGAGTTCTCCAGAATCGAAAACAGGGTATCGACCATCGCTACGTCCAAACGCTGTCCTTCTCCGGTTCTTTGCCGATGGTATAAAGCCATGCAAATTCCCAGGGCCAAATAGGTGCCGGTATAGTTGTCGCCTACTGATGGACCTACTTTGGTAGGTGAGTTTTCCGGAAAGCCGGTGATCGTCATCAGTCCGCTCATCGCCTGAGCTACAATGTCATAAGCCGGCAGTTTGGCCATCGGTCCATTCAGGCCAAATCCGGAAATAGATGCATAAATTAGCTGGGGATTTACTTTTTTAAGTTCCTCGTAACCCAACCCCAGTTTTTCCATAGTACCGACTTTAAAGTTTTCACATACTACATCTGCATCCTTGACCAGTTTTAAGAATATTTCCTTGCCCGCAGCCGAATTCAAGTCCAGCGATAAACTCATTTTGTTGCGGTTCAAGAAAGCATAATATGCACTGTAATTATTTTTTATCGGCCCCCAGGTCCGCGACTGGTCGCCTATTCCCGGTCTTTCGATTTTAATAACATGAGCGCCGTGGTCTGCCAGATGCATTGTACAGAATGGTCCGCTGTAAGCTTGGGTGAGATCAATAATTTTTATTCCTTCCAGGGCTTTCATTAACCGGCCTCCTCTTTTGTAAATTAATAATGGGAGGTGCGCACCTTCCAACTTGTCTTAATTATTTCGCAAGGACTGTGCCAAATACATATTAGGTCCTATAACGCCGTAATTTGGGGATTTAATAAATTGATTAAAAAAACTGAATCTCAAATCATTTCGTATCATTTTGAGAACCAATTGAGAAACGCTTATAAGGCGGGTTTTGTAGAATTATCATAATGATACGCAGCTCAAAATGAGTATTCTCCCAGCCGGAACTTGTTCGCACGGTTAACATCTAGGGAAAAGTTTAAAGGACAACGACACTCAAGATGTGCTATTTGACTTGGGGGCGAGCAGTGAAAAAAGCAGTGAAAAAGGGGCTGTTTTTCAATGGAACTTAAGGTGAAATTATTCTGAATAGTGGTATACTTTTTGCATTTGTTGTTACTTATAATCGATCGGGGGTAAATAAACAGGAGGCAAAATGAAATGAATCATTATTATAAAGGAGTATTGCTCGTTGTCATATCAGCGGCCTGTTTTGCACTGATGCCTATTTTTGCAGTTTTTGCATACAGAGGCAACGCCAATGTAATTACGATCCTCTTTCTTCGTTTTGGTTTGGCGGCGGTGCTGCTATTTGCTTATCTGGCTTGGAAAAAAAGACTTGTGGCGGTGGATCGGCAAGTTCTGTTTAAACTGATGATAATCGGCGCAATATTATATACCCTGCAATCCAGTTTGTATTTTCTCTCAGTTAAATATATAAATGTTTCATTACAAGCGATGCTCTTTTATACTTATCCTATATTTGTAGCGATACTGGCAACCGTACTTTTCAAAGAATCATTTACGAAAATACTCCTGCTATCGATTTGTGTGTCTCTGGCAGGCATGGTTCTGGTGCTGGGAACTTCTTTCGAAAACATTAATCTTTTAGGTGCTTTTCTGGCTCTGGGCGCGGCTCTGGTTTATTCACTCTATATTAATATGGCCAACCGGCTGGTCCGCAATACGCCATCTGATCTTGCCACTGCTTATATCTGTCTGTTTTCTTCCCTGGCGTTTTGCTTGCTCGGATCATTCACCCACAACTTAAATTTTGATTTCAGTCCATCGGCCTGGTGGCCCATCGTCGGAATTGCTTTTTTCTCAACCACCGTATCCATCGTCACCCTCTTTCGCGGCATGGAGATACTCGGTTCCACCCGTGCTGCTATCATAAGCATTATAGAACCGGTAATCACTATCACTATTTCATCGCTGCTCTTTCATGATAAATTGGGGGGACTGCAATGGATAGGGGGGGTTCTGGTGTTAACCGGGGCTTATTTGGTAGTCAAATTCAGATCTTAAGCCAACAGAGGGACGTTCTTTTTGTTGGCTGAAACTAAGCCTTGTATATAATATCTACACTCAATCCTGTTACTCTGGAAATCTGTCTTAGTGATATCCCCTTACTTGCTTTGATTTTTCTTAATATTTCGTTTCTTTCAGTTCTTTCCATGCCTTGGAGCTTGCCAATCGGTTCTCCGTTCATTAATTGTTCAATCTCTGTTTTAACCTCGCTGTCGGTCTTGTGTTCATTGACCTCATCTTCCAAGCATTTATCATCGTTTTCCTGCTTCATAAATTCTCGAAACGATTGCTGTGCCTTCTCCCGGTCTTGATTCATTATGCCCAGAACGAAAGATGTTTCGCTTAGACTGTTTGGATATTCCCTGTTCCCATAATAAGCATGTATACTGCTCCATCTATATTCTTCCGGTTTTTGTACCATTCCAGCCTTGACCGGATTTTTATGTATATAGCGAATTACAGTCAACAAGTATGCGTCTTTTTCAACACACTCGCTTCCATAACGGCCTTGAAAAACGTGTCCGCTTCGCCCATATTTTCGGTTATACCACCAAGCATAACTGGTACCGATCCGACTCATAACACGCGAAATCGAATCAGTGTTTTCTTGAATCAATAGATGAATATGATTTGTCATCAGGCAGTATCCATAAATTGTAAATTGATGATCCGATTTCATCTTATTTATCGTTTCCAGGAAATGCTGATAATCCTCATCATCGTAAAAAATATCCTGCCGGTTAATTCCCCGTAATATAACGTGGTAAATACCGCTTTCGCTCCGCTCTCTCGCCTGTCTCATATTCTCTATTTCTCCAATTTTTTTCCATTATATCAGACCAAATAAAAAAGGCCAACAAAAAGAACGTCCCTCTGTTGGCCCCTGTTGGCCCCTGTTGGCCCCTGTTGGCCTAAAGTCTGGCATTAACAGCTTGCCCTAGTAGTTTGTAGATTGTTGCGGCAACCGGCACTCCCAACAGTACGCCGGCTATACCCATCAAACCTCCGCCAACTGTTATAGCCGCTAAAACCCATATCCCAGGAAGTCCTATACTGTTGCCCACCACTTTGGGATAGATTAAATTGCCTTCGATCTGCTGCAGTACAACGATAAAAACAATAAATAACAAGGCTTGGACTGGATCCACAATAACGATCAGGAAAAATCCTATCGCGGCCCCAATATATGCTCCAATAATGGGAATCAGTGCCGTCAGACCAATAACCGAACCGACTGACAATGCATAAGGGAAGCCGAAAATCCACATCCCGATTGCACATAATCCTCCTAAAATCAAAGCCTCTTTGCACTGGCCGATAATATAGTCAGAAAAAACCCTGCTGGTTAGGCGCAAATCCTTATAAAATTTTTCCCGCCGGTCTTTGCTCATATAGGCTTTAAATAATTTGTCAAATCTAACTTTAAGATTTTCCTTTTCAAACAAAATATAAATGCTAAAAATGAGGGCCAGGATAAAAGTAACGATTTTGCTGAATACCGAGCCTATGAATGATGCGGTTCCAAAAGCCCAATTACCAAAAAGGGCAAGTCCCTTTTGCATAATAGCCGCTCCATCCATATTGAGTGCGGCCAGCCGCTGTTGCAGACCCGGAATCTCATCAGAATACTGCTTGAGCCATG
>JAAYCZ010000171.1 GCA_012729495.1 Syntrophomonadaceae bacterium | reverse complement strand
TTGGTTTCTTTGCTGGGCATCTTCATTTGTCTGGCCAGGCCTTTTCATCCCGACAATACCCGGTTGTTTGGCCGAATATTTTCCTGGGGCGGGGCAGCCATACTGGGCATTAAGATCCGGGTGAAAAACTATGACAGCCTGAGGAATGTGGGACCGTGTGTCTATGTAGCCAATCATCAGGATAATCTGGACCTTTTTGTCTGCGGACGGGTGGTTCCTCAACGCACCGTCACCCTGGGCAAAAAGAGTCTGCGCTGGCTGCCTTTTTTCGGGCAGCTCTACTGGCTGGCCGGCAATATTTTGATTGACCGTAAAAACAAATCCCGTTCTCACATGACGATAAGTTCTTCGACCCGGGCGCTGACGGAAAAAAACACCTCGATCTGGGTATTCGCAGAAGGAACCAGAAATCGGGGGAGAAATCTCCTGCCTTTTAAAAAGGGTGCCTTTAAAATGGCCATTGACGCCGGGGTTCCGGTCATCCCGATCTGCGTAAGCAGTTACGCGCGGCATATGGATCTGCATCGTTTGCGAAGTAGTTTGGCAGAAATCAGGATTTTACCGCCGATCTTGACGGATCGTCTTACGGACGAAGACATTCCCCGGATCCTGCAGCAATGCTGGGATAAAATGAAGGCCACCATCGATGCCATGGACCATAAAATCTATGAAAGGTGGCCTTGATGTGACCTTGGGTCAGCGCGCGAAGGCATGATAAACAAGGTCTCACGGACGGGCGGAAACAGAGTAAGAAGCCCGGTTGAAACAAGATTTATCGTGAGAAGTCAGCCGAGGCCATAGTACGGAGGCAGCGTGATGCCGAAGGAAGGGTCGAACCAAGGGAGGTGCGGGTCAATGAAAGTTACTGAAAGTGACAACTTAAAACACAGACAACTTTTTAATGAAGGTTATCTGCAAAGGGTATCTGCGGAACAGAAGGAGTATGCAGAAGCGTGCGCATCACCTAAGATAGCTGAAACCGACAGCACCAACACCAACAAGCAGACGGAAGGATTGCTGGAGCAAATTCTTGACAGAGAAAATCTGAACCGTGCCTACAAACAGGTAAAGAGAAACAAAGGCGCGGGTGGAATTGACGGAATGCTACTCTGCAAAGTAAGGTGTAAACTTTGGAACCGCCGTATACCGAACGGTACGTACGGTGGTGTGGGAGGTCGGCTACTTAATTAATGGGTAGCCTCCTACCCGATTGTAAATTATGTGATAGGTTACGGCGGGTTTCACAAAGACACGCGTGCCTTTATGTATATGGCTGATGAAGCCAAATTACTTTCCGCAGCGGTTTGCTTGTGCGAAAAGTTCGAAGAGGCATTGTTCTAAGAATAACGCTTATAAAATTGTTAATGATATTTATCTTGCTATCTGCTCCGCCTACCCAACTTCCTGCCATACCGCTCCTCAAACTTCTCACGTACACGCTCCTTGATTTCTTCCATTGTTTCTCGGTGCAGTCTGGACTGGATATTAGGGAATGCATGCAGCAGGCGCTTCTGTTCCATATGCATCAGCCCGATCAATTCTTCACGTCTGGCTTGGAGTTCTTCGCGTCTGGTTTGCAATTCTATGCGTTTGGCTTTTAGTTCTGCTCTTAATTTTTCATTGGCATCCGTAACTGCAATGCTGCCGTCGGCGGCCACGGTACCAATGGCATCGGAAACCTTGCGGAGGGCGTGAGCCACTTCATCGATTTGCTGCAGGCGCTGGTTGAGTTTGGCGACGGTGGCAACGGTGACAATGATATCGGCGATGAACGCTGCAGTAAACACCACTAAAATTGGGGCGCTTAATCTGTCGGGGATAAATGCCATCATGTGCATGATAAGGGGGTGGACGACATCTACGACGAGTACACACGCCAGGCCCCACAGCAGGGAGAATTTCAGGCAGATGTAGCCGCCGATATTGAAGGGATTATCGGTGTAGTCCCACCACCTCTGGTGAAACAGTTTTTCCATCAAAAACCCGGTGACGAGCTCCAGCAGTGAGGTCAGCACCACCGAGCCAACATATAAAAGCAGCAGGTTTTCGCGCAGCGGTTCCAGGATGATCAGCACGATTAGTACCCCGAACCCGTAGATCGGGCAGAGGGCGCCGTTCAGGAAACCGCGGTTTACAAAGACCCCCTGGTTGACCCCGGCATAGACTACTTCCGTACACCAGCCCAGAAATGCGTAAATAAAGAATAGCCAGATAATCTGCTCCATCGTATACACCTCGAGTTTTTAATTTATCATAATGCAGATATCAGTAAAAAGGAATCATGATTTTTGGGGACGGTCGCCAAAAATCTTTAGAGCAAAAGGATCATCGTTCGGGAGTCCTTTGCGGCCCTTGAATGGTTGGCCGGGGTGATTATCATCAGCTTTACTCATCTGGATGGCAAACAACAAACCCGTCCCATGTCACTCCGTGTCACCGGGCCCCGTATCACTCTCCCGGAAAATCCGCATTACATTAAAATCTTCTGCAGGATTTGATAGAAAAAAATAGAAATATATTCTATATTGTTAAATTTAAAGGGAATAAAAGTAAAACCAAAGTGTAATTTTGAATGGCATCAGAGCCGGAAGAGAAAGCGATGACTGCTGACAAGGAAATACTGCCGATTCTTAATATAAAACTGCAGGGGAGGAATAAAATATCATGGAAAAAAGGAAAAAGATCTTTCGCATTGTATTTATTGTGCTCGGGGTTGCGGTTTTACTCTTTGCCGGGGTCAGGATTTACCTGCAGACGTTGCTGCCGAAAATAGATGGTGAGCTGCGCGGTAGTGCTGTTACGGAGAATGTTACCATCACCCGGGATTCCTGGGGGGTACCGCATATAACTGCAAATAACGAACATGACGCGTACTATGCGCTGGGGTATACGGTTGCGCAGGACCGGCTTTTCCAGATGGAG
>JAAYCZ010000170.1 GCA_012729495.1 Syntrophomonadaceae bacterium | reverse complement strand
TTCTAGCCTGGCATATCTTACTGTCCTGGTCTAATCCGTTTTCCAGCATATAGATTCGGCTCATCACATCCGCATTATATATAATAAAACCAATAATCAATACCGGCAGAACCACCAGCAAAATGGTTTCCCATTTTCTGCTCATGTATGAAATCCTCCTCAGTTACTCAGCCATACACTCACGATATACCTGTAAAGTCTCCTCAGCACACTTTTTCCAGGAAAAAAGCCGGGCCCGTTCCAAACCCTTCTGTGACAATTCATTCTGTAGCGATTCTGAACCTGCTACTTTATAAATTGCTGCTGCCAAATCATTCACCTGATAGGGATCTACCAGTATACCTGCCTCCCCCACCACCTCAGGAATAGAGGAAGTATTGGAACTAATCACCGGCGTACCGCAGGACATAGCCTCCAAAGGCGGCAGTCCAAACCCCTCGTACAGAGAAGGATAAACAAAAGCTACAGCCATATTATATAAAAAAGGCAAATCTTCACCATCTACATAGCCTGTAAAAACAATGTCCTGCTCTAAATGCAATTCTTGCACCCGAGCAAAAATACCTTCATAAAGCCAGCCCTTCCCCCCAGCCAGCACCAGTTTTAACTCTGAGTCAGGTACTTCGCCTTTATACAAATAATAAGCTTCAATCAAGCGCTCCAAGTTTTTTCTTGGTTCAATAGTGCCCACATATAATAAGAATTGTTCCGGTAAATTATACTTTTTTCTTAAATCCATCCGCTTTTCATCAGAGATAGACAAAGGCCTATACTGTGAGCCGGCACCTTCATAAGTAACAGCAACCTTAGCCTCTGGGACCCCAAGTAAATCTACTATTTCTCCGCGAGCATGTTCGGAAACAGTAATAATTCGCGTAGCCCGCCGCAATCGATTCTCAAAAGCTCTTAAAAGTAATACACGGCGGCGGGGATGATATTGAGGGAAAAATCGGTGAGACATGTCATGTACAGTGGTTACTATTTTCCCATGAAAAGCATGGGGAATATAGTTGGGCTGATGGTATATGTCAAATCCTCTCATCCAGTGAGGAGAGAATGGCATATACTTACTAAAGCTTCGCTCGGTAGTCTTAATTACAGGTACACGCTTAATACCAAGTTCTACGTTTTTATCTAGTAGCTTCTGACGTATACCCACAAATAGCTTGTCACTCTCACCCAAAACGTCTGCCAACTCATGTATCAAATTATATGTATAATGTCCAATGCCCGCCTTCCTGTTTTCCAGGGTATTACCATCGATTATGATACGCATCTTAACTCCAAGTCCTCTTATTTATCTAGGTTTGTATTGCGGTTCAATTGCACTAGGTCGGAATATTTTCTCAAATTATATTCTAATAATGCGACCTCCTGGGCAATTTCTTTAATTCGATTAGACTGTCGGGACAATGCTATGGTTAAACTAAACACAATCAGTAGCAGAAAAAACAACGCTAAAAAGAAAACAGCATTAACCGTATCCACAACACCCATTAAATCTGCTAAAGCGTCCGTGATTGCTGGGTAAATGGTGATAATCAGCATAATAATTCCTGTAAAAATCCAGGTTAAGGAATATTTAAGTTCGATTTTTTCATTCCGAAGCATATTAGCAATTATTATTAAAAATATAATGGTTACCAGCAGCAGAATCACTTGTAATTTTAAAGCCATGTCTCTTCCTCCCTCATTAATGGCCTTTTGTTGGATTTGAAAATATCCAGAAGCATAGCCATAAGTACTTTGACCATATAATATGCAGACTTGCCGCCAACAATCGATGAGTTTCCATGTTCCCTACTGTTCATTTTAACCGGGATCTCAACCACCTTAAAATTTTCTCTGCTTATTGTCATAATGGATTCAGGCTCAGGATAATCCTTTGGGTAATAATGGGCAAAGTATTTTATTAGTTCTCTATTGCACGCTCGAAAGCCTGATGTGCAGTCAGACACAGATAATCCAGCAAAGACTTTTATTACAAATCGTAAAATGGCAATACCTAGTCTTCGAGCAAACGTTGATTGAAAACCTTGTTTTTCGAGAAATCTTGACCCAATCACCAAATCTGCTTGGCCGCTTTTAATCATTTCAACCATGGTGTTCACATAGAAGGGATTATGCTGCCCGTCTCCATCCAACTGAACAGCAACATCATATCCATTTCTATATGCATATTTGTAACCCGTCTGCATAGCTCCACCTATTCCTAGGTTAACAGGAAGATTTATTACATGGATATTATTTCTAACACAAACTTCATATGTATTATCAGTGGAGCCATCGTTAACAACCAGGTAATCATAGGCTGAAGCCAAATTGGTAACACTTTCAACCACATGAAGTATGTTCTTCTCCTCGTTAAAGGCAGGTATAA
>JAAYCZ010000169.1 GCA_012729495.1 Syntrophomonadaceae bacterium | reverse complement strand
GAGGATAATTCGGCAGCTTTCATCAATGCCATATTGGATAAGATTAACCACCACCGGGAGAGTTAATTTATTTAAGAGGAGCAATTAATCTTCCCGGATAGATAAATTTTTAAAATGTTTTTACCAACTTTGCGTATAAGCTGCCAGGGAAGCCTGGCATTTGCTTATTTATTTGAGGGTTTATGAGGGTAAGCATGCAGGATTTTATAACCGTAAGCGCATTAAATGAATATATCGGTGCCTTGCTGGAAGCCGATCCAATTTTGCAGGGAATATGGGTCAAAGGCGAAATTTCCGGATTCCGACTGTATCAACAATCCGGACATATGTATTTTACACTGAAGGATGGGGAGGCGGCGGTTAGTTGTGTCATGTTCCGCAGCCGCAATCAGAATCTGAAATTTATGCCCGAGGACGGCATGGAAGTATTGCTGCTCGGTTCGGTGGCGATATTCTCCAAACAGGGCAAATACCAGCTCTATGTTGATAATATTCATCCGTTCGGAGCGGGTGAGCTTTATTTGCAGTTGGAGAAATTAAAAAAGGAATTGGAACGGCAGGGTTATTTTGCCTTGGAAAAGAAAAAGCCGCTGCCGGAAATGGCATCTTGTGTAGGCGTGGTAACTTCCCGGGACGGGGCGGCACTGCGTGACATACTCAAAGTGATCAAACAGCGCAGCCCATCTACTGAAGTAATCATCGTACACAGTTCGGTGCAGGGGCTGGATGCGCCTCGCGAACTGGCCGCCGGGATCAGGACATTAAACGCTTATGGGCGCATCGATGTCATTATTGTAGGCCGGGGAGGCGGATCATTCGAAGATCTTATGGCGTTTAACAGCCGCGAAGTGGTTGAGGCTGTTTATGAATCGGTTATCCCGGTTATATCGGCAGTCGGGCATGAGGTGGATGTAAGTCTGGCTGACCTCGTAGCTGATGTGCGTGCGGCTACCCCGACCCAGGCCGCTCAACTGGCTGTTCCTGACCGGACGGTGCTGCAAAATCAGCTGACTGCCATGACCAGGCAGTTGACCCGGGCGATACAAAAAAACTTGAGCCGCCGAGGCGAGACGCTGGACTATCTAATGATGCGCCGCATATGGCGTGATCCCCAGGAATTGCTGGATAAGCGATATATGGAACTACAGCACGTCAGCCAGCGTTTGACCCAAGCCATGCAGAAATGTCTGGAAGGTAGGCAACATGCTCTGGCCATGGCTGCCGCCAGGCTTGACAATCTAAGCCCGCTCAGGGTCATGAGCCGCGGTTATGCGATTCTTACGCAGCATGGAAATATCATAAAAAGCATTGATGAAGTCAGCCGGGGTACGCAACTGACCGCACGTATCAGTGACGGCAGACTCCTTTTGGAGGTTAAGGAGAAGGAGAAGATATAGTATGAAAAAGCAAAGTTTTGACAATGCTTTAAAACGTCTGGAAGAAATCGTTGAACAGCTGGAATCAGGACAGCTGAGCCTGGAAGAATCCCTGGCCCGATTCGAAGAGGGGGTTAAAATTTCAATCTTCTGCCAGGAGGAACTGCGCAAAACCGATGGCAAAGTCAGCCTGCTGGTCAAAAAATTGAATGGTGACATGGAACTGCTTGATTTTCAAGCATAGGTCTGATAGGGAACGTTTTGTTTTCCCCCTAAACTTATGTGAGAGTTTTGCATAATTAAAAAAATCAAGCAATACTGTCACTCTGAGCCATAGCGAAGCTACCTTAACTGTGGCCTTGGCAAGCACAATGGCAAGCAAAAAATCTCATTTCGCAGACAGAAAGGAAAAAATATGGACTTCAATCTTGAATTGTTTTTATCACAATTACAGCAGAAAAAAGATTATGTAGAGAGTTGCCTGGATAAAATCTTAACTGCGCAAGATGTTTTTCCGCCTTTGATTCATCAGGCCATGCGCTATGCTGTATTTAACGGCGGCAAAAGGCTGCGCCCGATTATGGTTTTGGAAAGCGGGAAACTTGCCGGTTGTGAAGGGGAAGCCCTGGTCAATCTGGCCTGCGCCCTGGAAATGATTCATTCATATTCGCTGGTTCATGATGATCTGCCTGCCATGGATAATGATGATCTGCGCCGCGGCAAGCCAACCTGTCATAAGGTATTTGGTGAGGCCAACGCCATTCTGGCCGGGGACGCCTTGCTTACCGGAGCTTTCCAATTACTGGCCCGTACCTCTGGCCTGCCCGGGGTGAATGCGCAGAGATTGCTGCAGGTTATCGATGAGATTGCCGGGGCTGCTGGGAGTGAGGGAATGATTGGCGGCCAGGTTATAGATTTGAATGTTGAATATCAAAATGAGGAGCATAGTCTGGAAAAACTGCATTCTTTAAAAACCGGAGCCTTGTTTACAGCTTCCCTGCGCAGCGGAGCAATCCTGGGAGGGATGGATGCAAATGGTCTGACCGCCCTGACCGATTATGCGCGCCATTTTGGGCTGGCATTTCAAATAACCGACGATATTCTGGATGTGGACGGTGACCAGTCATTGTTGGGCAAACCGGTAGGCAGTGATGAAAAGAACCTGAAGATGACTTATACAACCTGTTTTGGCCTGGACGGTGCCAGGGAAATGGCCCGCCAGGAGGTAGAAGGGTGTCTGCAAAGCCTAAACGGTTTTGGCAGCGAAGCTGATTTTCTGCGCAGCCTGGCAGAATATTTACTGTATAGAACCTATTAAAACCGTTACTCCGCGGAGACTTTTTCTTTTTTACAGGATTATGGTATAATGTCTTACTGGAATAACGGGGCAAAAGGTTGCAGTATTCTAGTCAACCCTATCCTTTTTCAATACGGGCCTAAAAATCCGTAACGGGCACAGCGATGAAGATTCTGGTACCGGCTTGTGATGCCCAATCAGGGGTCGGCGCTGGGAGTTAAGGGTGTTGGGGCAACCCGCAATGGCATGCGGATACGACCCCACCATCCGTGGAGGCTTGTTGTCAGCTCTGGCTGACAGCAGGAAAACCTGCATACTGGTTGGACTGGGTGCAGTGTAGCCTGCCTTGAGTGGTGATGGCGGATAAGCTTTTGAGGGTGATGGTGCTTTGGCCGAAGTATGATTGCCTGCTTTGAAATTATCTCTGCAAAAGAGGCTAGAAAAGGATGTGGGTTGTCGAGGAAAACTCCTAGACTGCGTGTCTTGTAGCACGTTTTATTGAGGATTAAAGTGTGTACTTAGTGGTAATCCAGCCCCATGCTCGGTGACGACATGAAGCAGTCATAAAGGGAAACCGCCCGTCTGGCGACAGTCGGGAGAACTGCGGGGAAAACCTGCTGGACCTATGTCACAGCGTTTACTCAATAAATAACCTTTTGCCTTTTCCGCTTTTAACGGAGGATCATTGTAATTTGCGTGATCAAATAAAAAGGAACAACCTTATAGCCGCATCCATTGTTGCTTTTTTTACATTTTTTATTGCCCTTTTGGTAAGTGTTGGATCTCAGGCACTAATCACTGCTATTAATAATGTTTGGATAGCGGTGATTTTATTATTCATCATTATTGCCCTGGGAATATTTTTCGATATTATAGGAACCGCTGCGGCTGCAGCGACGTTACCGCCGTTTAATGCCAAAGCGGCCAAAAAAATATCAGGTGCTGTACAGGCGGTGAAAATAACCCGAAATGCCAGTGTGGTAGCCAATTACTGCAATGATGTAATCGGTGATATTGCCGGGACTCTGAGCGGAGCTATCGGCGCTGCTATCGTTTTTAATCTGGCGGGCAGTTTTTCTGTGCCGGATACCGTTCTTACCGGTGCCGTCATGACCAGCCTGGTTGCTGCCCTGACCGTTGGCGGCAAGGCCGTTGGCAAAAGTATTGCTATTGAGAATGCCAACGCCATTATATTTCGCGTTGCCAAAGTAATGGCATGGTGGGAGGATTTAACCGGGATTGAATTATTTAAGAATGGAAGGTGAGCAATTGCCTGCATTTAAAAAAATAAATTCGCCACTGGATCTGAAAAAACTTACCCTGGCTGAAATGAATGAATTGGCTGGAGAAATCCGTCAGCAGCTGATTGAAAGCGTTTCCCGCAGCGGTGGTCATCTGGCTGCCAACTTGGGGGTGGTGGAGCTAAGTATTGCCCTGCATTATGTTTATGATACTCCCCATGACAAAATTATCTGGGACGTCGGGCATCAGAGCTATGTACATAAAATATTGACCGGCCGTGGGGACAGGATGTCAACCTTACGCCAATACGGCGGGATCAGCGGATTCCCCAAATCCGAGGAATCACCCTATGATGCTTTCAATACTGGGCATAGCAGCACTTCTATTTCGGCTGCACTCGGTATGGCTCTGGCCAGGGATGTTCAGGATCAGCATTATTCGGTTATTGCCGTGACCGGAGACGGAGCCCTAACCGGCGGCATGACCTATGAGGCATTAAACCATGCCGGCAATGCCGGTCTTGATTTAACCGTTATTTTAAATGACAATGAAATGTCGATTTCCAAAAATGTCGGCGCCATGTCATCTTATCTTAATCGTTTGCGTACTGACCCGTCTTATGCCCGTACCAAGGATGAAATAGAGGGCGTTTTAAGCCGGATTCCCGGTATCGGGCCCAATATAGCCAGGGCAGCGGGCAGATTCAAGGATACGGTCAAGTACTTGATGGTGCCCGGGATCTGGTTTGAAGAACTGGGTTTTACTTATATAGGGCCGGTAAATGGACATAATCTGGAGGAATTGATCACCGTCCTTGGCAATGTGCGTAAAATGAAAGGGCCGGTGCTGGTGCACGTCATAACCCAAAAAGGGCGGGGATACCAACCTGCTCTGAATGATCCGGACCTTTTTCACGGGATTGGTCCCTTTGATATAAATACCGGTAAAACAGACCGCCGGCTTCTGCCTACTTATACGGAAATCTTCGGTCAGTTCATGGTCGACAAGGGCCGGGAAGATGACAGGGTGGCAGCCATAACCGCAGCCATGGCCAGCGGCACCGGTTTAAAAAATTTTGCTTTGAAATTTCCGCAGCGCTTTTTTGATGTGGGAATTTGTGAGCAGCATGCAGTTACGATGGCTGCAGGTATGGCCAAGGCAGGACTGAAACCGGTCGTCTGTATTTACTCAACCTTTCTGCAGCGGGCTTATGATCAGATTCTGCATGATGTTGCTCTGCAGAACCTGCCGGTCATATTTGCGATTGACCGGGCCGGCCTGGTAGGCGAAGATGGGCCGACCCATCACGGTGTTTTCGACTTGGCTTATCTACGCAGTATTCCCAATTTTACGATTATGGCTCCGGCCGATGAAAATGAATTTTTGGATATGTTAAATACGGCTTTCACCATCAACGGACCGACAGCGCTCAGATACCCCCGCGGAATTGGAGCTGGGGTCGAGATCGAGCCGCAGCGTCGCATCCTGGAGATTGGTAAGTCCCAGACATTACGGGAAGGAAAAGACCTGGGCATTGTGGCGATTGGCAGAAGCGTAGAGATGGCCAGGGATCTGACCACCATCTTAGCAGAATACGGAATAGAAGCAACTCTGTTGAATGCTCGTTTTGTCAAACCGCTGGATGCTGATGCTATCACTGCCCTGGCCCGAAAATCAAGCAGGCTGGTCACGATTGAAGACAACTGTCTGCAGGGTGGTTTTGGTTCGGCGGTAGTTGAACTGCTGGCTGATTATAATATTAATGCTGATGTACTAAGACTGGGTATACCGGATGAGTTTATTGAACAAGGCAAGGCAGAGATTCTTTTTCAATACCTTAACCTGGATCCTGAGTCTATGGTTGAAACTATAATCGACCACTGGCCTGATCTGATACCCAATGCAACCTGGGAGCTGCGCAAAATTGGAGAAAATTAGACTGGATGCACTGCTCTTTGAAAAAGGGCTGGCCGCTAGCCGGGAAAAGGCCCGGGCCATGATTATGGCCGGAGAAGTGCAGATTAACGGCAAAATTATAGATAAACCCGGATGCAAGGTTCAGCCGGAAACCGAGGTAATCATCACCCCGGTCCGCCAGCCTTATGTAAGCCGGGGCGGGTTGAAAATCGAGGGCGCAATCCGTGATTTTAAACTGGACTTCAGCGGCCGGAGCGTGCTTGATATTGGTGCCTCCACCGGGGGCTATACCGATTGTGCCCTGCAGCATGGGGCGGTCAAAGTATTCGCCCTTGATGTCGGCTATGGGCAGTTGGATTGGTCACTCAGAAATGATCCCCGGGTGGTTGTATGGGAAAAGACCAATATCCGTTATTTCAAGTTAGAAGATTTGGGTGAAAAAGTTGATATTATCACCATGGACGTATCCTTTATTTCAACCACCCTTATTTTCCCGGTTTTAAAGGAACTGTTAAAAGAAAACGGAGATATTGTTTGTCTGATCAAACCTCAGTTTGAAGCCGGCCGGGAAAAAGTTGGCCGCCACGGGGTGGTAAAAGACCCGCAAGTTCATACCGAGGTTCTGGAACGTTGCATAGCTGCCGCTCAGGCTGAAGGACTTAATTGTATTGGTGTAACGTATTCACCGATCATGGGCCCGAAAGGAAATATTGAATATTTTCTTCATTTGCGTCTAGATGCGCAGGCTATGTCTGATATAAAATCCAGGGCGGTCGAAGTCGTCAGACGTGCCCAGAGCTTACGGGAGGAAAAAGCGGTTGAAAATATTAATTGTTAAAAATGAACGCATTGCGGATAGTTCCCTGATGGCAGAAGAAATATCCCGGCAGCTGCGTTCTGCAGGTATAGAGACTATAACCGCGGAAGCATATTCAACTTTCAAGCTGGAGCGCGATATTGGCATAATCATTGTCCTGGGCGGAGACGGCACCCTGATCAGGGTTGCTCATCTATATGGTGACTGTGACATTCCGATTATGGGAGTAAATATGGGTACGGTAGGATTTCTGAGCAGTATTGAAGTGGAAGAAATAGAAAGTTCATTGGATAAACTGATCCGAGGGGGATACTCGCTTGACGAGAGAATGCTGCTGGAGATAGATGTTATACAGGCTAGTCAACGGCTGGACAGATATTACAGTTTAAATGAAGTTTCTTTTAAATCTGTCCGGGGAAGGATTCTGAGTCTGGAAATTGCAATTGACGGACAGTCACACGCTACTTTTCGCGGCGACGGGATCATCGTTGCCACCCCCACCGGTTCAACCGCTTATTCACTTTCCGCCGGAGGACCGGTTATCGATCCATTGCTGGAAGTTTTGCTGCTGACACCTCTGGCGGCTTACCATTTATACCGCCGGCCTTTGGTAATCGATGCCGGCAAGGAAATTACCGTCCATCCGCTGGCAGATGACCAAACGGAAATTTCTGTTGACGGGCAGGTAAAATGTGGCTTGAAAGAGAATCAATATGTTATTGTCAGGAAGGCACCCCACAAAGTAAAATTACTGCGCTTCAACGAAGATTCATTCTTCCATACCGTGAACACCAAATTATGGCGCAATGAAAGTGATTGATCATCGTTTAACCTAAGGCAAATAAGAATCCAGGGATGAAGGGGAGGTAAGCAGTGAAGGCGAGAAGACATTTTGCAATCAGAGACATACTTGCCAGTGAACTAATCAGCACCCAGGAAGAATTGTGTGATGCCCTGCGCAAACATGGGTATGATGTTACCCAGGCAACTGTATCCCGGGATATGAAGGAACTGCGTTTGACCAAGATTCCGGATAAAAACGGTTATCATTATGCCCTGCCTGATGTTACCAACTACAAGAGTTCACTGGAGCGCATGAAGCGAGTTTTCAAAGATTCTGTAATCAACATCGATTCCAGCGAGAATATTATTGTGATTAAAACATTGCCTGGTACTGCACCAACGGTGGGGTTTGTAATCGATGCCATGGACAATGAAAATATACTGGGCAACGTAGCCGGAGATGATACTATTTTCGTACTGATAAAACCGCTTGAACAGGTAGCCGCAGTGCAAGCTGAGTTTCGCCGGTATATTGAGGAATAAGAAAAGGTATAAAACAATGCTACTGGAGATTTATATAAAAAATTTTGTCCTCATTGAGGAACAAAGACTGGAATTCGGCCCGGGCTTAAATGTTCTTACCGGAGAAACCGGAGCGGGCAAATCAATTATTATGGACGCTTTGGGTTTGGTTTTGGGAGAACGAAGTAAAAACGATTATGTTCGGGATGAATCAAAGAAAGCCATCGTTGAGGCTGTGTTTGCCCTGCAGCCTGATAACGGGGCTTTTTTGTATCTGCTGGAACAGGGACTGAGTGAAGATGATAACCGGGAAGTGGTATTGAGCCGCGAAATATATGTAAATGGCAGAAACACTGCCCGTGTAAATGGACGCAACGTTCCCCTCAGCACGCTGAGATATCTGGGCAGTTTACTGGTGGACATGCAATCCCAAAATGATCGCCATGATTTTCTGCAGGCGGACAGATATCTGGATTATGTGGATAGTTTTACTGAAAATAGCGCGGAACTGATTAAGCACGTGGCACAGCGTTATGGTGAAATCAGATTTTTGCGGGAGCAAATGACGAAATTGGAAATGAGTCGTCAGCAGCGTGAACAGAGAATTGATTTTTTACAGTATCAGATCAAGGAAATCGAAGCTGCTGATTTACGTGAAGGAGAAGAAGAGGAGCTTAAAGCTCTGCGGGAGCGAATCCGCAATGCCGGGCAATATATGCAGGCCAGCGGCCAGGTACTTAACTATTTATACGGCTCTGAACATGACACCAGCGCCTATGATTTTATTGCTTCCGCAGCCAGTATTGCTGCCGGGTTCAGGCAGGACAGTCTGTTTGCCCAAATACTTGCGGAATTGGAAAACATCAGCTGCAGCTTGCAGGATATGAGCAGAGAATTATCAGCCTTCAAAGATACGCTGGATTTTGAACCGGATCAGCTGGAAAAGTTGGAGGATCGTCTTTATCTGATCAGCAAACTGGAAAGAAAGTATGGGGCTGCGATAAAAGATGTTCTGGCCTTTCAGCAGCGCTGCATTGATGAACTGGCAACACTTACGCATAGTGAGGAGCAGCAGGATAAGCTGAATGAAGATTTGCACCGGCAACAGGATGAGTATTATAAGCTGGCCGGCGAATTAAGCCAGTATCGGCAGCAGGCTGCACGGAAACTGGAAGAAAAGGTAGCCTTGGAGCTGAGTGAATTAAATATGCCGGACATAAGATTCCAAATCCGGATCACTGCCTTGGCCCAGCCCAGTGAAAAGGGGATGGATGAGGCGGAGTTCCTTTTTTCGCCTAATCCCGGTGAAGAGCTGCGCCCAGCGGCAAGAATTGCTTCCGGCGGAGAAATATCACGCTTGATCCTGGCCCTGAAAACATCCCTGGCCGAGAAATATAAGTTTCCGACCTTGATTTTCGATGAAATCGATGCTGGTCTGGGGGGAACAGCCTTAAATGCCATGGCCCAAAAAATCGCCCGCCTGGCCACGCAGCATCAACTAATTCTCGTTACCCATTCGCCGCAATTGGCCAGCTATGCCGATCAGCATTTATTCATTGACAAATATGTAGAAAACGGACGTACTTTTACCAGCGTTTTCAAGCTTGATCCACAGGCAAGAATAACCGAACTGGCACGTATGCTGGATGGGGATAACTATACCGAACTGACTCTGCAGCATGCCCGTGAATTGATGGAAAATCGTAATTCAATTCTGTTATAATTCTTTCCTTTAGTATCTGCAAGTTGAACAACCAACTAGATTAAACCGAATATTTCCCTCCCAACCCGGGAAAAATAAGATTTATTAATTACTGGGAGGGAATAATATGCGTCACTATCGGCCGCTGGCGGGGATCATTACGGTGGTACTTTTGCTGTCCATTTGCCTGAGTCCGCAAGCAAGAACCGTTCTGAGTTTGCCGGAAGAACAAAAAATCGTTGTGGGTGAAGCCAATTCCGTACGCATAATTCTACCGGAAATTCTTCGCAATCAAATCGATTTTAAAATTCATGAAACATCCCGGAGTGTATTTTTATTGCAGCAGTATCCTGCTGTTTCGATAAACAAAAAAGGTTCAGTATGTGAAATAACTGCACATAAGCCCGGTAAAGTTGAGCTCAGTATGAATTTGCTGGGTTATATACCCATAAAATCGATTGCCATTGAAGCCCTGCCCAGCAAACGGGTAGTCGTTGGCGGTCATTCAATCGGGGTTTTGCTGCAATCCCGCGGAATCATGGTAGTGGGTTTCGCACCGATTATTCAAGCTGACGGCAGCAAGGCTTATCCGGGCAAGGAGCAGGGCATAGAAATAGGTGACCTCATATTTCAGGTTGAGGGCCAATCCATCAGCAATGAAAATGATCTGGCCCGGTTTATTGACAGCAAAAAGGACCAGCCGTTGGAAATTAAGTTGCAGCGGCGGGGAAAGCCGGTTACATTATCGGTTAAAGCTGTGTTTTGTGCGGAAACCAACCGCTATCGTATCGGCCTGTATGTCAGAGACGGGGTAGTAGGGGTCGGAACTTTAACCTTCCTGGATCCTGATACCGGGCAGTTTGCGGCTTTGGGCCATGTAATTATGGATGCTGATACCAAACAGGGCATAGATGTACTTAGCGGCAGGGTTTTGAGTGCTTCGATTCAGATGATAAAGGCAGGCAAACCCGGCAATCCGGGTGAGAAAATTGGGGTATTTGATGAGCAAGGTGAAATCTCCGGTAAGATATTAAAAAATGCCGGTTCAGGAATATATGGTATAATAAACAGCAAAAGCGATAATTATCTGCAGGCGCCGCGAATGGAAGTGGCCTATGCTCATCAGGTTCATACCGGCGGGGCACAAATGTGGACGGTCGTAAACGGAAATACAATTGAAAAATGGGATATTCAAATCGAAAAAGTCTTCCCGCATCGGGAAAATGGTAAAGGCATGATCATTAAAGTAACTGATCCAAGGCTTTTAAGTATATCCGGCGGCATTGTCCAGGGAATGTCAGGAAGTCCTATTATTCAAGACAATAGGATTATCGGCGCAATCACTCATGTTTTTCTTAATGATCCCAGTTCCGGTTACGGCATTTTTATGGATAATATGTTGTCGGAAATGCCCTCTTTGGTCAGCAATGAAAAAAGTTTTCGACAAATTATTAAGCCGGCTTGGGCAGGTAAATTAAGCAAAGATGGATATATTTAAATAATGGTTTATAAATTGGTTGCTTTTATATATGTACAAAGATGTATATTTATAGCAAGCAATGACAGTAATTAAGCTAATTTAGTATAATGCAAAAAGAGGAATAGATACGCCAACCGTCGAAAAAGGCTATTAAGTTAAATATACTTGAGCTATTTTGTAAAGAGGGGGGATTTACAAAAATGTTTGGTGAAGGCAATCAGATTAGAGTGCTTGTTGCAGATGATAATCGTGAATTTTGCGGGATTCTGCGAGATTACTTTACCAATGAGCCGGATTTCGAATTAATCGATGTTTGTGCCAATGGTATGGAGGTTCTGGATGTAATCGCCAAAAAAGAGGTTGAGGTGCTAATCCTTGATCTAATTATGCCCTACGTTGACGGGATTGGTGTTTTGGAAAAACTAAATGAGATGCACCTTAACCCCAGACCCAAAATTGTAATCTTAACCGCTTTTGGTCAGGAAAACATTACCCAGAAGGCAGTGCAATTAGGAGCAGATTATTATATATTAAAACCATTCAATCTTCAAGTCCTGGGTGAACGTATTAAGCAGGTGGCCCGCGATGTAAAAATGAAAACACCCAAAGGAAGTCCCATGACGATCTCCATACCTAGTCCTGTTCCGAAGGATCTGGAGGTTGAAGTCACCAAAATCATTCATGAAATCGGAGTACCTGCACACGTTAAAGGCTATCAGTATTTACGGGACGCAATTATGCTGGTTGTGGATGAAATAAATTATTTGGGTGCCGTAACCAAGGAACTGTATCCGACCATTGCCCAGAAATATGACACCACCCCCAGCCGGGTGGAAAGAGCCATCAGACATGCGATTGAACTAGCCTGGGATCGCGGTGATTATGATAAAATCAACAAGTTCTTTGGCTATACCATCAGCGGCGAAAAAGGCAAACCTACCAATTCTGAGTTTATCGCCATCATTGCTGATAAGCTGAGACTGGAAAACAAGGTCAGTTAATTTCGAAGTTTGTGAAGTTTTTCAATTGGCAATACCAATAGACTTTTTAATTAGGGCTTTTTTATACCACTAATTTTTATATATATGCCAACTAATACCTCCAATTTTGATTTCAAAAAACCAAAATTGGAGGTTTTTTATGGGCATTACTTTTGAGATTGTTCCCCGGTTATTTCTCAACAAAATAAATTTAACGATCTTAAATAAAAGTTTTTAAATCATTTTTAAACCAACCTGACTGTTTATAATTTCGGATAAGGGAGGAAAATAGTCGTTTAGTAATATTTTATAACGTACGGTATTAATATTGATATTACAATTACGGAGCTATATAATTATTTTAGATATAATGGGAAAATTTGAACGTGAATTTAAATTTGTTGGAGGCCGACTGAGACTTGCAACAAAAGCATACATAATGGGAGAGAGGGATTTTTTAAGGAGAAAGGAGAAGGGGAAGAATGAAAGCAGCAACAGATGAAGGAATCGAAATTCTTGATCGTTTCGAGGAAGAAGTACCTACTATTCCGCAGATGTTTAACAATACTGTTCAGCACTACGGAAGCAAGCCCGCCAATACTTTTAAATCATGTAGAGAATGGAAAACCATCAGCTATTCTGAATGGGCCGGAATATCGGAGGAAATTGCCATTGCTTTAATTCGGCGAGGAGTTCGAAAAGGAGATGACATTGCGATCATGTCGCAAGTCTGTGCTCAGCGTGGATGGATCAGTATGGGGGTTCTGATGTGTGGGGCGGTGGCCAATACGATTACGCCTCTGGTGGATGACAAAGAACTGAAATTTATTATCAACCGATCAGACATTAAATACTTGTTCGTTGAAAACATGGCGATGCTGGAGAGAGTCCTGCCTTTGCGCAGCCAAATGCCGACCCTTAAAGGAATTATTTGTTTTGATGAGAAGTATAGAGGAGGCAGAAATAATCTCTGGGGTCTGCAGGATTTCCGGATGTTGGGCATAAACAGGTCCCTGCGCCCGGTAGACTTAAAGTCTTACTGGCAGCGTCTTGTACCTGAAGATCCGGCAATACTTGACTATAGTATGAGTACTACCGGCCTTTTGAAATGTAGACCAATCAAGCATGGCGATTGGATAAAGGCGGAACGCAGTCAGTATCGCGGGATTTTAACCGAAACCCTGCAAGGCAAGTATAATAATGTTCTTACATGTTTCTTGCCTGCGTCTACGAGCCAGGAATGGGTGAGCGGATTTTACTCCCTGGTAGCAATCGGCGCACAGATAAAATATGGGCCGGGACCATCCAGATTAAGTCGTTTGCAGGATCTTAAAACCATTCGTCAGGCTGCGGCAGTATAACCAAATAAACAAACTCGTCTTATAAAGGATTTCGCGGAGATCCTTTCAGAGCGTCAAAAAAGGCGCAGAGCTGCGTTATGCAAGAAGCCCGTTCAATCGGCGTATCATAGTACGCCTCAATCGCGGGCTTTTTGCAAGCCTTGCTCTTCGCCTTTTTTGCTCGCTCTGCTGAATTTAGACTTTATTGATAGTCTGAAAGGATCTTGTAATTTTGTGGATAAAAAAGCCCGGGCAGGGTCGGCCCGGGCTGAGGGAGGGAAAGAAAATAGGGAATTAGTTAAAAGCTTTACTTATCATTTAATAAAATTCCTGATTTTTATTTTAGTAAGGATTGTAACCATTCTGGCTCAAATACTTACCGACAACCATTCTCTGAACCTGTACAGTTCCTTCGAACAGCTGCATGATTTTGGCATCGCGCATGTATTTTTCAACCGGATATTCTTTGGTGTAGCCATATCCGCCGAGAACCTGTAATGCGTCAGTGGTAACCTTCATAGCATTATCAGCCGCCCACATTTTGGCCATGTTGGAAACCATCTTGAAAGGCAGATCATTATCCTGCAGCCAGGCCGCCTTCTGATAAAGCAGGTGAGAGGTTTCAACAGCTACAGCCATATCAGCCAGCATAAAAGATATTGCCTGGAAGCTGAAAATGGGTTTGCCAAATTGCTGCCTTTCATTAGCATAAGCAAGCGCAGTTTTTAACGCAGCCGTAGAAATGCCGGTAGCCAATGCAGCTACAGCGGTACGGGAAAGGTCGAGGGTTTCCATCATGATGGGAACTCCTTGGCCTTCACCGCCCAGCATCATCCAGGCAGGAACTCTTACATCTTCAAAGATAACCTGGGTGGTGCTGGAACTCCTGATTCCCATTTTATCTTCTTTGGGGCCTAGGGAAACACCGGGGAAGTCTCTGTCAACCATGAAACAACAGATGCCTTTGTTGCCCATTTTCTTGTCCAGGGTGGCAAAGACAGAGAAGTTTTTGGCAATTCCGCCATTGGTAATAAACTGTTTGGTTCCGTTTAAGATATAATCATTGCCATCTTTTACACATTTGCAGGACATGCCCAGCGCATCAGAGCCAGCACCGGGTTCAGTCAAACAAAACGCACAGATAGCACCTTCCAGGCTGCGGCCATACCACCATTTTTTCTGCTCATCGTTGGCACCAACCCAGATGGGATCTGAAGCCAGCAGGGTGGACGCAATCATAGTACAAGCCGTACCGGCGTCCCCGGCGCCGATTTCTTCACATATTAAATATTTGGATAACCAATCCAGGCCATCTCCGCCGTATTCAGCAGGGATACCCATGGTCATTAATCCCAGTTCGTGCATTTTAGCAATGGTATCCATAGGAACCATGTCAGCTTTATCCCATTCAATAGCATAGGGAGCCAGTTCATTAGCTGCGAAGTCAGCCGCCATAGCTCTGATCATTTCTTGTTCTTCAGTTAAACGAAAATCCATGATTAAAACCTCCTCAATTTATGTTATAATTAAAAATAATGTCTTGGGAGTCGGAGCAACCGGATTCAATCAATTCCTGCCATAGCCCGCCAACTATGCAAAATGCTTGAACCCGGAAGCCCCGTATTTTAAGGGAAAGGGTCTACAAATTAAAAAATAACGGTTACGGCCTTCGGGATTATATCAGACAGCTTAAATATCCCGGGTCCAGAGAGAGGCCAGAGCCGGTCCGGTACCTACGCAAAGTGATGCTCCGCCAACTGTCTTGCCTTGTCTTTCCAGTTCATAATACAGCGATACGATGATACGTAGGGCCGTGCATCCAACCGGATGACCCAGGGCTATACCGGATCCATTCAGATTACATTTGTTCATGTCTATTTCAATACCATGTTCTTCTTTCAGCATGCGGCCACAACCCAGGAATTGAGCTGCAAAGGCTTCATTGATTTCCCAGTAATCTACATCTTCAAACTTCATTCCAGCTGTTTTCAGAGCCTTGGGGATAGCTACTGCAGGTCCCAGACCCATGTATTTGGGATCTACGCCTTCAGCAACAATCGTGATCAGTTTCATAAGCGGTTTTACACCAAGCTCCAAAGCTTTTTCTTTGGACATAATTACAACTGCAGCAGCGGCATCGTTTAAACCGGAAGCATTGGCAGCGGTAACAACTCCGCCTTTCTTGAAAGCGGAAGGCAGTTTGCCCATGGCTTCCAGGTTGGCATCGGGAATGAAATGTTCATCAGTTTCATATAATTTAACACCTTTTTTGGTCTTGATTTCTACCGGAACCATTTCTTTTTTAAAAGTTCCTTCTTTGGTTGCCCGGGTCGCGCGCTGATGGCTCATAAGTGCCAGTTGATCGCATTCTTCACGGGTAATACCATATTTTTCAGCTATGTTTTCAGCAGTTACTCCCATGTGGCCGGGAACCAAACCGTCAATCAAACCGTCATGCAGCATGGAGTCTTCTAAAGTTCCAGGGCCCATCCGGTATCCGCCTCTTGCTTTGGGAATCAGATAAGGAGCAGCACTCATGTTTTCAACCCCGACTACGAGAGCGATATCGGTTTTGCCAAGGAGAATGTTGTTACAGGCAATGTCCAGGGCGCGCATACCGGAACCGCAGTTCTGGTTAACGGCACAGGCATTACTTCTGAGCGGCAGTCCAACTGCCAGACCGATCTGACGAGAAACCATGGAACCTTGCATTCCGCCGAAAACCTGACCTAAAACGATTTCATCAATGGTATCAGCAGGAATGCCGGCTCTTTTAACCGCTTCCTTACCGACCGTGACGGCCAGTTCCTTGGCCGGAACATCTTTTAAACTCCCCAAAAATTTCCCTATAGCGGTTCTGCATCCACTTACGATTACAACTTCTCTCATTTTACAGTTCCCCTTTCATTTATATTGGTTGAGCGTTACAGTATCTTTTTTTAAGCACTTATCCGGTTGGTGCGAAGCCAGATCTTGGCATTATCAGCGGCTTTAATCAAATCATCCCGGAAAGATGGGTGGGCAATGTTGATTAAACCTTCTGCCCGTTCCCAAGTACTTTTGCCCTTCAGATTAAATATCCCGTACTCAGTAATGATATAAGAAGCTATGGATCTGGGTACGGTTACTATGGTTCCGGGGCTTAAGCCGGGTGTTATCCGTGAGGCGAGCGTGCCATCTGATTTTTTAACGGTAGAGCTAAGCGCAATGATGGGTTTGCCGCCCTTGGAGTGATAAGCGCCAATAATGTAATCCAACTGTCCGCCGGTTCCGGAGATCTGACGTCCTGCTGAAGCTTCAGAAGCAACCTGACCATAAAGGTCTACTTCCAAAGCGTTATTAATGGCTACTACATTATCATTTTGGCAAATAACCGTGGGATCATTGCAATAATGAACCGGATAACTCGCACATACTGGATTATGATCCAGGAAATTATAAAGTTTGTCAGTGCCCATGGCAAAGGTGTAAACCATTTTGCCTTTATCCAGATTCTTTTTGGCTCCGGTTATTCTTCCCGCTTCATACATGTCGACAAAGGAATCTACCAGCATTTCTGTATGCACACCCAGATCCTTCAAGTCTGATTGCGAGATCAGGGCACCAACGGTATTGGGCATGGAACCGATGCCCAATTGAATGCAGGCCCCATCAACCATTTGTTCCATGACCAGATCAGCAATCTTTTTATCCACCTCGGTCGGAGGAATTGAGGGCAGATTCATTAATTTTTCATTGGTACTGCTTTCAACAATGTAGTCAACTTGTGAAATATGGATAGATTCACCTGAACCTCCCAGGCAAACCGGGGCAGAACTATTCACTTCTACAACCAATTTTTTGGCCCTTTGGGTACTATAGGAAGCCATTGAATTGGAAGTGCTGAAATTAAAGAATCCGTTTTTATCCATAGAAGCAACTGGCTGAAAGCTTACATCAACATCAAGAGTTTCATAAAGAGTAGCAGCTTCGTGATAGGTTATGGGAATATAATTACAAAGATTCATGTCCATCAATTTCCGCGAAGTACCGGAAAAATGCCAGTCATTCATAATGAAATGTTCACGGTTGGGATCAACCTTGCATACTTCCGGCAGCCAGCTCATGGTGGTAATACGAATTTTAACGTCTTTTAACTCATCTTTACGTTTGGCCAGAGCTTTATCGCAATCCTTGGGCTGCATAACAAACTCACCCATCTGCACCCAGTCCCCGGACTTAACCAGTAAGGCTGCTTCGTCTGCGGTTATTAATTTATTTTTATACTCGGCTGTATAATCCATTT
>JAAYCZ010000168.1 GCA_012729495.1 Syntrophomonadaceae bacterium | reverse complement strand
TCAAAATCATTTGTTCAAGGATTTGGATCTGAACATCAGCAAAGGTGAAAAAATTGCTTTGGTTGGCCCTAACGGATGTGGCAAGACCACATTATTAAAGATAATTAGTAATCGTATAGCGGCGGATGAAGGGGAAGTATGGCTGGGTAGCCGGGTTGAGCCCGGTTATTACGGGCAGGAATACGAGGATTTGGATCCCCAAAATACGGTGCTGGAAGAGATACTTGCCAATTTCGATATACAGATTGAGCAAGCTCGCACCGTACTTGGCTCCATCCTTTTCAGCGAGGATGATGTATTCAAACCGATTAAAAACCTGAGCGGCGGAGAAAAAGGCCGCTTGGCCCTGTTGAAATTAATTCTGTCCGGGGCCAATTTTTTGCTTTTGGATGAACCAACCAATCACCTTGACCTGGACAGCTGTCAAACGGTGGAAAAAATACTGCAGGATTATGAGGGCACGCTGTTGATGGTATCACATGATCGCTATTTTATTGATCAGATTGCCGATCGGGTTATTACTTTGCAAAACGGCAGGCTGGAGTCCTATCACGGCAACTACAGTTATTACCAGGAAAAAGTTCAAAGCCGGAATAAGGCAGATATGGCAGCACGCAGAGAAGCCGCCCGGGAGCAAAGCAAGCCGGAAATCGCAGCCCGCGAGCAGAAGAAGGAACAAGAAAGAATAAGGCGCAAGAGGATTCGCGCGTTGGAGGATATGGAGCACCGGATTACGGAGCTGGAGGAGCAGAAGAGCCGGATAGAAATTAAACTTTCGGATCCGCTGACTTACAGCGAGGAGGAAAACGCTCGTGCTTTTACCGCCGCTTATAAAGAACTGGAAGAAGAGTTGCAGTTTGCTTATAACGAATGGGAAGAATTAAGTAAACTACTTGAAGATGAACCGATGGAAGGCAACAACGATGAATTATTTGCCCGTTAAACTGCAAGACCTGGCCGAACGTGGCTGGGATGAACTAGATATAATATTTGTTTCCGGTGATGCCTATGTTGATCACCCCGCCTGGGCCGCGGCGTTGTTGGGAAGATTTCTGGAAAAGCAGGGATTCAGGGTAGGCATCATTACCCAGCCGGACTGGCACAGCCTGCAGGATATTCAGAAACTGGACCGGCCCCGCTTGTTTTTTGCGGTTTCTGCCGGCAACCTGGATAGTATGGTCAGTCACTATACGGCCGATAAAAAAAGACGCTCGCAGGATCTGTATTCGCCTGGCGGACTGGCCGGACTGCGTCCTGATCGCGCCAGCATCGTCTACACCAACCTGATACGACAGGCCTGGCCGGGGGTGCCGGTTGTTCTGGGAGGAGTTGAACCCAGTCTGCGGCGTCTGGCGCATTATGATTACTGGAGCGACAAGGTGCGACGTTCAATGTTGGCCGACAGCAAAGCGGATCTGTTGGTCTACGGTATGGGCGAGTATCCGCTCCTGGAGATTGCACGTCATCTCAAATCGGGCAAGGATATTCGTTACCTGACCCATCTGCGCAGCACTTCATATATGAGTAAATCATTGCCGGAAGGTGTGTTGGAATTGCCTGCCTATGAGGCCGTCAAAGATAATCCGGATGCATTTGCCGAGGCAACCCGATTAATCCATCAGGAATTGAATCCTTACTGTGCGCGCAGTCTGGCCCAAAAACACGGGGAGCGCTGGGTGGTGGTCAACCCGCCCGCCCTGCCACTAAATACTGCCCAGATGGATGCAATTTATGATCTGGAATTTACCAGAAGAGCTCATCCTGTCTACGAAAAGCAGGGGGGGATACCCGCCTTGGAACCGGTACAGTTTTCGGTAACCACCCATCGCGGATGTTTCGGTGGCTGTGCCTTTTGTTCGCTGGGGCTTCATCAGGGCAAGTTTATCCAAAATCGCAGTGTAAATTCAATTGTGCAGGAAGTTGAGGCCATCAGCCGTCATCCTGATTTCAAAGGCAGTATCCCCGATGTAGGGGCCGCATCCGCCAACATGTTCGGATTACGGGGAAAAGATGATAAGCGCTGTCAAGCCTGCCGCCAGGAAAGTTGTCTTTACCCGACGGTATGCAAGAATCTGCAGACTGATCATAGCCCTTCGGTACGGCTATGGAGGGAACTGCGCCGCAACCCGCGGGTCAAGCACTTGTTTGTGGCCTCGGGGGTGCGTTACGATTTAATTTTGCAAGACAATTCCGGCCAATATTTAAAAGATCTCTGTCAATATCATGTCGGCGGGCAGCTTAAAATTGCCCCGGAACACGTTTCCGACCGAGTATTGAAACTTATGCACAAGCCTTCCCAGGCTGAATACAGAAAGTTCGTGGAGAGGTTTAAAAAGGTTAATGAGCAACTGGGCAAAGATCAGTATCTGGTGCCATATTTTATTTCCGCCCATCCGGGCTGCGAACTCGAGGATACGATTGAACTGACGGAATTTGTCCGCGACAATCTACAGTATTATCCCGAGCAGGTGCAGAATTTTACCCCTACCCCCATGACGATTTCCACCTGTATGTACCATACCGGATTAGATCCGCTGAGTAAACGCAAAATATATGTGCCCAGGCAGGCCCGGGAACGCAGATGGCAGCGGGCTTTATTACAATACCGCGACCCCCGCAACCGCAATTTGGTAAGGCAAGCACTGCAAAGCTGCGGACGAGCGGATTTGATCAACAGTTCACCCCAGGGCTTACTGATCCGAACCGAGAAAAACAAAACCACCAGGCAAAGTGACAGGAAGAAAACCAAAGCAGCAGGAAAAAATCCCAGAGCAGCAAAGGAGCCAGGCAATGCAAGCAGAAAAAATAGAAAAAGCCATTCTGGTCGGGGTAGATTTAGGCCGCAGGGCTGATATCAACTTTAACGATTCCCTTGAAGAACTAAAAAGTCTGACCGAAGCTGCCGGTGGAGAAGTGATGGCTACGCTGGTGCAGGCCCGGGAGCGAATCAACAATACCACCTATATAGGCAGCGGTAAATTACAGGAATTAAAGCATCTGGCCGCTGAACTGCAGCCGGATTTGATCATCTTTGATCGGGAATTGTCGCCGGTACAGCTGCGCAATCTGGAGGAAGAACTGGACTTTAAGGTGATCGATCGTACCAGGTTGATTCTGGATATATTCAGCCAGCGGGCCCGTTCCAATGAAGGCAAACTGCAGGTTGAACTGGCACTGCTGGAGTATCGCCTGCCGCGGCTGACTGGCAAAGGTGCGGGCATGAGCCGTTTGGGCGCAGGAATTGGAACCCGCGGTGCCGGTGAACAGAAACTGGAATTGGATCGACGCCATATCCGCAAGCGCATCCAGGAGGTCAAAAAGAAACTGGACAAGGTACAGAGTACCAGAAACTTGCAGCGCGAAAAACGCCAGCGGGCCGGGATAAAGGTAGTGTCGTTGGTGGGGTATACCAATGCCGGCAAGTCTTCCTTATTTAATACCATTTGCCGGACGGGGCACCGCAGCGGCATGGAGCAGGTGGAAGCTGACCATAGATTGTTTCAGACCCTGGATACCACCATTAGGAAAGTTTACCTGCCTTCCCGCCGGGAAATTCTCCTAACCGATACGGTGGGTTTTATTCAGAAT
>JAAYCZ010000167.1 GCA_012729495.1 Syntrophomonadaceae bacterium | reverse complement strand
TTTGATTTTGGGATTGTTAACCACCAGGCGATAATCACAGGCCATGGATAAGATCATGCCCATAGCGGTTGCGTGACCATTTATGGCTGCTATGACTGGTTTGGTACAGGTAAAGAGTTTAAGGAGTACATCTTCTTCGTATTTAAACCAGTCCAATATTTCCTCTTGGCTTTGGAAACTGGTAAAAGTGCCCAGATCAAAACCACCGGAAAAATATCTGCCATTACCGGTCAGGATAATACCCTTCAATTCCTCTTCATTATTTACTCGATCAATTACTTCATTTAACCCCTGCAGCGTTTCCATGGTAATAGAATTCAGCTTGCCCCGGTTAAACTTAAAAATTACGATGTTGTCAACTATATTGTATTCGTACGCCACATTTAATCCTCCTTATGTTTTAAGTAATCTTAAAGTTATTTTACCAAAAAGAATGCTATTTGGCATAAATAGTTTCCCTTTCAAAAATTCCGATTGCCCAATTAATTGATTATTTAAGTGAGAGTTTTGCATAATTCAAAAATCCGTCGAAGATCCCCTTGGCAAGCACAATATATAGTTTATTTCCTTATCCGGGCGACAATATATTGAATATTGTTTGAGCAAGAATTTATTATGCAATAGTCTCAATTATTTTTACAGAATTAAAAAAGAATTTAATATAAAACATTGACAGAACATTAGTTCCTTTATAGAATATTCTTAGAACATGGGTTCTAATATTAATAAGCAGGTGATATTGATGTTTGCCGATTATAATAAGAAAGAATTTATCCAGACTTTATTGGTTTCCGTTTTTAGTGTATTCATTCTTTATTTCTCCATGGTAGGATTGTTTTTATTTTTCTAATCTTTTTGTCTATTGATTGAAGTTAAATTTGAGAGTTTTGCATAATTTTTTGATGCTCTGGCCTGGCTGATTTAAGCCGGGTATTTTTTTGTCCTTTATATTAAGCACCGCACAGGTTATAATCTGATTTATTAACAGGTTGTAAATTTTCATTTTGGAAAAGAAGGTTGAAAGGCCATGAAAAATAAACAATTTGCAGTAATAGGGATCGGAAGATTTGGACAAAGTCTGGTGGAAGAATTGACGCGGCTGGGTTATGAGGTCATGGCGATCGACATTGATGAGGAAAAAATCAATGATACGGTAGAAATAGCTACCCACGCGGTACAGGCGGATTCCATGGATGAAGATGCCCTTAAAGCTTTGGGAATCAGAAATTTTGATGTTGTCATTGTTGCGATCGGAAACAATATTCAATCCAATATACTGACCACCATTATACTGAAAGAGTTGGGGGTCAAAAAAGTCGTCGCCAAAGCACAAAATGCTTTGCATGGTAAAGTTCTGGAAAAGATCGGTGCGGACGTGGTCATTTATCCGGAAAGAGATATGGCGATCAAACTGGCTCGCTCTCTGGTTTCAAACAATTTCCTGGAGCAAATTAATCTTTCCCCCACCTATAGTGTCATTGAATTATTCACTCCCGTTACTTTTATCAACAAAAGTCTGGTTGAAATTGGGCTGCGCAAAAAAATGGGGGTTACGGTGCTGGCTATCCGCAGGGATGACAATGTGATCGTGGCGCCGGGTCCGGATGAAAAATTATACAAGGGTGACATTATCATTGCTTTGGGAAGCAATGAAGACCTGCAAATAATCAGTGACCTGGACTAAATCATTTTTGAGGTTGATACGATGCAAAATAAAAAAATGTCCGCTCCCCGGCTTTTAGTAGGTAGTTTCCTGGTTTTAATCCTGCTGGGCAGTCTGCTGTTGTCTATGCCCTGGGCGGCACACACTCCGACCAGTTATGTAGATGCCCTTTTTACCTCAGCAACTTCCGTATGCATAACCGGTTTACTGGTCGTAGACACCGGGACGCATTGGACGCTCTTGGGTCAGATCATCATTTTGCTGTTGATTCAGGTCGGCGGATTGGGCGTAATGGCTTTTGCCGGTTTTTTTGCAATGCTCATGGGGCGCAAAATTCATCTGCGGGAACGGCTGCTGATGCAGCAATCAATTAATGTTTCCGCCGTAGGCGGAATCGTGCGGGTATTTAAATATTTACTGGGTTTTACCTTTTTACTTGAGGCCCTGGGAGCAATTATTTTGGCCATTAAGTGGGCGCCGCTTATGGGTCTGAAAAGAGCACTGTGGTTTGGGTTGTTTCACTCGGTTTCAGCATTTAACAATGCCGGCATAGATCTGTTTGGCAGTTTCAAAAGTTTGACCGCATTCAAACACGATATAACTGTAAATATTATCATCAGTCTGCTGGTTATTATTGGCGGTCTGGGATTTTATGTCTGCTATGAGCTGTATAATTATCGAAAAAACCGAAAACTGTCTTTGCACAGCAAAGTAGTTCTATTTACAACCGTCATCCTGATTGTACTTGGTACCGTATTGCTGCTGGCAGTTGAATACAATCATGCCTTAAAAGCTTTAACGCCGGGCCACAAACTTATGGCCGCATTTTTCCATAGTGTCTCTTCCCGCTCGTCCGGATTTTCTACCCTGGACATAAACTCTCTGCTGCTGCCCAGCCAATTGATATTGATCATTTTCATGTTTATCGGTGCTTCGCCCGGCTCTACCGGAGGAGGAATCAAGACTACCACCGTAGCTCTTATGGTAGCTGTGGTAATGGCTCAGCTCCGGGGCAAAAAAGATATCGAAATTTTTGAACGGCGGATTGAGGACAGTGATATATACCCGTCTTTTACTTTGTTTTTCATGGCTATTTTTTTGCTGCTCATCATGACCTTGCTGGTCTCTCTGACAAATCCGGCTGATTTTACCAAAATTCTTTTTGACGTAACCTCTGCGCTGGGCACAGTGGGATTATCTACAGGTTTAAGTACGGAACTGAACGCATTTGGAAAGGTTCTACTGGTCATATGTATGTTTCTGGGCCGGGTTGGCCCGCTCACCCTGGGATTTGCCCTGGCTTACAAGAAAAAACAGCCGGAAATACATTATGCCCGCGGTAAAATAATGATCGGTTAACTTAAGTATATTGAGGCTTTGGTATAATCAGCTTTACCCCCAACCGGTTCGGGCTATGGTCGTTTTAAGAA
Source organism: Syntrophomonadaceae bacterium (assembly GCA_012729495.1). Taxonomy (GTDB): domain Bacteria; phylum Bacillota; class Syntrophomonadia; order Syntrophomonadales; family Syntrophomonadaceae; genus Syntrophomonas_B. The sequence goes on along the minus strand of JAAYCZ010000167.1, from coordinate 13,872 downwards.
AGCAACGGTACTGCATTTTATGCTTTACAAAATACTGCGGGTTGCGTTGGGGATTTATGTAAAATTACTCATATTATAAAAACTAAATGGTGATTCCACTGCAAAAACCCAGTTACTTATACTCGTAGAGGAGACTTTAGTCTCCGACTATCCCTAAAACGCCTATATGTAGGGGAGACTAAATTCTCCCCTACGGTATATAGTGTATAAATACACTTTTTGCAGTGGAATCAATGGTAAAACTCTAAAGATTGTCTTTATACAGGAGATGAGGACAGTCTTTTTATTTTTTATTTAGCATAATATTTTTATTTTTGGCCAACCTAAAAGAGGGAAAATTATTAGACAGAAAGGAGTAAGCAACGTGACTGTAAACCATATGGAACTTCAAAATCTCAGGCATTTGATAGGGAGTCATGCCACCGCTGAGAAGAAATTACGTTTTTATGCTTCTCAATGTCAGGACGCTCAGATAAAGCAAATGTTTGATCAGGCTGCACAATCAGCCACGGATACCCGCAATAAACTGATGTCATTTTTGCAGTAAAGGAGGAAAGATTCATATGCCACAACAGATACAGGACAAAGAGATGGTAAATGATATACTATCTTCGGTTAAAAGCAGTTTGACCACCTATGCCAATATAATAGGTGAAACTTCCAATCAGCAGCTGCGCCAGACTATTCAGCAGATCAGAAATGCTGATGAGCAATTCCAGTATCAGCTTTATCAGATGGCTGAACAAAAGGGATTTTATAAAGCTGCCGCGCAGGCTGACCAATCCGATATTCAAACCGTGAAATCTCAACTCGGTTAATCCCGGGGTACTCCTCGAACTGTATAACGATAGTCACTCTGAGAGATAGCGAAGCTACCTTAATTGAGTCCCCGTAGGGGGAATCCCGCTAAGTGCCGTAGATTTTTCGCTAGCGCTCAGGATGGCATTTTAAAGTTAAGAGACTGAATTTAAACAAAAATAAAATATTCCTAAAAAGCCGGCCCATATCACCCCAAAAGTGATATGGGCCGGCTTAATTCCGGGTTTTTATTTTTGGGCATCAGGCAGAGGTTATTCCGAGACCACTGAAAAAGTCTCTTTAAATGTGTCATGCTGAGCGTCAGCGAAGCGACGATGCCATCTGGCATCTAGTGCCGAAAGCGATCAGAAGGCAAGTGCAGCGTAGCCTGAGCGTCGGTGCATCTCATAACCAGATAAATGCAATTAATACGGCTTTATTGATGAGATCCTTCGTCGCCTTCGGCTCCTTAGGATGACAAAACATTACTTTTTCAGTGATCTCGTTATTTCTTATACTTCATGCTTTGGGGATAGTTCTTATTAGTTTGCTCTCTTGCTGCGATTTGATCGGGGCAACCCGATCCGGGAACGATGGTTTTTACGGTTCTGCTCAAAATTGTTGAAAGCTTCATAGACCTCATCAATCTTGTACATAGGTACTTCAACGTAACTGGTATTGCTGTGGATCTCAATATCGCCCACCTGCCTCGGAGTCAGGGAAGTATTGGCACTCAAAAACTCCACCAACCGGCGGGGATTGATGCCCTGCATGCGACCCAGCGGCAGTTCAACATGCGCGGTATCATAATTACCTGCCTCCAGCTCAGCCAATTCCATTTCCGGTTCCCCGGCCGCGATTATTTTTAAAGCAGCCGCCAGTAAAGTCCGGGCATCATTATCTGCCAGGAATTGGTCGGCCATTCGCTGATAGATATCCAAATCTTCGCGGGCTGCTTCCAGCAAGCGTTTGCTCAGGCTTTCCTGTCTGCTCTCCAGGGCGTCTTTTAATGAGGGCAGGCGGCGGCGCATGATTTTTTTCCCAATATGCTGCTCAATGATTCTTAATTGTCTTATTTGCCGTGGCTCAACAAAGGTTATGGCGATTCCGTCCCGGCCTGCCCGACCGGTTCGGCCGATGCGATGCACATAACTGTCCGGATCTTCCGGAATATCAAAATTAAATACATGACTCACCATTTCGATGTCCAGACCCCGGGCGGCTAAATCTGTTGCTACCAATATGGACACGTTACCTTGGCGAAAACGTTCCATGACATTATCTCTTTCCCGCTGGGTCATATCACCGTGTAAAGCTTCAGCGTCATAACCCCTGGCAATCAGGGAGTGCGCCAGCGCATCTGCCCCCCTTTTGGTACGGCAGAAAACCAAACTGACGGTCGGCTGGTCAACATCCAACAGGCGGCAGAAGGTTTCAATCTTGTAACGAGGACTTACCTCCAAAAAATATTGTTGGGTCAAGGGGACGGTCAATTCGGGGGATTCGATCAGAATAATCTCCGGATCATGCATAAATTGACTGCCCAGTTTGCGAATATCTTCATTCAGCGTAGCCGAAAAAAGAAATGTCTGCCGTTCAGCGGGACAATACTCCATTATTTTTTCGATATCCGGCAGAAATCCCATATCCAGCATTTCATCAGCTTCATCCAGAACCAAAAAGGACAGTTTGGACAGACTTATATTGCCACGCTGCATATGATCCATCAATCTTCCCGGGGTGCCAACTACCAATTCCGGTTTACGGCTTAATGCTCTGATCTGCAATTCAATAGATTGTCCTCCGTAGACAGCTAATGAACGCAGGTTCATGCCTCTGCCCAGTGAATTGATTTCTTTCGTCACCTGTACCGCCAGTTCGCGGGTCGGGCAGACGACTAATCCCTGCAATCCCCCGCCGGGGATCAGCTTGTTTAACATAGGGATACCGAATGCCGCAGTCTTGCCGGTACCGGTCTGGGCCTGTCCCATTACATCATGGCCTGCCAATGCCGGCGGTATGGATTTTATCTGAATGGGAGTCGGCATCTCAAAGCCCTTGCCTTCTATCATCTGTAGCAAGCGCGGCTTGAGTCCCATGTTTGCAAATGTATCGTTATGCAAATATTTTCCTCCTTTGATAACTACGAAGACGCACGCATATAATTCACGCCAGCCAAAGCCGTGATAGCAAATTTAACGCCTGGACTTAATTCTGGTGTCTGCTTACAATGGCAACGATATTATTATAACCCTGTTTGGGCTGATAACTACGTACCCGCTGCCAAGCTAATCAGACTACAAATTTTACTCAATTTTATTGGTACGGCGCCAAATATGCATTGCCTGCGCCTCTTTGATCAGATCATCACGAAATTGGGGATGGGCAATACTGATCAACTGCTCAGCCCGATGCCAGGTTGGTTTGCCCTTGAGCTGTACTTTACCGTATTCAGTCACAACGTAATCAATAAAAGTACGGGCCGTAGTAACGATGCTTCCCGGAGGCAGGGTCGGCACGATGCGCGATTTAAGCTGACCTTGTCGGTCGGTGAAGGTGCTGGTTAAACAGAGAAAGCTTTTACCCCCGGGTGAAAACCAGGCACCGTTGATAAAATCGATCTGTCCGCCTGTACCTGATATTTGCCGCGTACCGGAACTTTCTGAACAGGCCTGACTGAAAAGATCCATCATAACCGTATTGTTGATCGAAATAAAATTATCATTGGTTGCAATTATACGTTCATTATTCGTATATCTTCCGCAATGGCTGGCCATTAAAGGGTTTTCATCCATAAAATCATATGTGCTCCGGGAACCCATGGAGAAAGTAAACGTCATTTTGCACCGGTCAGTCGTCTTGTAACGATTGGTCACCTTTCCGCTGTAAAACAAATTCACCATGGAATCCACAAACATTTCCGTATGGATACCCAGATCCTGCAAATCTGAATTACATAACAAATCTCCCAGCAAATTAGGCAAAGCACCGATTCCAAGCTGCAGACAGGCCCGGTCAGGGATCTCCGGCAACAGCAATTCGGCCATGGCCATGTCCGCCGGGGACGGCTCGCGACTGGGCGGCAGCACCAGCAAAGGGGTATTCTCACTTTCAATAATATGATCCACCATGGAAATATGCACGGCATCTTCAGATCCACCCGGCACACGGGGCATATTCTCATTAACTTCCACAATCACCTTTTTGGCACCCAGTAATGATTCCAAGCTGTTGACATTGGACAGCCCAAAGGAAAAGAAGCCGTGTTTATCCATCGGGCTTACCTTTTGCACATAGATATCATACGGGAAAAGATCGCTGCCGATGATATCCTGCAATTGTCCGAACTGGCAGGGATGATAATACATCATGTCCTTGTCATGCAGCTTGCGGTCGACGGCATCGAAAAACCAGCTGACGTTGGTGAAATGTTGCTGACCGGGATCGGCAAAAGAAGAACTGGCAGGACCGATAGTGTTGCCGCCGCACTGGGTTATTTGCACATCAAAAAGTTCTTCTTTACGTTTGGCAAGGGCTATATCAAAATCTGTCGGCCGACCTGCAAATACCGCATAAAGGATTTTATCGCCTGATTTAACCCAAGATGCTGCCGTATCTGCACTAACTAATTTTTGGTTATATTCCTGAAGGTAGCTGTAGCTCATAGTAGTAATACCTCCGATTTCTCATATTGATTGCAAAATAAAAATATAGTTATAGTTATAGCCATAACCATTTTACCTTCATTTTAGATATTTTACTATAATAATAATTTTTATGCTAAGAGACTAAAGGCCCCAAACCGCTAGATATCGATAACCTTTCCCGGTTAAATAAAGCAGTTATTGATATTTCAGGTATATAAATTTGTTTTTACGGCAAATTAATAACTAGAGTTGTTGGGGGAGGTTTTAATTAGCAAGCTCGGCGAAAGGACGATTATTGGTATGAAGATAGCTCTCCTCTCCCCCATCGCCTGGCGCACTCCGCCTTTGCATTACGGTCCTTGGGAAAACATTGTCGCGCTGCTGGCGGAAGGATTGCTGAGTGCAGGGGTGGAGGTCAGTGTTTTTGCCACCGGCGATTCATCAGTGAAAAACCTGGCCTGGATCTGTCCTCATGCCTATGAAGAAGATCGCGGTCTGGATCCCAAAGTATGGGAATGTTTGCACATCGCCCATCTTTGTGAACAAGCTGATAAATTTGATCTGATTCATAATCACTATGACTTTTTGCCGCTTTCCTACAGCCGCCTGATTAAAACACCAATGCTTACAACCATTCATGGTTTCTCTTCACCGCAAATCATACCGGTTTACAAAGCTTATGATGCCTCTGCGCATTATGTATCGATCAGTTACGCGGATCGTCACCTTGATTTGCATTATATTGCCAACATTTATCACGGGTTGGATCTTGCCCAATTCGATATGCAGATGCAAAAGGGCAAATACCTGCTTTACTTTGGACGTATCCATCATGACAAAGGAACTGCCGAAGCCATCGCGATAGCCCAGCACAGCCGGCTGCCTTTGGTTATTGCCGGGATTATTCAGGATCAGGATTATTTTGCAAAAAACGTAACTCCGTTTCTGGATGGGAACCATATTCGTTATATTGGCCCGGTCGGGCCGCAACGCAGAAACGAACTACTAGGCAATGCGCTGGCTTTACTACATCCCATAAATTTTGCGGAACCCTTCGGTTTAAGTGTCATCGAAGCTCAGGCCTGCGGAACTCCGGTTATTGCTTTTAATAAAGGCTCCATGCCGGAAGTAATTCTGGACGGGGTGACCGGTTACCTGGCCGAAGACATCGTTTCCGCTGCGGCTAAAGTTGAACATATAGCGCAAATAAATCGTGCCGATTGCCGTCTTTGGGTTGAAGATAAATTCAGCCGCGAGCGTATGGTGCAAGAGTATATCAAAGTTTATATGCAGATACTAGACATGTAGTGAGACTAATTATGAAAAAAACAGCCTCCTCATCCATAAAGAAGAGGAGGCTGTTTAAAAACGTATTTATTAATCTCCGGCCGGGATTCTCATTCCGTAGAATGTACGCCATACAAAGAAGAGGGCGATGAGCAGGAATACAACCCCAACATAAGGGGCTACACTTCTGAATGCTTCGGAAATAGCGATTTCCATAGCCAGCAAACCAAATAAAGTAGTGAACTTGATGATCGGATTCAAAGCAACGGAAGAAGTATCTTTGAAAGGATCGCCGACGGTGTCGCCAACCACAGTGGCTTCATGCAATGGTGTTCCTTTTTCCTTCAGATCAACTTCAACAACTTTCTTGGCATTATCCCAACACCCACCGGCATTGGCCATAAATACTGCCTGGAACAGACCGATAACGGCGATCGAAATCAGGTAAGCCACAAAGAAGGCTACCGGTTCGTTGTGACCGCTGCTGGGGGCAGACAGACAGGCAAAGGCCAGCGCAAAGGAGAATATGGCGATAAAGATATTAAACATTCCGGATTGCGCATACTGGGTACAAATCTGCACAACTTCTTTGGATTTTGCTGTATTGGCTTTTACATTGGCACCTTCATCAAGATTTATATTATTCTTGATGTATTCAACCGCACGATAGGCACCGGTTGTAACCGCCTGGGTTGAAGCTCCGGTAAACCAGAAGATTACACAGCCTCCGCAGAGGAATCCGAGGATGGCGTAAGGATTAAGCAATGTGAGTATGGTAGCCGGGTCAACACCCAGTACGTTTTTAATAACCAGGATAAGAGAAAATATCATGGTAGTGGCACCAACCACAGCGGTTCCAATCAGAACCGGTTTGGCAGTAGCCTTAAAGGTATTACCGGCGCCGTCATTGGCCTCAAGGTAATATTTGCCCATTTCGAAATCGGGTTTGAAACCAAATTCTTTTTGGATTTTTTTATCGATATCGGGAACTTCTTCGATCAGGGACAATTCATAGATTGATTGCGCATTATCAGTAACCGGACCATAACTGTCAACCGCAATGGTAACCGGTCCCATACCCAGCATTCCGAACGCTACCAGACCAAAAGCAAAAATTGAAGAATAGCTCATGATCTCAGCCGGGATAGGAAGGCTGACAAAATAGGCAACAAACATGATGACTACAAACACCATGCCGATCCAGAATGCACTGAAATTACCGGCAACCAGACCGGAAAGAATATTCAGGGAAGGTCCGCCTTCACGGGAGGCTTTGACAACTTCAGCAACATGTTTGGATTTGGGGCTGGTAAATACTTTAACAAACTCAGGGATAAGGGCTGCGGCCAGGGTACCTAAACTGATGATGGCTGCAAATGTAAACCAGTAGGGGGTCAGGGCCGTTTCTATGCCTGCGCCGGGACCCACCAAATAATAAGTAATGGTAATAGTTGCGGCAATGGAAATCACAGATGTGATCCAGCAAAGACTGGTCAGCGGTGCTTCAAAGTCAAAATCATCTACATTGCCATATTTGGCCTGGCTGTAAGCACGGTTGATATAGAAAGAAAGTACTGAGGTAATAACCATTAATACACGAATAGTAAATATCCAGGCCAGCAAATACGTTTGCAATGCAGGAGCTACGGCCAGAACGATAAAAGTTACCATGGCTACGCCGGTAACACCATAGGTTTCAAATCCGTCTGCAGTAGGCCCAACACTGTCACCAGCGTTATCACCGGTGCAGTCAGCAATAACACCAGGATTACGGGGATCGTCTTCTTTAATGCCAAAAACGATTTTCATCAGGTCAGCGCCGATATCGGCAATCTTGGTGAATATACCGCCGGCAATACGCAGGGCACTGGCACCCAGAGATTCACCAATGGCAAACCCTATAAAACTGGCTCCGGCCAATTCGCGCGGTACGAAAAGCAGAATTATCAGCATCATGATCAGCTCAACACAAACCAGCAGCACGCCGATACTCATGCCGGCATCCAGAGCGATATTCAAAAGTTTGAGTGGTTTTCTTTCCAATGAAGTAAAAGCGACTCTGCTGTTGGCAAAGGTATTCATACGAATGCCGTACCAGGCAACAGAATAGGAACCCAGAATACCAATGACGGTCCACATTAATATGAACAATACATTGCCTACCGGCATTTTGTCCAGGACTCCAAAGTAGAAGGCTATACATAAGCCTATGAAAACAAATAATATAGCCAGGAATTTGCCCTGTTGAATCAGATATGTCTTACAGGTTTCATATATGGTATGGGCAACATCCAGCATTACCTGATGGGAATGAATTTTTTTAACCTGTTGGAATTGATAATAACCAAAAAACAAGCCTAGAACACATACTGCAATTCCGGCAATCAAAATATTATTCTGTGCCGGGCTTAGCTGCGGAAGGATTAAATCGGCTTCACTGGCCATAGCTAATGCTGGTGTTAAAAGCAGAATAGCCAGACTGCTAAAAAAAGCCTTCCACATTTTGCTTACTGTTGCTAATTTCATTTTTTTGCTCACTTCTCTCCTAATAATATTACTGCTAAAAGTACTTACAGCATAAATATCCAGGTCTGATGCAATATGCAACTGACTGGAAGCATGGGATCAGAGGTATTGCTAAAAATGTCTTTTAAACCGGCCGATATAAATGTCCCCGCTATATTACGGCCAGAGCCAGAGTCAAGACAAAAAACAGAGCAGCCAGGTATGCGGTTATTTTTGCAAATAACTCATCAACGCCTTTCTTTTTGCCAAATATGGCCTCGCTGCCACCCGCAATACTTCCGGACAGACCCGCGCTTTTGCCAGATTGTAACAGAACCGTAGTAATCAACCCTATAGCGCATAAAGTCTGTAATATTAGGACAATGATTTTCAGCACCATTCAACCTCCTTTCCCTTATCCTTCCCGATTGCTGCAGTACATTTTACCACAAACATTAAATTTATTACAAGGTTCATCAATCAATTATTAAGATTATAAAATACCTTGCGCCCGCTGAAACGCGCAAATATGTCCAATTCTTCTTCAATTCGCAGGAGGCGATTATATTTGGCAGCCCGGTCGGTGCGTGCCGGTGCACCGGTTTTTATCTGGCCGGCATTTACCGCCACAGCAACATCAGCCATGGTTGAATCTTCTGTCTCGCCGGAACGGTGAGAAATAACCGTAGTATAGCCTTTACGTCTGGCCATTTCGATCGTATCCAGGGTTTCGGTAAGCGTGCCGATCTGGTTCAATTTAATCAGAATACTGTTGCATACTCCCTTGCTAAAACCCAGGGCCAGTCTTTCCGTATTGGTTACAAAAAGATCGTCACCGATTAATTGTATTTTACCGCCCAGTCTGTCGGTTAATATTTTCCAGCCATCCCAATCATCCTCGGCCAATCCATCTTCAATAGAAATAATCGGATATTTTTCCACCAGATTCTCATAAAAATCAACCATCTCAGCCGCACTAAAGCTCTTCTGGTTAAGTGTGTAGCGGCCGTCTTTATATAATTCACTGGCCGCCACATCCAGCGCTATAAAGACATCCTGCCCGGCCACGTAACCGGCTTGGCTGATAGCTTCCAGAATCACTTCGATGGCCGCCTCATTGGAAGACAGATCCGGGGCAAAACCTCCTTCATCACCTACGGACGTAACCAGTCCTTTGCTGCTCAGTACCTTTTTTAAACTATGATAAACTTCAACCCCCATGCGCAAGGCTTCCGCAAATGTGGGAGCACCACATGGAACCACCATGAATTCCTGAATATCAACATTATTATCCGCATGTTTGCCGCCATTAAGGATGTTCATCATCGGCACCGGGATTTCCTTGGCATTGGTACCGCCGATATATTGATACAAAGGCAGTCCCAGGTATTCGGCAGCAGCACGTGCGGCGGCCAGGGAAACACCCAGAATGGCATTGGCACCCAGTCTGCTTTTGTTAGGCGTACCGTCCAGCTCGATCATCAAGCTGTCGATATCGATTTGATGGGTCACATCCATTCCGATCAGCTCAGGCGCAATGATCTCGTTGACATTTTCCACCGCCTTCAGAACACCTTTGCCCCCGTAGCGTTTGGGATCATTGTCCCGCAATTCCACCGCTTCATGAGCACCGGTGGAGGCACCCGAAGGAACGATGGCCCGGCCCATGGTTCCATCTTCCAGGATCACTTCCACTTCAATGGTGGGATTGGCACGGGAATCCAAAACCTCGCGGGCATAAACATCGACGATAATACTCATTTTTTATCTCCCTTTCATAATAATTGTCTGTCAGGCTTAATTTACTTATTCCATGCTCAGCAATGTACTGCCGGTCATTTCTGCCGGCACCGGCAAGCCCAGCAAATCCAACATGGTAGGGGCCACATCACGTAGTGAACCCTCGCTCAACTTTTTATCTTTTTGCTGGTCATCCACCAGAATAAATGGCACTTTGTTGGTGGTATGGGCTGTCAGCGGGCAGCCGTTGGCTTCATCTACCATCATTTCACAATTACCATGATCAGCTGTAATGATCGCCTTGCCATTTTTTTCCCGGACTTTGTTTACCACCTGGATCAGGCACGCATCAATCGTCTGCACAGCTTGCGCCGCTGCTTCCAGAACGCCGGTGTGACCCACCATATCCGGATTGGCATAATTCATTATTACCACATCATAAAAATCACGGTCAATTTCCTGCAAGACGCGCTGGGTTATTTCATAAGCGCTCATTTCCGGCTGCAAATTGTAAGTAGCTACTTTAGGCGAAGGGATCAATATCCTGTCTTCTCCCGGATTGGCATTTTCCACCCCGCCATTGAAAAAGAAAGTCACATGGGCATATTTCTCTGTCTCCGCAATGCGCAGCTGTTTTAAACCGGCAGCTGACAGAACTTCCCCCAGTGTATTGTCAAGATTTTGTGGAAGAAAAGCTACCGGTGCATTAAGGCTGACGTCATACTGTGTCATACATACGTAATGTATGGCCGGTACGATTTGGCGATTAAATTTGTCCATCGCCTTGTCTACCAGGCTGTGACTGATTTGACGGGCCCGATCAGCCCGAAAATTAAAGAATATCACGCTGTCGCCGTCACTTATTTTGCCAATTGGCTGACCTTGATCATCAATGATGACCACCGGTTCCATAAATTCATCACTGATGCGAGCTTCATAACTGCGTTCAATGGCGGCCTGAGCGGTAGCCGCCTGCGGTCCTTCTCCCAGTACCATCGCCTGGTATGCCTTTTCAATCCGATCCCAGCGATTATCACGATCCATACCATAAAAGCGGCCGCCCAGGCTGGCAATCCTGCCAATACCCAGTTGACGCATGAAATTTTCCAATTGGTTGATGTAATCCATTGCACTTTGGGGGGCTACATCCCGGCCATCCAAAAATGCATGGATAAAAACTGAATTTATATGCTGTTCTTTACACAATTCCAGCAAAGCAAAAAGATGGGTCAATTCGCTGTGGACACCGCCGTCCGATACCAGACCCAATAAATGCACCGAGCCGTTATTGCGGCGCGCATAATCCATAGCTTTTAAAAACTCCGGATTAGTAAAAAATGATCTGTCTTCGATTGCCTGCGTGATGCGGGTAATCTCCTGAAAAACAATCCGGCCTGCACCCATATTCAGATGCCCCACCTCGGAATTACCCATCTGACCGCGCGGCAAACCTACTGCATTGCCCGAACATTCCAGAAGAGTATGCGGATAAGCATTCCACAAATCATAGAAATTCTGCGGTTGAGCCAGACTGATGGCATTGTATTGCTGTTCTTCCCGTGCTCCCCATCCATCCAGAATCATTAAAACAACCGGCGCTTTAGGCATTTTTCACCGACCTCACGATTTCTGAAAATTCCCTGGGATCCAGACTGGCACTGCCAACCAGAGCCCCGTCGATATCAGCTTTTAATATAAAATCATGCATATTGGATGCTTTCACGCTGCCCCCGTAAAGAATAGGAGTCGCTGCCGCCAATTCATGATTGTAACTCTGCGCCAGCTGTTCACGGATAAAAGCAATCATATCCTGTGCATCATCAGGACTGGCATTAATGCCGGTACCGATTGCCCATACCGGTTCATAGGCCACAATTAGGTTGCCGGCAGTAAAATCAACTTCAAACAAAGCTTTTTCCAGCTGCTCTTTCACTACCTGACGGGCTAAATCATTTTGCCGCTCCTGTAAAGTCTCACCCACACACAATATAGGTATAAGTGCTCCTGCCAAAGACGATTTTACTTTGCGGTTAATATTGTGATCAGATTCGTCAAGAATGTGGCGGCGCTCGGAATGCCCGACAATAACATGACTGCAGCCACAGTCAGTCAGCATTGGTACTGATATTTCTCCGGTAAATGCCCCGCTGGTTTCCCAAAAAAGATTCTGGGCCCCTGTTTTTACACAGCTTTTCTGCAAAGCAACATGCAATGTATTAAGACATGTAAACGGCGGGCAAATGATGATTTCCAGATCCACTGCATTTATATCACCCAGTAAGGGCAGGAAATCATTAACATATGACTCTGCTTCGCCTCTATTTTTATTCATCTTCCAGTTGGCGGCAATGACTTTTTTTCGCAAAACCTTAACCTCCTCAGCTTACCATTCACAAGACTTTACACCGGGCAGATTTTTACCCTCCAAAAATTCAAGCGTTGCGCCGCCGCCTGTTGATATGTGAGTGAATTCCTTGTCCAAATTCAGTTTGTGTACGGCTGCAGCTGAATCTCCGCCGCCAATAACCGTTACTGCATCAGATGCGGCCATCGCTCTGGCAATTGCGTCAGTTCCGGCGGTAAACTGCTTATATTCATAGGCACCAACCGGCCCGTTCCATATGATCGTATGGGCGCGGGCAATCTCCCGGGAAAAAACCGCATTGGTTTGGGGCCCAATATCCAAAATCATCATATCTTCGGGAATTGCGTTTATATCGTGTATAGAAGCGGCGGCATCATCTGATAATGTATCAGCCACCACTGCATCAAGCGGCAATATAATCTTTTTATGCTGGCCTTCAGCGGTCAGCAGCAGGTTTTTCGCCTCATCCAACAGTTTGTCTTCACATATGGATCTGCCGATACCAATGCCCTGAGCCTTTAAGAAAGTATTGGCCATACCCCCGCCTATTAAAAGTATATCCATCTTATCCAGAAGATTGCGTATAAGCCCCAATTTATCTTTAATTTTAGCCCCACCCAGGATCGCTACCCGCGGACTTTCCGGGTGTTCCATCACCTGGCGTAACATTTTGACTTCGTTTTCCAGCAAAAATCCGGCATAGGCTGGTAAAAATGCAGCCACGCCTGCAGTGGAAGCATGAGCCCGATGAGCGGTGCCGAAAGCATCATTAACAAAGACATCCCCCAGCGCGGCCAGTTTTTTAGAGAAATCTATGTCATTTTCTTCTTCCTCTTTATGAAAGCGAACATTTTCCAGCAGCATTATTTCTCCGCCTTTAAGCTGATCAACGGCTGCCTTTACCTGCGCTCCGATACAATCGTCCGCCATTTTCACTTCTTTTTGCAGCAGTTCTCCCAGATGTGCTGCCACCGGTTTGAGGCTGTATTTTTCGCTCTTCTGCCCGTCAGGTCTGCCCAGGTGGCTCATTAAAACCAAACTCGCACCCTGGCCGGAAATATATTGAATAGTGGGAATCGCTGCCGTTATACGTGCATCATCGGTAATATTTCCCTCTTTGTCCATGGGTACATTAAAATCGACTCGCATCAACACTCGCCGATCTGTTAATTCAATTTCCCTGATGCTTCTCAAACCAGATACACCCCCGCGACAAATTGTATTTTGATCTTATTTTGTTATTCCCCGGCCGGCAATGTAGGCTACCAAGTCGATAACCCGGAGTGAATATCCCCATTCATTGTCATACCAGGCAACGACTTTGGCCATATTGTCACCCATAGTCATAGTCAGCGGCCCATCCACCACAGCAGAATAAGGTTCTCCGTTATAATCTCTGGAAACGAGCGGCTCTTCCGTATACCTCAGAATTCCCTGCAAATATGTCTCGGCGGCATTCTGGAACGCCTGGTTGATATCGGCCACCGCAGCTGTTTTTTCCAGTTGGACGGTAAGATCCACGAGAGAAAC
>JAAYCZ010000381.1 GCA_012729495.1 Syntrophomonadaceae bacterium | reverse complement strand
CGACTTCGAGCGGCCCCTCCGGCTCCTGCGGGCCCGGGGGAAGAGGTTCATGGTCATGTCCACAAAAAGGTTCATCGCCCGGGAGCTCCGGGAGGTGTCAGGGATGCACTTCGTCGACTTCGAGGACATCAGGGGCGAGGTCCAGAAGGAGGTACTCTGAACTCTCTTTTTCTGGGTTCGGTCTGGCTGTTCCCAGGTCGTGATCCCTCGAAGCACATCTCACAGCGATGGATACGAATGGTGATCGACAAGGCAGCGAGACAGGCTGGAATCCAGCGTTCTTACGATACGTCGGGGGACGGGCGGGCGTTGAACATAGTCAGCCCCCACAGCTTACGACACGCACATGCCGTCACAGCTCTGGATGCTGGTGTCCCACTCAATGACTTGCAGCACCAGCTTGGACATGCCAGTATACGAACCACCGGGCTTTACTTGCGGGCCGGGATCAACCACCAAAAGAGCAGCTACCGTAAGATGTCGATCTAAAGTGCGGTCCTTAGTTTGATCGACATGTAAGTAGGGAATAGGCATGAACCATGGCTCGACGAGGATAAGGCGACATCTATCGTCGTCTTCCGCAGTTGGCAACAGGTGATTACCGAGAGGGAGATTTATGCCCAAACCTTTTTGCAGAGTGGAACATAATGCTTAGAAGGAGGGAGACCCGACGAGATCGATCTTGGTTTCGGCGCTGGCTGCGTTTCTGTTGCTTGTGAGCGTGTCCGAGGGCACAAGGACTCTGGAGACGAGTCACTTGCCGCAGTTTCCTTATCCGATTCGAAAATGTTATGTGCTGTGCGGACTCAGAATATAGATAAATGAAGGCAAGCGTGGACTAAGAGGGTAGCATTACGAACCAAGATCCGGAGGAATAAATGAGACGCGAGATGTTGCATGAGTTGCACTACATTACTCATTTCGATAACATGATCTCTATTTATCGGAATGGCATCCTTTCTCATAACCAAGCTAGATCAATTCCGCATAACTCTGTTGCCTCTGAAATTATTCAGGACCGAAGAAAGTCCAAATCGATCCCTAGTGGTGGACTTTTGCACGACTATGTTAACCTGTACATCCACGGGCGAAATCCAATGCTATTTAAATTGAGAGATAAATTTGGATATAAGAATCTATGCATCCTGAGCATTAGCCCCGATGTGCTCGATGAGCCCGGTGTATTCATCGCGAACTGTAATGCTGCTAGCGATTATGCCATTTTTAGACTCGCACCCAACGGTCTTGATATTGTTGATGAGGAATTGGTCTTCGCGAAATATTGGACTCATGTGGATTATGCTGAATATTGCAGGCGGGTCTCAATTAAATGCGCAGAAGTGCTGGTACCTGATTGCGTTGATGCAAAGTTTATATCCAGTGCAAATGTCTCCTGTACAGAAAGCAAGATACAATTAGAAGATATTATGAGGAATGGAGGAGCAAATATAAACGTGGTTGTAGATAGAGAACTCTTCTTTGGATAGAGGTGTCGTCCATGAATGATAGTGTGGAGGTGATCAAAGGTGACCTATTCGAGTCCGAGGCCCAAACACTGGTTAACACCGTTAACTGCGTTGGAGTCATGGGCAAGGGCCTAGCACTTGAGTTCAAGAGGCGTTATCCTGGAATGTATCAGGATTACGTCAAGCGATGTAAAAAGCAACAGGTCAAACTGGGAGAACCTTACTTATTTCGTGGACTGGAGTTGCCGCACATACTTAATTTCCCGACCAAGGGTCACTGGCGCTCAGTATCTCGCTTAGAGGATATCATCCACGGTCTTGAGCATCTTGAAAAGCATTACAGAATATGGGGTATTACCTCTCTTGCAATCCCATCGTTAGGATGCCAGCAAGGCCAATTAGATTGGAGGGCCGTGCTGCCCATGATTTACCGTCATTTAATTCGCCTTGATATACCAGTCGAACTTTATGTGCCTGCGGAGGTGTCAAGAGCGGAGGTACTTACTGCGTTGGGTCTCGCCGCTAATATGCAACCAGTTAAGACGTCCCACTCAGAAAGGCTCAAGCCTGCATGGGTCGCCCTTGCAGCTATTCTCGATATCATTGAGCAAGAACCTTACCACCGTCCAGTTGGCCGAATCAGGTTTCAAAAGGTAGCTTACTTCGCAACCGAGTTAGGATTACCTACCGGTCTCAGTTATCGTCGTTCCAGCTACGGGCCGTTCGCTGCCGAGCTAAAAGGTATTCTTTCTAAGTTGGTAAACAATGGCATAATATGCGAAGAGCCGACGGGTAATATGTTCGAAGTCAAAGTCGGGCCAGCTTTCAGGACCGCTCTTCCTATCTATCAGAAGGACCTGGAAGCTTGGAAGCCGATAATGCAACATGTAGCGGATCTTTTTCGATATACATCGACAAAAGAGTCAGAGATTGCAGCAACTGTACATTTTACCGCAAAAGCTCTTAAGGATTTCATGGGAAAAAAGCCTACCGAGCGAGAAGTTCTAGATGCGGTAATGATGTGGAAGTTAAGGCGTAATCCCCCACTAGATGAGCGTGAAGTAGCAATCGCCATTCGTGATCTGGCTGCGCTTCACTGGATCGATGTCGCTCCGAGCGACGATATGCCGATTCCAGAAGAGCCAGCGGGCGAGCCGCTGCTCGCGAGTGATAATGGGCGACGTAAGGGTCCTCAGAAGAGGACCCGTGAAGTCGCTTCAGCCAGTAAACGAAAAACTCGGCAGTTGAGTTTTTAGCTTCGCTTCTGCCCACCGTTTCCAGCTACCTTTTAAGAAGTTGAATCCTTTGTAGGACCTGCGTCGGTGATTAATGCCCGCTTTCAGATAGACCGAGACCGAGGTAGTTCTCAGATCCTGAGATCTGAGCGAAAGCAATATTTCCGAATTCCAAATAATGCAGAAAGCGGAACACTTGTAAGTCGGTCTAAGCCACTCGGGTGCTGAGGTAGACCGTCACTGCCTCCAACCGCGCCGCATCCCACAGGTCCTCGGCCTCGCCCTTCGGCCTGGCCGCCTCCCCTCCCCCTGCCGCCTCCTAGCCCAATAGCCCGATCCTCTCGGCCGCCCTCCGCCCGACCTCCGCCGGATCGACCTTTAGCCTTGCGACCCCCGACTCGAGGGCCGCCCTCGCCACCGCCACCGCCACCCTCGGAACCACCCGCCGGTCGAAGGGGGAGGGGATTATCCTATCCTCGGAGATCGGCTCCGCGAGCGTTGCGATCGCCCTCGCCGCCGCCATCTTCATCTCCTCGTTGATCTCCCGCGCCCGGACGTCCAGGG
>JAAYCZ010000002.1 GCA_012729495.1 Syntrophomonadaceae bacterium | reverse complement strand
TGGTGGTAACCCATGAAATCGGCTTTGCCCGTGAGGTGGCCGACCGGGTCATTTTCATGGATGAAGGCTTGATCGTTGAAGAAGGCCATGCCGAAGACGTTATCATCCATCCTCAGCAAGTACGCACCAAGGAATTCCTCGGCAAGGTGCTGATGGCCAGATAAACAAACAGGGGGACGGTTAAATTTTAAAGCTGGCCGCCAGTTTATCTATATTGACGATGTTGTCGCGCAGCGTTTCAAATTCTGAGACGGCTTCCTGCAGGGAGTCTTCCTGCCTTTGGGTCTGCTTGCTAACTTCTACGGAACTAAGGGCGATCTGTTTGGCAATAAGGGAAATGGATTTTACCGCTACTACCAGGTCACTGGTGGAGGCGGACATTTCCTCGGTTGCCGCCGAAATTTCAATTACTTCATTATCAATATTGCCGACTTCCGCGACGATGGTCTGGAATACACTATTGGTGGATTCGATGGCTTTGGTCTGTTGTACATATACATTTTTGGTGATCTCCATTTCATCTACCACCTGACGGGTATTGTTCTGCATCTGCTTGATCAAAACCGCAATTTCGCTGGCGGATTTTTCCGATTGTTCGGCCAGCTTTCTTACCTCTTCGGCCACCACTGAAAACCCGCGCCCGTGTTCACCAGCCCGTGCCGCTTCAATAGCAGCGTTTAATGACAGCAGATTGGTTTGGTCAGCAATACCCCGGATTACGGCCACGATTTCTTCGATACGGGCGGAATTTTCATCCAGCATGGCCACCGCATTACTGACGGCCTCCAGTGCCTGCCGGCTTTCATTCATGCGGCGGTTCTGCAGGTCAACCGCATCCACCCCACCCTGTACCGCCTGGCGGGTCTTGACCGAAGTCTGCACACATTTTTGCGTATTTTCAGCAATGGAGGCAAACGTATCGGCCAGATTCGTGATCAGATGAGTGGTGTTCTGGGTCGATGCTGCCTGCTGATCAGCCCCGCTGGCAATACTGCTGATCGCCATGGAAACTTCCCGGGCGGCAGAACTGTTTACTTTGGACAAATGCAATAGTTTTCCCGAAGAATCATAAACCTGGCGGCTAATTATATTGGTTTCACTGATTAAACTTTTAAGGCGATTGGTCATATTATTGATGGATTCGGCCAGATTACCCATATAGCCGCTGTGAAAATCCTCGATCCTGCCGGTCAGATCACCGTCGGCAACCGTCTGCGCGAAATTAGCCAGCTTTTCAGCCGGTTCGGCAAATTCGCTAATATTTTCCGATGATGACCACAGGCCGATAAAAAAGCCGCCCACCCCGCCGATGAGCAAAGCTAAGACAACGGGATTAATGGCAGGATTAAGTTTAATGAACGTGCCAATCATTACCCCCAGCACAGCACCGCCTATCCCAGCCCGCATACATACTCTGATCCGCATTTTACGTTTGCTGCCATACAGAACTTTATTCATAAAGCTGATCACTCCAGTACTATCAATTGACCTGTAAATTCTTTATAGTGGTTTGATTTTCCTCTAATTTTATAGAATGTTTTGAAAAAATTTATCGAAAAATAACCCGGAGAAAATGGTACCAATAACTGCTATAGTTGTTATGTGGCGGTCTATATGCTAAAATGTATTACGTTTTAAAGACCATTATGCTGAAAAGAGCGGCAGCTGATAGTTGAGGCCCTTTCGTCTGCGGGATGAGAGGTTTTTTATTAATTATAGCACACCGTTTTAGAAAATATGATGAGGTGGTTACGACAATGGCCAAAGGAAAATACGATGAAACCCTTAATTTACCCCGTACCGAGTTCCCCATGCGGGCTAACCTGCCCAGCCGGGAACCAGAGATTTTGAAATTCTGGCAGGAAAAAAATATTTATCAGCAGGTCCAGGAGAAAAACCGCGGGCAGGAGAAATTTATCCTCCATGACGGACCTCCCTATGCCAACGGCGACATCCATCTGGGACATACCTTGAATAAAATTTTAAAGGATATCATTATAAAACAGCATTCCATGCTGGGCTACGATTCACCCTATGTACCCGGTTGGGATACCCATGGCCTGCCCATTGAGCAGCAGGCGATCAAAGCCATGGGCATCGACCGCCATCGCACTGATGTGGTTGAATTCCGCCGCCATTGTCATGACTACGCTATGAAATATGTAGATATTCAGAAGGAAGAATTTCAACGCCTGGGCGTAAGCGGCGATTGGGATCATCCTTATCTGACCCTGGATCCCAAATTTGAAAGCGTGCAGATCAAGGTTTTCGGAGCCATGGCCAATAAAGGCTACATATATAAAGGATTGAAACCAGTTTATTGGTGCGGTGACTGTGAAACCGCCCTGGCGGAGGCGGAAGTCGAATATAATGACAAGATTTCTCCCTCCATCTTCGTTAAATTCCCAATCAAGGACGGCAAAGGGGTCGTACCCGAGGATGCCTTCGTCATCATCTGGACCACCACCCCCTGGACGTTGCCGGCCAATACCGGTATTTCCTTGCATCCGGATTACGAATATGTGCTGGCCGAAGTAAACGGCGAAAAATATGTACTGGCCAAAGGGCTGCTGGAAAGCGTCACCGCCCAGCTGAACTGGAGCAATGTTGCCATTTGCAAAGAATTCCGTGGTAAGGAACTGGAACGGGCGGTCTGCCGCCATCCCTTCATGGAACGCGATTCATTGGTAATATTAGGCCGTCATGTAACCCTGGAGGCCGGCACCGGCTGCGTTCATACCGCACCCGGTCATGGCGAAGACGACTTTTATGTCGGCCGCGAATACGGGCTTCCGGTTATTTCCCCGGTCGACAACAGCGGCTGCTTCACCGAAGAAGCGGGCAAATTCAAAGGTTTGTATGTTCACAAGGCCAATCAGAATGTGATCGAT
The DNA here is from genome assembly GCA_012729495.1 of Syntrophomonadaceae bacterium. Classification (GTDB taxonomy): domain Bacteria; phylum Bacillota; class Syntrophomonadia; order Syntrophomonadales; family Syntrophomonadaceae; genus Syntrophomonas_B. The sequence goes on along the minus strand of JAAYCZ010000002.1, from coordinate 1,985 downwards.
GAACTGCAGGAAAGAGGCATGCTGCTCAGAGCCGAGCGTTATGAACATCAGTACCCTTATTGCTGGCGCTGCAAGCAGCCCATCATCTACCGCGCCACTGACCAGTGGTTTGCCTCCATTGACGGTTTCCGCAAGCAAGCTCTGCAGGCCATCGACGAGGTGCAATGGATCCCCTCCTGGGGTCGGGAGCGCATCTACAACATGGTCCGTGACCGCGGCGATTGGTGTATTTCCCGCCAGCGCACCTGGGGTGTGCCGATCCCCATTTTCTATTGCGACAGCTGCGGCGAGACCATCGTCAACAATGAAACCATTGAACGCATCAGCAACCTGTTTGCCGAACACGGTTCCGACATCTGGTTTATAAAGGATGCGGCGGAACTGCTGCCGCCAGGCTGCGTATGTCCGCAGTGCGGCGGGCAGAAATTCAGCAAAGAAACTGACATCATGGATGTCTGGTTTGATTCCGGATCGTCCCATATGGCGGTGCTGGAAACCAGACCGGAATTAAAATGGCCATGCGATCTTTATCTGGAGGGCAGCGACCAGCATCGCGGCTGGTTCAACTCCTCCCTGTCCACCGCGGTAGCGGTGCGCGGCGTGGCACCCTATAAAAAAGTACTCACCCACGGATTTGTGGTCGATGAAAAAGGCCATAAAATGTCCAAATCGCTGGGCAACGTGGTTGATCCACTGAAAATGATCAAGGAAATGGGCGCCGACATCCTACGCCTGTGGGTATCATCGGCTGATTACCGCAACGATATTTCCGTATCCAGCAATATAATCAAACAATCCAGTGAAGCGTACCGCAAAATCAGAAACACCTGCCGCTTCATCCTGGGCAACATCTATGACTTTGATCCCGAAAAAGACAGCGTAGCTTATGAACAATTGGGCGAGCTCGACAAATGGGCGCTGCTCAAGCTGGAGCAGGTCGTACAGCGGGTCACCCGCGCTTATGCCGATTATGAGTTCCATGTCGTATTCCATACCGTGCATAAATTCTGTACCGTCGATTTGAGCAGCATTTACTTTGATATAATCAAAGACCGGCTCTATTGCAACGACAAAAATGACCCCGCCCGCCGGGCGTCCCAAACCGTTCTCCATCGGCTGATCAATGACCTGGTAGTCATCCTGGCCCCGATTTTGGCCTTCAGCTGTGAAGAGATCTGGTCCTATATCCGTAAGGAAAACGATCCACTCAGCGTACAATTATTAACTTGGCCACAAACCAGCGGCGAGTATCAGGATAAAAAACTGGAAGACAAAATCGACCGCATCCTACAGGTGCGGGAAGTAGCCAGCAAAGCCATGGAAGAAGCCCGCGGCCAAAAAATCATTGGCCATTCACTGGGCGCCTGGCTGACCATCTATGCTGACCGTGAATGGCTGGAGCTGTTGCAAAACACCACCGAACTGGACAAGATCCTGATCGTTTCCCGGGTTGATCTCGAGCCCGCCGCCAACCGCAGCGAAGATGCCGTGACATTGGATGAAGTCAGCGGCGTATGGGTAAAAGTACAAGCCGCCGAGGGACATAAATGCGAACGCTGCTGGATCATCGATTTAACCGTCGGAGCCGATCCCCGGCACGAAACATTATGTCAGCGCTGTGCGCAGGTCGTTAGGCAGATGGAGGGATAAAGTGACCAGTTCCGAAGAAGGCAACCGCATCATCATAACCGTACTGGGCCTTGACCAGGTCGGTATTATCGCCATGATCTCCAACATTCTGGCTGACAACAGCATCAATATCCTCGATATCAGCCAGACCATCCTGCAAGGATTTTTCACCATGGTCATGGTGGTCGATATCAGCCAGAGCAATATCGACGTCAAGGAACTACGCGAAATCCTGGTCGGCAAAGGACAGGAAATGGGGCTGCAAGTCACCGTCCAGCACGAAGACCTGTTCAAGTATATGCACCGAATCTAAACCATGGCATCGCCCTGAAAGAAACAATCCGCAGAGGTTTATG
>JAAYCZ010000166.1 GCA_012729495.1 Syntrophomonadaceae bacterium | reverse complement strand
CATACAAGAATTCAAGTCTACCTTCGCAGTTTAGGTGGTGAGTGTAAATGGCAGGTGCAGGAGTAAGAGAATTTAAGCGAAGAATCCGCAGCGTCAAGAACACTCAACAGATTACCAAAGCGATGAAGATGGTAGCTGCTGCAAAATTGCGCAAAGCGCAGGAACAGGCTGAACAATCCCGTCCCTATACGGAAACATTGCAGGGTACCTTGGCCAGGCTGGCCTCATTGGCAACCGATGTACAGCATCCCCTGCTGGTTACCAGGGAGGAAGTCCGCAAAGTTGGATACGTTGTAATTACGGCTGATCGCGGCCTTTGCGGAGGCTACAATACAAATATCATTAAAACTGCCAATGATGCCATAGCAAACGACGAGAGAAAAGTCGAAAACGGTATCATAGCAGTTGGCAGAAAAGCGCGCGATTTTTATCGCAAGCGTCAGGGATTGGATGCTGAATATACCAATTTAGGGGACTCAATAAATTATACGGATGCAAGGGAAATCGCTGAATATATCATCAATGCCTATGAAAATGAGGAACTTGATGAGGTGTATTTGGTTTATGCCAAATTCGTAAATGTACTGCGGCAAATTCCTACCGTTACCAAATTGCTGCCCATCGAAAAACTTGATGAGAGCGAAGAAATGGTAGAAAAATATGTAGAATATATTTATGAACCCAGTGCCGAACTCATCCTTTTGACTTTACTGCCCAGATACGTCGGCAGTCAGATATACCACGCCATGCTGGAAGGTAAAGCCAGCGAACACGGCGCCCGTATGACAGCCATGGGGAATGCTACCCAGAATGCAGGAGAGATTATCGATTCTTTGACCCTGCAGATGAACAAGGTCAGACAGGCAGCTATAACTGACGAAATACTTGATATTGTTGGAGGCGCCGAAGCTCTCAATAAAGGAGGAAAGTAGAGAATGGCGAATGTAACCTATGGAGAGGTAACTCAGGTTATAGGCGCGGTTGTGGACATCAGGTTCAAACCGGGCGAGTTACCGGATCTAATGAACGCTATTACCATAAAATCAGAAGACCAGGACAGCAATGTCAAGGTCGTAGCTGACATTGATGTAACCCTGGAAGCCATGCAGTTGCTGGGTAACGACACTGTTCGCTGCGTTGCTTTAAGTCCTACAGACGGAATCATGAGAGGCATGAAAGCTACTAATACTTCAGCCGCCATCAAGGTTCCGGTTGGCGATGGATGCCTGGGCCGGATTCTGAATGTTCTGGGCAAAGAGGTTGACGATGCTGGTCCGGTTAATGCAACCGAGTACTGGGAAATTCATCGTGATCCCCCGCCATTGACGGATCAGCTGCCGGCGACAACCATGCTGGAAACCGGTATAAAAGTTGCTGACCTGATTTGTCCCTATGCCAAGGGAGGTAAAATTGGTCTGTTCGGTGGCGCCGGTGTTGGCAAGACCGTTATCATTCAGGAATTGATCAGAAACATCGCTTATGAGCATGGTGGATACTCCGTATTCACCGGTGTGGGTGAGCGTTCCCGTGAAGGCAATGACCTCTGGGGTGAAATGACCGAATCCGGCGTTATTGATAAGTGCGCTCTGATTTTCGGCCAGATGAACGAACCGCCAGGAGCACGTCTGCGGGTTGCTCTGACCGGTCTGACCGTAGCGGAGTATTTCCGTGATGTTGGTGGCCAGGACGTGCTGATATTTATTGATAACATTTTCCGTTTTGCCCAGGCAGGTAACGAGGTGTCCGCTCTGTTGGGACGTATGCCTTCCGCCGTTGGTTATCAGCCTACCTTGGCAACTGATATGGGTCTTTTGCAGGAACGTATAACCACTACCCGCAAAGGCTCCATCACATCCGCCCAGGCAGTTTACGTACCGGCTGACGACTTGACCGACCCCGCCCCGGCTACGACTTTTGCCCACTTGGATGCAACCACTACGCTATCCCGTGCGATTTCCGAGTTGGGAATTTACCCGGCGGTTGATCCCCTGGATTCAACCTCCCGTATACTCGACCCGCAGATCGTAGGTGCCAAACATTATAACACTGCCCGCGGTGTGCAGCAGATTCTGCAGAGATATAAAGAACTGCAGGATATCATCGCCATCCTGGGTATGGATGAATTGTCTGATGAAGATAAATTGATTGTTGCCCGGGCCAGAAAGATTCAGCGTTATCTGTCTCAGCCTTTCCACGTGGCAGAACAGTTTACCGGCAGACCGGGCATCTACGTACCGGTAGCCGAAACGGTAGAATCTTTCACGCAAGTGTTGGCAGGTAAACATGATGCACTGCCTGAAGAAGCTTTCTATATGATGGGTAATATTGATACTGTATTGGAAAATGCAAAAAGATTGGAGGGGTAGTCTGTGGCAGACAACACCTTCATGGTAGAAATTGTTACTCCGGAGCAGATTCTCTTAAAGGATGAAATCCAGTTTCTAGTGGTTCCGGAACTGAATGGTGAGCTGGGTGTATTGAAAAATCATGCTCCCATGATAGCAGCACTGGATATTGGAGTTCTAAGATATACTGATCCGGAAGGCAAAGTTAAAAAAATAGCCTTGAGCGGCGGATTTATGGAAGTAATCTATAATGAAGTCCGTGTATTGGCTGAAACGGCTGAGCAGGGTTCGGAGATAGACATTCTAAGAGCTAAGGCAGCTAAAGAAAGAGCGGAGAAAAGGCTTCAGTTACAAGATGAAAATATCAATAGTGGCCGTGCGGAAATGGCGATGAGAAGAGCCATGGCCAGACTTAAAGCAGCAGATGCCCTTGTAAATGATTAAAAATCCTGAATTAAAGCCGGAAGGTCAAAATACCTTCCGGCTTTAAATTATAAATCGATTGGCATGATGAATAAATCGTAATATACTATAATTATAATTATCACATAACGTGATATAAAATTATAGTTCGTGCTGACGTTACAGGTAATAATTAAGAGGTTATTTGCTGTGGATAAATTGACTTTGCTTAAGGCGCTGATAATTGCCATAATGGTATACTATCTGATGAAGGGTATTCTATACCTGATATTATGGCAGGTATTGTCCAAAGCAGAAGAAAACAGCAAAGAAAGAGCAGAAAAAGCAAAAAGCATTATTATGGAACAACGCCGCAGGAGAGATGAACGTGAAGCACAACTGGCCAAAGAACGGAGAGAAAAAAAGTTCTATTAACATACCCCGAAGGTTAATTTTAGTATTGATGCTGATCGTGTGATAAATTCCTCCAGAATGGGTGGTATATATGGGAGATCTTCAATCTAAATTTTTAATTTTAATAATTTTGGTTTTTTTAATAACCGCCGGCTTTTGTATCTTGATCTGGCAGCAGACCAAAAGGTTTGAAAAGAAGGCGCTTTTAGCCAAGCAAAGACAAAAGGAATATGAGAAAGAACTGCGCCTAAAGATGCAAGCAGAAAAACGGGCCCAAAAAGAAAAACTGGCTTTATTGGAAGTAGATAAAGAAGAAACCTAATATCAGCTTAGTCGCTTAGTTGACAATTATTCTTGTGTGGAAAATTAAGAGTAAACATAATAATAAAGTCCAAAATCAACTGAGCAAGCAAAAAAGCCGAAGAGCAAGGCCCGTGATTGAGGCGGTGTAAGGCATAGGGACATACCCCTTAGGGATAGTCCCCGTAAAAAGTGCGCCGACTGAACGGGCTTTTTGCACTTTCAGCATAATTGCAGCCAGGGCTTTTACCGCGCCTTGTCACAAGCCCGCTTTTCATAACATAACTCAGCTATTCAATTTTATTGACGCTCAGAAACCTGACCTGGTCAGGTTTTTTTCTTTTGGTAAGCTATTAATCTGGGAACAGATATTTTTTTGCCCTAAAACCCCGCGGCGAATATTCACTTGTAAATTTGTCAACAATTCCATATAAGTCATTACGGCTGGGGGTGGGGAGATAGATGAAAAAAACATTAATTTATATTTTTGTTTTCATTATTTTTTGTTATTTAGCTGATCTTGGAATAAATAATACAATTGCCAAACAAATTGATAATCGTTCGCCATATTGTCTATCATTTGCATCTATCGGTGCAAATTTGCTCGAATCTAGATTAGATAGTTGGGCAAAAATAAAAACAGCTAATAATTTTAATGAGTTGGATCTTGAATTAATTAAGATTTTAAATTTACTCAATTTGCCGATTCAGGAATCAGCTATTGAACATAAGCAAGAAAAAGGCCAATTATCAGTATTTTATCAGACTGCCAAAGGGCAGACTGATTATTATATTAACCTTCAGACTGAAAATCATACAACATACTTTTTATTAACTGCCTTATCCCGCCAGAATGACATTACATTACGTATTGATGAAAAATTGTTAAAACAACAATATCAAGGCAAATCTTATTTTCAATACAAAGGAATTATTTATGCTCGTCCTGATTTTAATGGATGTAAAAAAATATTACATGTCATATGTAAATGTTTGCATGTTCAGGAAACTGATATTTATCAGTCGCATAATATGCTAAGTATGGCGGCTTTTAGTCCTTTATTACAGGATAAATATGAACAGGTCGAACTAGCTGGTAAAAATTATAATCTTCAAATCGCTATCCACAATGATAGCGATAAAAATCAGACTTATGTTTATTTAGGAATTCCCTTGCTGTTGAATGATTATTAAGGAGGTGATGGTAGCAAATTGGAAATGTTAATTCAGGGAAAAATAAAATTAAGCGGTGAAGTCGAGATCAGTTCATCTAAAAATGCAGTTTTACCAATAATTGCTGCAACTATTTTAACTGATGAGAAAGTAGTGCTACACAAAGTTCCCCATATCAAAGATGTAAATACAATATGCCAAATAGTAGGCAAACTCGGGAAGGAAATACAGGAAGAAGACCATCAACTTATTTTTACAGGTATAATTCAGAATCTGACCCCGCCTTATGAACTGGTAAGACAGATGCGGGCCTCATTTTTATTAATGGGTCCACTACTCTCAAGATACGGAAAGGTGCGTCTCTCCCTTCCCGGCGGCTGTGCTATAGGTAATCGCCCTATTGATCTTCATTTAAAGGGATTTGCGGCGATGGGAGCAGATATAAAATTCAGCGGCGGCGATGTTATTGCCAAAGCCAATAAATTAATCGGAAATCATGTTTATTTGGATTATCCCAGCGTTGGTGCCACAGAAAATATAATTATGGCCGCGGCTTTGGCGGAAGGAACAACCTGGATTGAAAATGCTGCGCTGGAACCGGAAATAGTTGATTTGGCCAATTTTATCAATAAAATGGGCGGCAAAATCAGTGGTGCAGGAACAAATGTAATTAAAATCCAGGGAGTTGATAATCTTTCCGGAACTGAATATACACCTATACCTGATCGAATTGAAGCCGGGACTTATCTAATTGCAGTAGCTGCCACAGCAGGAGAAGCAGTCATAAACAATGTAATTCCGGAGCATTTAAAATCAATTACTGCCAAATTGGAGGAGAGCGGAGCAGTAATTGAAGAAGACAAACGTGCTTTGAAAATTAAAAGAGAAGGAAAAATCAAACCAGTATATATTAAAACGCTGCCTTATCCCGGATTTCCAACTGATATGCAGGCTCAAATTATGGCTTATTTAAGTTTTGCAGCCGGTACCAGTATTATCAGTGAATCTGTTTTTGAGAATCGCTTTATGCATGTGCAGGAATTACTGAGAATGGGGGCAGACATTAAAACTGAAGGCAAATCGGCAATTATCAGAGGGGTCAAAGAATTAACCGGAGCCCGTGTCAAAGCCAGTGATTTAAGAGCCGGGGCAGCCCTCATTATAGCCGGGCTTAGCGCCCAGGGAAAAACCATTGTAACTGAGAACGAGCACATTGAACGGGGCTATGAAGACATTGACAAGAAATTAAATCAAATGGGTGCCAACATTTATTTAAACTGATTTTAAAACGTTATTAATATTATTTCAATTGCCCTGCTTATTGTCTTTTGATTTAAAAATTCTTCTCTTCAGCTTGTTAAAAGGTCATGTTTTCCTTTTGCGAAAACATGGCCTTTAATATTATTTACGGTTTTAATTATTGGAGAATACCGGGTTCAAAATAAAATTTAATTTGTAATTAATCAATTAGTTATAATTGTTGTGGTTGTTAAAGGGATTTTTCGCATAGGCAGATAATTTTTGTTTCCATCTATCGCGGTAATCCACAAATCATAGCCGGTGCCGGCTTGAAGTTCCTTCATGCTGATCACGGCTGATTCCGATCTGTT
>JAAYCZ010000165.1 GCA_012729495.1 Syntrophomonadaceae bacterium | reverse complement strand
GAATGCTCTTTAGATAGTCGATTCGTTCCTGTGATGCATTAGCTTCTAACAGAAGCTGATTACGAAGGGATTTCTCTCTGGCCATAGCTTCATCATACAAAATCTGTTCTTTTTGTTTAATTTTCTTTCTCCTAAAAACCAGAAAGAAAATAGATCCAACTAGAGCTAATAGCCCATCATTAAGATTTGCTGCTGTCAAGTATGGCAGATGTGAACTTATAAAGGTGCCGGCAACATCCTCAGATGGTATATATTCTTCGGGATTGCTTATTTTGCTTGTACCGTATGCATAAATAGCGCGAAAAGAAATATCCGCTTCAGTAATAGTTTGAAGGGTTATCCTAAGTACATTAGCAATTTCGCTGCTGTTAATAACCCGGTCTGGATCTTTTAATGCCCTGGAAGCCTCGGTAATAACTATCTCAACCGGTTTTAGTGAGTTTATTGTCGCAAAATTCAAATCAGGCAATAACATTTTCTTTTCTCTTCCTTCCTTTGCTGTAATCAGTGGACAAGGAACCTATCCCCCTTGACCCTCCAATAACTTCGAAATTCGGACAATTATGATTGCTGCTCTCATAAGGTCAATATCATTGATTTTTATAATTTCTTATTTGGTGGTAATAGTAAAACAGTCTCCTGGAGCCTCTCCTATATAAACAACCTTTCCATTTTCGGGAAGCTTCACTGCTTGATTACCGTTTACCGTAGAATAGTAAACACAGGATTCTTCATCATAAACAGCAAATGACGCGTTTTTCGGCAAATTAACAGTCATTGTTTTACCGGCATCATTTTGGCTGATAGTATACCATCGAGCATATCCGTTCTCCTGGATTGTGCAGATAGCATTATCCCCCGCATACATATCAACCATATCTTTTTCACTGATAAAAATCGAGCCAGCATTTGAAAGATATTCTTTCCCGTCAATATTTGAAATTTCAAGGGTTCCTAAATCGCGGCCTGCCATAACAGGAATTTGTACATCTTGCCAAGCTGTATCAGAATCAACAATTTTATATTGTACGGCATAGCCGGGCAATTCTTTATTGGTGGTGATTTCAAAATGCGAGCTTTCCAGCTTATGATAAGCCTGACTTTGAGGAATTTCATTTACAATATAATATTTTGTTCCGTTTCGTTCATCCCATGCTTTTTGCGATACATCATCTATAATATTAGGCTCTATTTTCTCATACTCATATGAAGTCATAACCGTCTGTCCCATATTAGGCAAATTAAAAAATTGCTTGATCTGTATATATGTTTTCCCATTTGACTCATTCACAAAAGTCAACTTTTTGCTACCATCTTCGTTGACAAATACACCTTCAGATATATAAAGATAAATTTCATCAGGTATATCTTTATGTGATAAAGCCGAAATAGTGATTTTCCCCTCTGTTCCAACACTTACATTCATAACCATGGCGTTGTTAGCATAGATACCTGCATATGAAGTTTGTTCTAATGGCATCGAGGATAAGACTGGTGCTTGAAGGTCTCCAGGTGGAATAATTTTTGTAATATCATTTTCGGCTAACAAGGTTTTAAGAAGCAATGTTTGACCCATTACTTGTCCGCAAAAGCTGGAACCGCCTGATAACACAGCCGCAAAAGCCATATTGTATTCAGGAAGCACTATCATGCTGCCATGATACAAGCCTGTATCACCGCCCTTTATTAATGCTTGAATATTGTATTGGCTGTATGGATATGCATCAACTGAATCCCAGCCTAAACCATAGCCAAAAAGTCCTTCGTTTTGTTCAGGCCCTATACTTCTCAGATACTCTTTTTGCATCGTCTTGGTCTTTGCAT
>JAAYCZ010000020.1 GCA_012729495.1 Syntrophomonadaceae bacterium | reverse complement strand
GGCGGTCATCATTCAGCCCAGCCAGGATACTGTACAGGGAGGCTACACTGCCGATGCCAACAGCCTGCATAACTTCTTCCTGGGCTGCATCCGGATGGTTGATCATATACTCTCTCAGCCGGCTGGTAATCTGTACGGTGGAGGCTGTACGATTCATTTTCATCAGATTAGATCTCCTTTACTTATCCTTTATGGTAAATTTCCATAAAACAACTCCTAAATCCTGTTCGTACTGGGGGATAATAATACCGGTGATAATTTTCTTTCCCTTCTGAAGATATTCGGTAATAGTGACACTTATATGTCAGCGTTATGGCAGCGTTTGGCTAAAAACAAAAACTATTTTTATCGTATTTAACACTAAACCCCTGCTAAAACATCTTCTTAACAGGGGTTCTTTGACCGTCTGAGCGAAGCATTGTAACCTTGCTCCTTCGGATGATATTCTAATTTATTTTTACCGTTCGGCCCGGTCAGTTGATCTGCTCACACCCAACCCACTTGCTCTCAACTACAGTCGGTACTCAAAGTTCCATCCCGTGTCTTCTCATCCTGCGGTAAATGGTGTTGCGGGATACGCCCTTGGCTTGGGCGATCCTGGTTATATTACCGCCATAGATCTCCAGCAGGTGCTCAAGTTCCTGCTTTTCCTGCTGGCTCTGCATCAACTTCTGCTGTTGGCGATACTTGCCGGCACTCTTCTCTGTAAGGACAGCCTTACTGGTTTTTTCTAGAGGGTGGCGCTGATCCTGCATAATCTCCTGGGGCAGATGGTTTAGCGTTATTTCTCTTCCATTGCTGATGTTTATCATTCTTTCCACAACATTTTGCAGTTCACGAACATTGCCCGGCCAATCATAACGACACAGGCAGCCCAGTACCGCGGGTTCCACCTGCGGTACCGGCATTTCCATCTTCATACTGGTCTGTTCCAAAAAGTAATTAAACTGCAAAGGAATATCCTCCGGTCTTTCTCTCAGGGCCGGCAGTTTTATTCTGATGACATTCAGACGATAATAGAGATCCTGGCGAAAATTCCCTTTTTCCACCTCCGCGCGCAGGTCTTTGTTGGTCGCACAGATGATGCGTACATCAACCGGAATGACTTTATCGTCGCCGATTCTGGTGATTTCTTTTTCCTGAACAGCCCGCAACAAAGACACTTGTTTACCCAAAGGCATCTCTCCGATTTCATCCAGAAACAGGGTACCCCCGGAAGCCAGTTCAAACTTTCCCGTTCGCCCGCCCTTGCGGGCGCCGGTAAAGGCACCATCTACATAGCCAAAAAGTTCGCTGCCCAACAGTTCGCGCGGAATAGCGCCGCAATTCAAGGCAACAAAAGGTCCATGCCGGCGTGAACTGGCATTGTGAATGGCCTGCGCAAATAGCTCCTTGCCGGTACCGCTCTCCCCCTGCAACAGAATATTGCTGCGCTTGTCCGCAGCCAGGCGGGAAGTTTGCACTGCCTCCAGCAGTTTGGGATTCTGCCCGATGATATCCTGAAAAGTAAAACTGGCATGGGCTCCGCTGATACGATTGACCAGACTGCGCAGCTTTTTTAGCGGATTAAAGATGAGTACGCCCCCGTTTACGCTCCCGTCTTCATTCCAGAATGGCTGAACGGAGATGATACAGCTGATTGTCCCGGAGAAGCCTTGTAAAAAGGTTTCCAGATAATTTATTTCCTGCCCGCTGCGCAGTAATTCCCCCATTTTTTTAAGCTCCGGAAAGACCGTCGTGCACAATTGTTCTTCCATCTCCCGGCTGCTGCGGCCCAAAAGATTTTCAGCCACCGGATTCAGTTGAACAATGCGCCCTTCCTGGTCAATGATCATAACCCCGTCAGAAATGCTCATAAAAACATTGTGCATCCGTTCCGAGATCCTTATAATTTCCTGGTTCTGCGCATGCAAGCGCAGCTCAAACATGATGGCCGTAGCCGCGGAAACCACCATCCCCAAGGTATGCTGGTGTGCTTCTGGTGATGGTCCGGACATATTGAGCACGCCAATGATCTGCTTTTGTTCATTAAAAATAGGCGCAGCCGAACAGGTCCAGACATGGTGCCGCTGACAGTAATGCTCATAGCTGCTGATCTGCAAAGGGATCTTTTCCTGCAGCACCGTACCGATGGCGTTGGTACCCACCTCCTGCTCGCCCCAGGCAGCCCCTTTGATAAAATTGATCTTGCGGGCTTGCTCCAGCGTTTCCGGCGTACCCAGCACCTCCATAATATAACCGCGTTCATTGGTTAACATAACCAGAAAACCGGAGCCGGCTACGTAGCGGTTCAATTCCTGCATAATCGGCAGTGCTATCTTGGTAAGCTCGGCACGTTCTCTGAGCAATTGTTCCAAGTCCCTGGCACTGAGTATGCTATGGCTGCACCCGTCATAAGGATCGACTCCTGCGGCATAACAACGCCGCCAGGAGGCTTCCACGATGGGCGACAGATGATCGCTGGTCAGTTTTCCACTCTCAATAAACGCTTTCCACAACTGCTGCGTATGATTCGATTGAAGATCATTCATTGTATTCCACCTCTTTAAGCAAAACTGCTCTCCCTGCCCATGCAGCGGAGAGCAGTTTCTGCCTCCAGTGTAACACAATTGTTACATATTTTTCATTCCTTTTTATGCCTGAAAGGTTTGCATGCTGGCTGCCAGCATTTTCTTGCGGCAGGCTTCACATAATTTTTCCTGCCCAAAATCGCCGTGCTGGTGCAAATAATCAAGTTCATCGCTGGTGGCATAGGGCTTGCCGCAGCGCGTACAGGCAACCAGCGCGAAAGATTTGTTCCATATTCTTCTGACCGCCCCTTCTTCTTCCACCTTGATGGCCTGGGTGGGACAGACCCGGGCACAGGCTGCACAGCCCATACATTCGTCGGATGCTTCATCATAGGGAGTGGCGATGCGCTTGTCAACTCCGCGAAACATGCTCCAAATCGCACTCTTGCCCATTTCGGTACAAGCATGGATACAAAGCCCGCAAAGAATGCAGTTGGCCGGTTCGACACTAATGGCAGGCAAGCGTAAAGCTCCATAATTCTGGCACATTTCTTCCAGCAAAGGATTATTATCAGCTCTGCGGGCCAGCAACATGGCAATGGTACGCCGTATTCTCAGGATCTGTTCTGATTCGGTTGTGATCTCGGCCGGTTTAGTAAGGGGATAGGTGCAAGCCGCCACCATTCGCGAACGAGACTGCCCCTCTTCCCTGATTTCAACCATGCACATCCGGCAGGCGCCCTGTCCTCCAAACGCCTGATGGTAGCAAAAGGTAGGAATGAGAATGCCTTCTCTTCGGCAAAGATCCAAAATGCTTTCTCCCGCATGCGCTTCTCGCAGCTGACCATTAACGTTAATCTTCATCATCATTCCTCCTAGCGCAGCTTGATGGCATCAAAAGCACACTGCCGATAACATTCACCACAATGAATACATTTGGACTCATCAATCACATGGACTTGTTTTTTCTCACCCTGGATGGCATTGACCGAACAGTGTCTGGCACACATCCCACAGCCGTTGCATATTTCAGGATCGATATAGAATACCGACAATGCCCGGCATACCCCGGCCGGACACCGGTGCTGTTCGATGTGTTCCAAATATTCATTACGAAAATAGCGCAGCGTTGACAGTACCGGATTTGGAGCGGTTCTACCCAAAGCGCAAAGCGAGGCCTGCTGCATGGTCACGCTGATATCTTCCAACAGGTCAAGATCTTCAATGCTTCCCTGCCCTTCACAAATGCGGGTCAGGATCTCAAGCAGTGCCCGGATCCCTTCCCTGCAAGGAGTACATTTGCCGCAGGATTCGCCCGCCAGGAAACTGACATAGTAGCGGGCTACTTCCACCATACAGGTATGGTCATCCATGACAATCAAGCCACCTGAGCCCATCATTGAGCCAGCTTCCGTCAGACTGTCAAAATCAATGGGAAGATCCAGCAGCGCGGCAGGTATGCAGCCCCCTGAAGGCCCTCCGGTCTGCACCGCCTTGAAACTGCGCTTTTTTAAGACTCCGCCGCCGATTTCATAAATGATTTCCCGCAAAGTCGTACCCATGGGGACTTCAACCAGACCGGTATTGACAACCTTGCCCACCAGAGAAAAAACCTTGGTTCCCTTGCTGTTATCCGTGCCAATGGCCGCAAAGGCTTCGGCGCCGTGCAGCATAATAACCGGAACGTTAGCCCAGGTTTCCACGTTGTTGATGACCGTGGGTTTGCCCCACAATCCTTTTTCGGTGGGAAAAATATATTTATCATGAGGCTCTCCGACCCGTCCTTCGATGGAAGCGATCAAAGCCGTTTCCTCGCCGCACACAAAGGCGCCCCCGCCCCTGACCAGATCAATGTCAAAGGAAAAGTCTGTATTCAGGATATTGCTGCCCAGATAACCGCGCTGGCGTGCATCATTGATTGCTTTACGCAGGTATTGGACAGCCAGGTCATATTCATCGCGTACGTAAATATAACCGTGGGCAGCACCTGCCGCGTAGGCGCCCAGAATCATGCCCTCAATCACCGTATGGGGATCACCCTCCATAATACTGCGATCCATAAAGGCCCCGGGGTCGCCCTCATCCCCATTGCAGATAATATATTTAGGACTGCCGGAAGCGTTCCGGCAAGCCTGCCACTTTTGTCCGCTGGGAAACCCGCCGCCGCCTCGGCCTCTTAATCCGGATGCTGTGATGATATCGATGACTTCCTGGCCTTTCATCCCCAGCAAGGCCTTCTGCAAAGCCTGATATCCGCCACGCTGAACATAATCGTCGATTTGTCCGGGATCAATTTCCCCGATATTGCGCAGGGCGATCTTGTGCTGTTTGCGATAAAAATCGGTCAGGTGGTGGGAGGTCAGATGTTCTTTACTGACCGGATCACGATACAGGAGTCGTTTGACCAGCACCCCCTCCAGCAGGGTTTTGTTGACGATTTCATTAACGTCCGCTGGTGCTACACTGCAATAGGTTATGTCTTTGGGCAGCAACCTGACCAGGGGTCCCTTTTCACACCAACCATTACAGCCGGTCGCCTTCACCACTGGCAGCACTTCTATTTCCGGATGATCCTGCAGGCTTTGGGAAAAAGCCTTGAATACTTCACGTCCGCCATTGGCAGTACAGCCGGTACCACAGCATACCAATACGGTCTGCCGGTCATGGCTGCCAAGATTTATCTCAGTTTGCATCGCTCTGCCCCCCCATACTCCTTGATGATCCTTTCCACATCGCTGCGGTTGACCTTGCCGTACACTTTCCCGTTAATAACCATGACCGGCGCCAGCGCACAGGCACCCAGACAGTTCACGGTTTCGACCGAGAAAAGGCCGTCTGCCGTGGTTTCTCCTGGCCTTACCTGCAATTGTTTCGCGATCTGATCAAGCAGCGTTTCGGAATTTTTAATATGACAGGCCGTACCGTCACAGACCCGAATTACGAACCGGCCCTTGGGGGCAAGACTGAAAGCCTTGTAAAAAGAAGCCATGGCATAAACACGACTGACCGGCAGCCCGACATGTGCCGCAATCATGGTGATCGCCAGGCGAGGCAGGTAGTTGTATTGCTTTTGGATATCCTGCATAATCGCCAAAAGATACTCAGGCTTCCCGGCATAGGCTTCGATCAGACTTTTGTATGCGCTGGCATTTTCATATTCCTTGGCATCGATTTGCATGCATTAACGCCTCCTAAAAGGAAAGAATTCTGCCGGGCTTGCGTTCCAAGGACGGCAGTCATAATGCAGGAGGTTTATGATGAATTGCTTCCTCATAAACCTCAGGCTGCAGTGTTTTTCATTTATGCCAAACGCAATTCCTTGAGTTTTTCTTCGCTAGGAATGCCCTGCTCGTTCCAGCCCCGCAGTTGGTAGTATTCCGGCAGCATTTCACCCAGCTGCACTACTTTGCCTGCGTGAGGCCCGCCTTTCATGGGCTCTTTCAGCAGACGCGGCGGCAGGGTATCATCCTCGGCAGTGAAACCTGCCTGCAAATTGAACAACCGCTCCAGATTCCAGATCCGTTCACCGATCAGCAGGCATTCGTCATCGCTTAGGTCCAGCCCGGTGGCGGTGCGCAGCTGAGCAGCAATTTCCGGCAAACCAAGGGCAAAAGTGACGAACAGACATAAGCCGGAAGCATCCACCAAGGCGGTAAGATCCTGGAACAACTTCAGCAAAGCTGGTTTGCCTTCGATTTCATCCGGATCAACCTTGACAGGGATTCCAAGAATTTCAGGAGAAGTCATATAACCACGTACATGACAGCCGCCCCGGTTGGAAGTTGCATAGTTCAGGCCGATGCCCTGCTGTCCGCGCGGATCGTAGGCCGGCATTTCCTGTTTCTTGGCGGTCATCGAATACTCCGGATAGCCGTATTTCTCAGCCAGGCGATACGAGCCTTCCGCCAGTTCTTCCCCAAATCCTTGCCGGTAGGCTGTTTTGGTTACCAGTTCAACCAGCATGACCCCGTCACCCCAGCTCAGATCGGCGGTGGAACGAGGGATAATGCCTTTTTCCACCAGTTCGACGGCACAAGCAATCGTGCCTCCCAGCGTAATCGGATCCATCCCCAGCTCATTGCAAAGGAAATTGGCTTTGCAAATGGCTTCGAAATCATCAATGTCCAAGTTGGAACCAAACGTCCAGGTTGCTTCATATTCCGGACCTTCACCTGCACTCTTGAAAGGACCTTTGGGAATGTTGGTAACCCTGCCGCAACCGATCGTACAACCAAAGCACCCCTTGTTTCTCACCAGATATTTTTCCGCCTGGTATTCTCCGGATATTTTTTCTGCACTGGGAAACACCGCCGCTTCGCTGAAATTCTTGACCGGTAATCCCCCATGTTCATTCAGGATGTTGACAAGAATGTTGGTGCCATAGGCTGCCAGCCCCTGTCCGCTGACCGGATGCTCTCTGAGCTTGGTGCGTGCGTCAATGGCCGCCTCCATAAAAGCCTTGGGATCCTCCACCACGATTCCCTGGCTACCTTTTACCACAATTGCCTTGAGGTTTTTAGAACCCATCACCGCCCCAACCCCGGAACGTCCGGCAGCACGATGGTATTCATTCATGATACAAGCATATTTAACCAAATTCTCTCCGGCCGGCCCGATGCAGCAGACCTTGGCTTCCTCGTCCATGGCCGCCTTGAGTGCATCGGTCGTGGCAAAAACATCCTGGCCCCAAAGCTCTGCTGCTGATTTCAGTTCAACCTGGTCATTGTAAATTGACAAATAGACCGGGCTGTCCGCTCGTCCCTCAAAAATGATGCCGTCCCAGCCAGCATACTTCAGCTCCGGACCAAACGTGCCCCCGGAATTGGAAGCCGCAATCGTTCCATTCAGCGGTCCTTTGGTCACTACATTGTAACGCCCGCCAGACCCGGCAAACGTACCGGTGAGAGGGCCGGTCATAAAGATGACTTTGTTTTCCGGACTTAAAGGATCCACCTTGGGATCTACTTCTTCTGTAAAATATTTGGTTCCCAAACCGCGGGCGCCAATATATTGCTCTGCATATTCCTGGTTAAGGGGTTCAGCTTTTATGGTTCCGTCGCTGAGATTTACCCGCAGAATTTTACCTTTCCAAGCAAACATGATTATCTCCCCTCCTCCATGACGTCTCTAAATTTTTCGGCTGTAGCCCGACGTTTATTGAAATTGGCGGTTTTCGCCTCACGGTAGGATATCGCGCCGGACGGGCAGTGTTTCACACACTCCGGATCGCCGCCGCAGAGATCACATTTAATAATCAAATCATGATCAGCATCATAGAAAGTCGCGCCAAAGGGACAAGCAATGGTGCACATTTTACAGCGCAGGCAAATGGCATGGTTGACAATCTTTGCACCGGTCACATCATCAACGCTGATGGCTCCAACCGGACACACCTCCATACAGGCTGCCACGCTGCACTGCTGACAGACGGCCGGAAACGAAAAGCCGGTCTTTTCGAAAGCAATAATTGAGATGCGTGAACGCAGGGGATTAAATTCCCCGGCATGGACAAAGGAACAAATCAGTTCACAACTACGACAGCCGGTGCATTTTTCTGGTTCCACAAATAACACTTTGCTCATACATTGCTGATTTCACCCTGCACGGGCAAACCAGTCCTCACTCTCCTTTTGCTTAGATTTCGAGAAAATACCTGTCACTGAACATCCGGACCCTGACCCGCCAGGCAATCAAGGACCCAGATGTCAATCTTAACCGTATCTTCTCTGTTAATTATTAAGAGCAAAATCTATGCCAGTTTTTGCATAACAACAAAAAAGAACGGGAACCCCGTCCCGTCCTGTGTGAATCTATTCATCATGAAACTTGCTTTATGCTCCACTGCTGCTCCATTTTACACATCGATGTGGCGCTTGCGTTACATCGATGTAGCATTTTTCCGAAACCGTTCCAACTCCATGTCCAGCAAATCAACCATACAGATTTCACGGCGCAGATCCGATTCGCGTTTTAACAGCAGTTTAATGACTTCAGCGGCCTGCATCCCGGCGATAACCGCTGCCGTAAAAGACAGCGTACCCTGTTCCTTTTCGATTCCCTCCATATCCGCATTACTATATAAGGTATTGAGCGTCTTGTCCCCGGGCATGATTACCGTAACCTGTCCATACCATCCTCCTACCGCTCCGTGAACCAGCGGCAGTGTAGCATGTCCACAGGCCTCCACCAAAGCCAACCGGGAAGGAATATTGTCCAACGCATCAACGATTACCTGCTGTTGCTTAAAAATGACTGGATCTCCTTCTTCCCAAAGGCAGGGTAGGGCGGTAAAAACAACCTCCGGGTTTATCTCCTGTACGTATTGCCGGCATACCTCCACCTTTTTCTGCCCCAGCGTGCTGTAACTGGCCAGCAATTGGCGATTTAAATTGCTTTCATGGAAAACATCCGGATCCCATACGGTAATGTGCCCAACCCCCACGCGGGCCAGATAATTAACTACATACAAACCCAGGCCGCCGCATCCGCACACCCCCACCCGGGCATCCAGAAGCTGTGCCTGTTCATTTGCACTGATAGCTTTCAGGTTACGTAAATAACGTTCGGGAACCAGGCCTTCTTGCCGATGATGCATGCTATCCCCCTCCCACCATGGGAAAAATGGACAAGGTATCGCCTTCTTGCAGTTGTTGGTCGTCGGTGACCGACAAACCATTCAGGAATACGACTCCCAGTTCTTTGCGCGGCAGACGCAGATAATCGATAACCCAGCCTACCGTACATCCTTCGTCCAATTCCATTTCTTTTTCCTTGAAACGTCCCTTGCGAAAAGTGGCAAAAAGCTTGACTTTTACCTGCATCCAGGATCCACTCCCTTCTAGGCAGATCAATCTTCGGCGTAGTTGATCTGTCCAAAGCACAGCACATGGTTGTCTATATCCTGCAACCGGTATTCATGATCGGTGTAATAAAGATAGACCGTACTGTCCATAAATACCGGACGGCCAAAGGTAATCGTAAAATGCTGCAGCTTGATACCGGCCATGCAAAGCCTGCTCATGATCAGGTTGGCGGAACACAAGCCCTGTATAAAAGTCCTTTCATAGCCAAAAATTCTGGCCATTACGGGTGAAGTATGCACAATATTGTAGTCCCCGGAGGTGTCTCCATAACGTCTGGCTAAATCCGCGGGAATATAAATCTCCTCCACCCGGCAGTTTTTCAGCGGTTCGGCCGATACATGTGTAATACCCTTAAACTCATTGGTTTCATCCTTCTGCAGATAAGCAGCATCTTTTCGGGGCAAATCCTTGATCACAAAATGATCGCGCATTTTCATATACAATTCACCGTTGCGGCTGATGGCTGAACGGCCGATCATAGCGGCCTTGTCAGGCTTGATCTGCAAAACATCTTCAAAAGCATAGTCAATAACGTAGACATCTCCGGGAATCAGTTCCTCATAGAACCAGATTTCGCTCTTAAGATGTAGCAAATGCTTAAAATTGGACCCCAGCCCCTCGATTGCTTCCATAAAACCAATCGCTCGGGAAAAATCCGAATAGGTGAAGGGCACGACTACATCTTTGGGTACCCCGAAGAGTTTGTACCACTTCTTTTTTCCTCTGGGATAAAGTACGAAATGATCATCCCTGCCCACCCGACGTTTCTTAAATATTACTCGGTGCGGCCGCAAAACGCCCTTGATCGCGCTGCGGTAAAAATATCTTTTATAGGCTAGAGTTCCGGGATGTTTGCGGTTGTAGACAGGTTCGACTACTGGTTCCATGCCGATCCCCCCATTGTTTATAATTGCTTGTATATAAAATCAACATTTCAATGTGATATTCTTTGCAAACCTTTATATGTTTATCCTTGTCGGCAGAAGATTAGTACCCCGCAACCTCATAGCGGTTGCGGCCGTTTTGTTTGGCCTGGTACATGGCGAAATCGGCAGCCTGCACAATGCCTTTTATACCCGCATGATCAGCGGTATCGTTGCTGGCCAGTCCCAGGCTTATAGTCACCGGTATATTATTATTATTAAACAGCACCGGCTGGGACTTGATAACATTCAAAAGACGTCTGGCTATCAGTTGAGCTTCCTCAATCGCACAACCAGGCAGCACCAGCAGAAATTCCTCTCCGCCATAACGACCTACGCTATCATAAGTACGCAGGGTGTTTTTCATCCGTTGGGCGGTTTCCGCAAGCACCGTATCTCCTGCCATATGCCCGTACGTATCATTGATTTGTTTGAAATGATCCAGATCCCCCATAATTAGAGACAGTTTATCATTCTGACGTTCAGCGCGGTTAAGTTCTTTTTCCAAAACCTTGATGATTTCCCCCCGGTTCAAGATCCCGGTCAACGCATCATGCTGCGCCATATAGCGCTGCTTCTCCAGGGCTTCCTGCAGGGATTGCTGCAATTCCAGTATGCGCTTGCCTACCTTCAAACGCATTTCAAATTCCTGCGGTATGAATGGTTTGGTGATGTAATCATCGGCTCCGGCATTGAGCCCCGCAATAATATCTTCTTTGCTGTTTCGTCCGGTAAGCAGAATAATATAACGGTAATTTTCATCATCCGATGAGCGTATCCGTTTGCACAACTCGGTTCCGTCCATTTGGGGCATAATCCAGTCGAGAACCACCAGACGGGGTGAGTGCTCCTGCAGGACTTGCCAGGCACGTTCACCGTCTGCAGCTTCCAAGGCCTCATAACCCATTGATGTGACAATGTCTTTTACCAATAAACGAGAGAGTTTGTCATCATCGGCAATCAACACTTTCATATGCCTCTTCCCCTCCGCCTGTATTCGAATCACGATCAGCTCCAAAGTTCAACTTATATCAGTGTACTTTATTTTCTACTGCTAATAAAGTCTCAATTTGCTTCAGCTGCAGCTGTGTCATGCTGAGCGTCGGTGCATCTCATAACCGGATAAATGCGACAAAATCATACCCGCCGGGCCTCCAATCGCGGGCCATCGCGCTCGATAACCTGGCGGGCATAAATTATCGGCCGCAGATAGCTAACTCCCCCTTCTTTCCATAAACCAGCGGTCTTCTTCCAGAAACAAATAAACAGTCTTATTTTCTATCCTACAGGTATAACGCATGCCTGTACCTCCGGCTTTAAGGCTGGCCGCCCGGCGAATGTCGATAACTCTATCAATAGCATATTCGCGCCCGTCTTCCCATATCAAGGAAGTGGGCTTAAATCCGCCGTCCGGGTAAAATACCGCCTTGACGCTGACATACACTTTATCCGGGTTGCAGTAACGTCTCTCCTCCATTATAGTCATTTACCTCCTTCACGGTAATCTGCCTTCCTTAAAAAATGCCACCGGATGGATGACATGATCCTCCCTGGGATTTATCGCTCCCAATTTCTCATCCTGCAGCAAAAGTGCCCGCTGGATGGAGAAATGGCCGAAGCGGTGTCGCAATCCATCAACCGCAGCTTCAATTTTTTCCTGTTTCCGGCGTCTTTCTTCATCTTCAAATAAAAAAAGCTGCTCACAGCTGTCTGCCGCCACCAGATCAGTTCCCTTTACCCCCAGGCTGCGAACGGGATTTTCCCAAGTGTAATGGGCATGAAAAAGACTCATCGCCTTTTCAGCCAGATCTGATGAAAGTTGGGTAGGCCTTAAAAATTTACCTTGGGTACTAATGCTGTAAAGATTTTTGTCGCGAACATAGATCTGGGCGGTGCGGCATTTAAAGCCGTGTTCACGCATACGCTCCGCCACACTTTCACTGAGTACATAAAAAGTCATCTCTACATCCTCATCCGTTTCCAGATCGCGGGGAGCGGTGATGCTGTTGCCGACACTTTTGATCTGGGCTTCCTCACCCATGCGGACAACCGGCGAGCTGTCCAGGCCGTTGGCAAAAGACCACAGCACCTCCCCCCACTTGCCCAGCAGAGAGCGCAGCCAGGCAGGGTCGGCAAGGGCAATATCACCAATGCTGATGATGCCCCGGGCAGCCAGTTTGCGTTTGGTGGCCCGGCCTACATAAAGCAGGTCACCGGCCGGCAAAGGCCAGACCATTTGCCTGAAGTTGTCGCTGGTGATGACGGTGGTGGCATCGGGCTTTTTCATATCACTGCCCAGCTTGGCAAAAATCTTGTTGTAGCTCACCCCGACGGAAGCAGTTACCCCCATTTCCTCTTTGATACGTACTCTGATCTGGTCAGCGATCTCCCTGCCATCTCCATATACATGACAACTGCCGGTTACATCCAGCCAGGCTTCATCCAAGCCAAACGGTTCCACCTGATCGGTATAGCTGGCGTAAATCTCCCGGGCCAGACGGGCAAAGCGCAGATATAACCCGAAATTAGGCGGCAGTACAATCAAACCGGGACATTTTTGCTGCGCCTGCCAGATGGCTTCACCGGTCTGAATACCGGTGGCTTTGGCCGGATAGTTTTTGGCCAGTACAATCCCATGACGCAAAAGCGGATCTCCGCAAACTGCTACCGGCTTGGCGCGTATTTCCGGGCGATGCAGACATTCGACCGAAGCATAGAAATTATTCAGGTCTGAATGCAGGATAACCCTTTCCTTCATATCCAACCCCCGCATTTCAGGAACACTTGTTCCATTATGATAGCACTTTAATTGCGCAAGTCAAGTGTTGCTCCGGGGAAGGTAAAATGTTGAAGGTAGGAATAAGCAGAGAATTTTTAAGCTGTGGGAACAAGTTATAAATGCTCAATAAACAGGTATTCAATGGAGGCTTTTCTGCCCGGGGAGGGGTTGGGATCTCTGCATGGTTTTTATACGAAAGGCGGCCATGAAGGATATAAATCCATTCATGACCACCGCGATTTTATAGGTTTTATTGTTTTTTATTTCCTTATACAGAAGTTTCGCTGGCATATCCGATCCTTTCCTGCTGTAAATATTCCGGACTGACTGTGATCCTGCTTCTGAATACATAATAAGCCCAGGCGGTATAGAGCAGCACAACCGGTATCAGGGTCAGAGCCACAATGGTCATAACTTTCAGGGTATAAGGACTGGAGGAGATGTTGTAGATGGTCAGGCTGAATGATTCATTGATACTGGAAACCATGACCCGCGGGAACAAGGCCGTAAATAAAGCTGCGATTATAGCTATGATGGATACCCCGTTTAAGGTAAAAGCCAGTCCGCTGTGACGCCTGCGCATACAGACATAAGAAAGCAACAAAGCCAACGCGCCGGCCAGGGTCAGGGCAACCGAAACGGGGGAAGTGAAAACATTGGTGGTAAGCGCAGCGACAACCCCAACGATAACAGCCGTTACAAGGGCCAGCCGCCCCGTACGGATGGCAGTGATATAAGCCCGCTCCAGCAATTCTCCCTGCAGCTTTAAAGTAAGGAATACCGCGCCATGATAGATAAAAAATATAACCAGATCCAAACCGTAAAAAAGTGCCGGCGGGGATAGAAGATCAAAGAGATTGCCCACATATTCCTTTTCCGCATTAATCGGCACACCCACCAGCAGACTAGCCAGCGCCACTGCCAGCAGGAAGGGGATGAGCAGACTGGTGATGCCCAGCAAAAGGTTCCAGGTTTTATGCCAGCCAGGCTTGTCAACGCGACCCCGGAAGTCGATCGCGACCCCGCGAATAATCAAAGCAGCCAAAACCAGAAAAAGAGCACTGTAATAGCCGCTGAACATGGTGGCATACCACCCCGGAAAAGCTGCAAACATGGCTCCGCCCGCGGTTAACAGCCAAACCTCATTAGCCCCCCAAAATGGTTCAATGGAATGAATGATCATATTTTTCTCTGTATCGTTGTGCCCCAGCCATTGCATCAGCATGCCAACCCCGAAATCGAAGCCTTCGAGGAAGAAAAAGCCCGCGAACAATACAGCGATTAAAATAAACCAGAGTTCATTTAAGCCCATTCAGACACCTCCTCCGAAGCCTCTGCTGAATCTTGTCTGTTTTCTCTAAGCCCCAGATATATAGCGACCACAGCCAGAACTCCATAAAGCAGCGTAAAGCCAATGGTGGAGGCCAACACCTGACTGCCGGTGACCGCTGGTAAAACTGCCTGTTCCGTAGTCAGCAACTTGTAGACGATAAACGGCTGCCGCCCCATTTCTGTCAGGAACCAGCCAAAGGAATTACACAGGAAGGGCAAAGGCAATATCAAAGTATGTTTATATTTTAGCAAAATTTCGACTGCTTTAAAACGTAAGTTTTTCTCACCGACTATTCAGTAAGCAATGTTTTTCAAAATGTGAGC
Organism: Syntrophomonadaceae bacterium; assembly: GCA_012729495.1. Lineage (GTDB taxonomy): Bacteria > Bacillota > Syntrophomonadia > Syntrophomonadales > Syntrophomonadaceae > Syntrophomonas_B. The sequence goes on along the minus strand of JAAYCZ010000020.1, from coordinate 10,159 downwards.
GATGTGTACATGATTTTACCAACGAATAAATTCAAACGAAAGCATAAAAGCTAAACCATAAGAACCAAGAAAGGAGAACCTTTATGAAAACGCTCTGGAAAGGTGCGGTCAGTTTTGGTCTGGTCAATATTCCCGTCAGCATGTACGTAGCCACCGAAAACAAGGATTTAAAATTTAATTATCTGCATCAGAAATGCATGGCACCGATTAACTACAAAAAAGTCTGCTCCAAATGCGATCAGGAAGTAAAACCGGAGGAAATCGTCAAAGGTTATGAGTTTCAGAAGGGCAGCTATATCATCATGAATGAAGAAGATTTCGCCCGCATTCCGCAGGAAAATACCAAAACCATAGATATTCTTGATTTTGTCAAATTGGAGCAGGTCGATCCGATATATTTTGATAAAAGTTATTACCTGGAACCTTCTTCCGGTGGTGACAAAGCCTACACCCTGATCGTAGAGGCCATGAAAAATACCGGCAAGATTGCCATCGCCAAAATCATGATCCGCTCCAAACAGTCTTTGGCGGCTTTGCGGGTAAAAGACGAACATCTGGTTATGGAAACAATTTTCTATCCTGATGAAATCAGATCTCCTGCCTCCTTGAGTACTGGTGTCGGTATTGACAAGCTGCACGAAAATGAGCTGAAAATGGCCGTGGATCTGATTGAAAACCTGTCCATCGATTTTGATCCCGCCCGCTACGAAGATGAATACCGGCAGGCCTTGTGGGAATTGATCGAAGCCAAAATAGCGGGACAGGAGTATGTCAGTCCGACCCCCGAACCACAGGGCGGAAAAGTCGTTGACTTGATGGAAGCACTAAAAGCCAGTGTACAGATGACCGAAGCCAAAAAAACAAAGCCAGCCGCGAAGAAAAAAGCCGGTACCGGCAAGCGGGCCAAAACAGGCACCTGAAATGCAAGTCGAGCTAGGTAATTATCGAATGCAAACGCCTCGGATTGCGTGATTTAAAGGAGGAAATTATATGACGGAGGCTACATTGGATATCGTCGGCCGTGAAGTTTCGCTCAGCAATCTCGACCGGATTTTGTGGCCGGAGCCAGGCTATACCAAAAAAGATCTGATTGCATACTACAGCGCCGTTTTTCCCTATATGGCCCCTCATCTGGCCCGGCGCCCGCTGGTTTTCACCCGTTATCCGGGCGGGATTAACAGCAACTCATTTTATCAAAAAAATGCCCCTGCCAATCTGCCGGAATGGTTTCAAACCTATGCCTGGACAGATAACAGCGGCAAAAGCAAAAATTATGTCCTGGTTAATACCGCCGCTGATTTGGTCTGGCTGGCCAATCAGGCCTGCCTGGAGATACATCCCTGGATGTCACAGATCGATAGTATTGAATATCCTGATTTTATTGTTTTTGACCTCGATCCTTCTGAAGACAATACCTTCACCGATGTGGTGACCATAGCCAAACTACTCAAACAGTTGCTGGATGAGCTTGGGTTACGAACTTATCCCAAGACATCGGGCTCGTTGGGACTGCATATATACCTTCCCGTGGTAAATCGCTATAGTTATGACCAGGTTCGTAAATTCGGGCATGCCATTGCCGCCATGATATGCAAGATCCTTCCTGATAATGCCACCATTGAACGCTCTGTCCGCAGTCGGGGGCCAAGAATCTATGTTGATTACCTACAGAACGGACTGGGCAAAACCGTCTGTGCACCCTATAGTGTTCGGCCCCGTCCGCAGGCCACCGTTTCAGCACCCTTTGCCTGGCAGGAGTTGGACTCAATTGCCCCGATACAGTTCACCATAAAAACAATGCCGGGACTGCTTGCCCGGCGTGGAGATTTGTTCAGCGAAGTTCTGAGTGATCGGCAGGAGCTGGAGCCGACCTTGAAAATGCTGGGGATTTCCATATAAAAAGCCCAAAAATCTAATCCCTGATGATGCAGGGATAAATAATAGCATTAAGCAGAACACTTTAATAGCACCGATTTTACCAAACAATTAAATGTGCAGATTGATTGCGGCGGGCGTTTAAAGGCGCCCCAGCAGGTCATCAATAAACTGGCGGGCAGAGCGGCCCGATCTGCCATGATGACTCAACTCCCACTGAATCGCCTTGCCTCTTAATTCTTGCAGATCCATCTTGATACCTTCATTTTCAGCCATCTCCGCCACCATCCGCAGATAAAGTTCCTGGTCAGGGGACAGATAGGCCAAACTGATGCCGAAGCGGTCTGCAAAGGATAGTTTCTCCTGCTGGGAGTCGGGAGGAAACACCTCGTCTTCACCACGCTGACGATCATTCCAATTCTCGCGGATAAGATGGCGGCGATTGGAAGTCACATAAAAGAGGATATTTTGCGGACGTACCTCCAGACTGCCTTCCATGCTGGCTTTGATATATTTGTAATCCACCTCGAAATCCTCAAAGGAAAGGTCATCAATAAAGATAATAAAACGATGGCAGCGATAACGCAGCTGATCTGTAATCTTATGAATATCAGCCAGTTGGCGGCGGCTAATTTCCACCATCCGCAAACCCTGCTCAGCAAAGCGGTTCAGTAAAGCTTTAACCGAAGACGATTTGCCAGTCCCTTTGGCGCCATAAAGCAACACATTGTTGGCCGGCTTGCCCTCCACAAAGGCACTCGTATTATCCAACAAAATTTGTTTTTGATAGTCATAGCCGATGATTTTATCCATGGTGACCGGATCAGGGTGAGTGATAGGCCGCAAACCGCCGTCCCAGCGAAAAGCGCTGTAGCGTCCCAACAGCCCGCAGCCAAATTGTCGATAGTATGATTCGAGTGCCGCCAGCATCGCTTCCGGATCAGATACCCCCGCCGATCCAAACAACTTACCTTTAGCCTCTAAACGAGCCGGATCACAGGGAATCAAGCCCTTAAAACAAGGATAATTGCAGGTCAAAGGAATGGATACTGATTTACCTATATCTGACCATTTAAGGCTGTATAAATTGCGCAGAATGTCTAAATCATGCCGGGCCATACCACGCAGCTGCGGATTAATTTCATCGCCGCTAAGTTCACATTCCAGACTAAAGGGGTTTTCGTCTTCCAGCATCAAATCAAAAAAGTAGGCCTGCCATACATCTCCCTGACTGCCATGCATACGGCTGTATTCAAGCAATCTATGGCTTATGCGGTAAAATATATCCTCAAATCCGGACTGGTCGGCGGTACGGTCATAATCAATTATTTGACAGACCAGATTAACCAGCTCGTCATCAAGCAGGCTACGGTAAAGAATCAAACTATTAAATTCTGCATTATTACTGATCATTTTATAACCTTCATAGAAGTCGCGGACAGGAGAAGTCATCGTTTCCTGCCCAAAGTAATGCCCGGCAATTAATGTTTTTTATGATTGCCATCGGGGCCATGCTGGTGGTCATGGCTGCAGTCCTGACCATGATGGTGATGATGGCACGTATCATCGCAGACATGATCCTCGGGAATGATTTCTATATTTTCCAGCTGGATCTCGACCTGTTCACGAATGGATGCCAGATAAATTTTATAAAGCCGCTTCTGCTCTGCCTGTTCTGCCAGAGTCAGTCCCCCGTTCCTTTTCTTGCGTGCCAGTTCATTTATGCGCTGTACCAGTTCTTCGGTTATCATAATTTGCACCCCTATTTCAATACAACTCTCCCGCTCATTATATTATCAAAGCTATGATTGGGCAAGGTGTGACATGGCAGCAAAGGGCCTCAGTACAATGGCTGCAGAAGGGCAGCATTCCTGACATAACCCGCAAGAAATGCATAATTCGGTTTTGATTATATATACACCCACAGGACTTATGGCTTCTGTCGGGCAGACATCAGCGCATAAACCGCAGCTGGAGCATTTATCTTTTAAAATAATATACATTTGCTTCTCCAATAATCAAACCAGCCCAATGAAATGATTTTTTATTTCAGCCTGTCCACCGCTTCCTCATGGCAGAGCGCCCCGGCTTCATAAAGGGCATTTATTTGTTCAGGGCTGTAGCCCAATAATTCATTCAGTACCTGATGGTTGTGCTCCCCCAGAAAAGGACTGTAGCCGCGTACGCCGGCAGGGGTTGCCGACATTTTCAGCGGACTGCCGTACATCTTCATGGGACCTATAAAAGGCTGATCGATCAAAGGCATCATCTCCCGCGCTCTGATCTGCGGGTCAGTATCGCAAAGTTCCTCAATCGTCCGTGCCCGCATGCAGGGTATGCCTACCTCGTTAAAAATCCGTTCCACTTCTTCAACCGATTCCTGTTCCATTACCCATTCATCGAGAGCATTATTAACCACTTGGGGATTTTGACAACGTGCGCTTACATCTATGGAACGCGGGTCATCAAGCAGCCACATATATTTTTCCCCCATGGTTTTTACCATCGCTTCCCAGCGATTGTCTGATAGCAAGGCAATCCCGACCACACCGTTTTTCCCTTTATAAATCCCGTAAGGGGCATAGCCTTCATGGAGACGGCCTATTTTTCCGGGATAAACGGGCTCACCTACCGCTTGTCCCAACGTATACCAGGGAACCGAATTTTCATGCAGGGAAAAAAGACAGTCCATCATGGCAATATCTATATTCTGTCCGATTCCCTGGTTCTTTTTCACCAGCAGGGCCGCTACGATCGCCAGTGCCGCATGTATCCCGGCTACAGTATCGCCAACCGAATTAGGCGCGATCTGATATACCTCACTCTGCGCCGTCCATCCGCTGGCTACTTGGGCAATCATATCGTAACCGGGTTTTTGGCTGTATGGTCCCCAGTGCCCGAAACAAGAAATGGAACAGTAAATTATATCTTGCTTGATCTCCTTTACCGAATCATAATCAAGCCCTAAACGTTCCATTACGCCCGGAGCATAATTTTCCACCAGAACATCCGCGTGCTCGATCAGATCAATAATAAGCTCCTTGCCCTGCGGATTTTTCAGGTCCACACAAAGGCTTTTTTTGCCACGGTTGACATTTATGGAATAGGAACTCTGAGTAACTCCGTTACAGGTTTTTTGTATGTTCAGATGCCGTTCGTTGGCGCCTTTACCATAAGGTTCTATCTTAATCACCGTAGCCCCCATATCTGCCAGCAGCTTGGTGCAATGCGGACCGGCCAGCACCCAGGTAAAATCCACCACCGTCACGCCCTGCAGGCTACCGGGCGGGGTATTCTTTAAAGAAGTCATTTTCCATCTTCTCCTCACGATTATGTTTTCAACATCGTATGGCTATCATAATTTTCTATAATTATAATCAACAATTCCTGTTTCTGAAACCTGATAGATCAAATGCCTTGCACAATAAAAGGGATGCCCCGGGTGTATCAGCAACACCTGCAGCATCCCCTGGTATTTGATGATTTTTAAATTAAACCATATATTTCATATTGGTCAGATAGATTCTCTCGCAGCCAGAACTATTTTTCGCATATACAAACCTCCTTTTGTAAGCTTACGCTAAAAAGGAAAGTTTCTTACATAGCCGCAAGTGAACCCATATATTTCCCATATGTTAAATCAACCACACGGCTATGCGGGATAATGACCTGACAAACCTTAATAGTTACAGGACTTCAACGATCGTGGCCATGGCCGGGCCGCCGCCGGCGCACAGGGAGGCACAGCCAAACCGCTTGTTTTGACGACGCAACTCGTTGATTGCAGCGATGATGATACGCAAACCAGTATTGCCCACTGGATGACCCAGTGCGATGCCGGAGCCGTTCAGATTGACCTTGGCCATATCCAACTGCAGCTCACGATTACAGGCCAGAAACTGTGCTGCAAAGGCTTCATTGATCTCAAAGTAATCAATATCATCACTGGTCATATCAGCAAATTTCAAAGCCCGTCTGACTGCCGGGACTACTCCAAAGCCCATAATGCTTGGATCAACTGATGCCGAAGCGGTGGCTACGATGCGGGCCAAAGGTTTAATACCCATTTCATCTGCTTTATCCGCGCCCATAAGGATAGCCGCACAGGCACCGTCATTGATTCCGGAAGCGTTGCCGGCAGTCACGGTCCCACCCTCTTTAAAGACCGGTTTTAGTTTGGCCAGGGCCTCTCGGCTGGTATTAGGATTGGGGTGCTCATCGGTATCAAAAATGACCGTTCCTTTTTTGGTCTTCAGTTCAATGGGAACGATCTCATCCTTGAATTTACCTGCCGCAATAGCGGCACAGGCACGCTGATGTCCCAATAAGGCCAGCTCGTCCTGTTCTTCACGGGTGACGCTATATTTCACGGCCAGGTTCTCAGCGGTAACCCCCTGATGATAGTTGCAGAAAACATCGATCAGCGCATCATAATACAATCCGTCATGCAGTTCGCTGCTGCCCATGCGGTAGCCTGAACGCGCCTTGGTAAGAAGATAGGGGACATTGGTCATGCTTTCGATGCCAACCACTGCACCGATATCGATTTTGTTAAGCATGATCTCCTGGCTGATGATTTCCAATGAACGCATTGAAGAAGGACATTGCTGGTTTATCGTCAGAGAAACTGTTTCCACCGGGCATCCCGCATTCAACGTTACCTGTCTGCTCGGATTCCCCTTACAACCGGCTTGGTAAACCTGCCCGGTAGCCACTTCTTCGATCAAAACAGGATCAATCCCCGCTTTGCCGATGGCCGCTTTTAAAGCTGCTGTCCCCAGCTGCACCGCTGTTTTGTCCTTTAACGCTCCCAGAAAATCACCTATCGGTGTTCTCATCGCACTTACTATAACAACATCACGCATTTTTCCTCCACCCTTTCTTTTGCCATTATAGTCTTCGCCAACTTAACTAAGCATTTGCTTAGGCCAGTACGCTTTTGCCAATGATAATACGCTGTACCTGGGCTGTACCTTCAAATATCTGCAATATTTTGGCGTCCCGCATCATTTTTTCTACCGGATAATCCCGACAGAAGCCATACCCGCCCAAGATCTGGACGGCGTTGGTAGTAACCCGGTTGGCCATATCGGCAGCAAAACACTTGCTCATGGCAGACAGATCAGCGGCCATCATATTATTATCCAAAAGCCAGGCCGCCTTCTGCCATAACAGCCGGGCGGCTTCAATTTCCATGGCCATGTCCGCCAGCATAAATTGAATCCCCTGAAAATCGCCGATATTGCGACCGAAAGCTTTCCTTTCCCGGGCGTAGTCACGCGCAAATTCAAACGCTCCCATAGCCAGACCGGTAGCCGCTGAGGCTACAAACGGACGGGAAGAATTAAAGGATTTCATGGCCAGCTTGAAACCGTCGCCTTCCTCACCCAGCCTGTATTTCTTATGTACTTTAACATTGTCAAAAATAATCTCCGAAGTTTCCGAGCAGCGCAGCCCCATTTTATGTTCACTCTTACCAAAGGAAACCCCTTCCGTCTTGGTATCTACCATAAAAAAGCTCTGGGCCCGGTTGCCCTTGGTCTTGTCATGGGTAGCAAGCACGGTCAGCTTGTCGGCGTGTTTGGCGTTGGTTATAAATATTTTTGTACCATTGAGGATGTAGTAGTCTCCATCTTTTTTACAGGTGGTAGAAATTCCGGCCACATCTGAACCTGCCCCCGGCTCAGTTACCGCATAAGCTGCCAGCTGACCTTCCTCACATAAACCCGGGAACCAATCATCCCACTGTTCCTCGGTGCCCCCATAAAGAACCGGTTCTGAAGCCAGCATATTGGCTTTAAGCGTCATGGCAATACCTAAACAACCACGGCTCATTTCTTCTATTACCATACATAGGCCGACATGGCCAAACTCCATACCATTATACTTCTCGGGTGCATTCATACAGTTAAGTCCCAGGTCAGCCATTTTTTTGACTTCCGGCCAGGGAAATTCTTCTGATTCATCATAAGCTGCCCGTACCGGTATGATCTCATTTTCAACAAATTTTCTTACCGTCTTCTTTAAAGCAAGCTGGTCTTCATTATAAGTAAATCCAAACGCCATTGATTGTCTCCCCCTCAAATGCAAATGTTTTTCCTAAGGCTTGTTCAAGTGAATTTCATGCAGTAAACAATAATAGGAATGAAAAGCAACAAAAATTATGGGCACATGATGTTTTTGAAATGAAATCTTATAATAATGAGAGAATATTATCGCCTCAGTGCTTTTATAAGCTCCTTTCTCCTGGGGTTGATGCCTCCTTTCTTTTATATTGCTCAGGGTATGAAAATATTCTCGTCATCGATATAACATAACGTAAAATTTATAACATTTCGTCATTAATAAACGTAATATAGAATCCATTATATTCCATCATGTAATATTTACAAGCATTTTTTAACAACCTGTGAGAATTTTAGATGATGCTTACAGTAAAAACAGATTAACGGCTAAAGCCATTTGGAGATGATGCCAAAATAAAGGTTTAAGGGATGGCTTTACTACTGTGCTAAGGCCAAAATCGTAACCGGGGTGGGTCTCGCCAGATATGAAAGGCATCCGGGATATTCATAACCCCGGATGCTTGTATCGTAGCGACTGCCCGAGCTGCATTAACGGTTTTTTTAATCTTCGTAAAGTTTGTCAATCAGCGGTTTGTACTTCTGATCAATGAATTTGCGCTTCAGTTTTAACGTCAGGGTCAGTTCTCAATATTTTACATGCTGTTTTTACGGATTTTTCATCTCAGGCAGCCGTTGTTTCTTAGCGCCAGCACTACCATTTTGCGGTAAATCCTTTCCTTCACCCCGAAAGGTCTGAGCAATTCAAGCCTTTCCAGGTGGTGATCGATTCCCTTTGGAATTGGCCGCAACAATTCCAGCAGCATACCTTTGGCAACTTGCAGCGGATACCCGCCGGCCAGTGACTTCAATGCTTTCAGAGAGCCTGCCAGTTCAATATCGTCTTTGGTCAGGTCAGTTCCAAACGGGAAGGGCGGGAAATATCCCTGCGCATGATAGGGGGCCAGCAGGGCTTTGAGTTTTTCTGGAGTATTATGCCGGTATTCTTCCGGGATTTCGTAATCCATGGGGATCTTGCCATATTTCTTGGCCTTAGCCAGCAGCTGCTTCTGGAATCTGGAGTCAGCAATGTTGATCATCTCTGCTATGACTTGTTTGTCCGGTTTGCCGCGTACATCTGCAATCCCGTATTCGGTTATGATGATGTCCTTCAAGTGCTTGGGTATGGTGCAGTGACCATAGTTAAACCTGATGTTGGAGCGCAGCTTGCGTCCCGAACCTTTGGTACTTCTGAGTACGATAATGACCCTGGCATCATGCAGGGCGTGACCCATGGCAACAAAGTTGTACTGCCCTCCGACCCCGCTGACGATCCTTCCGTCTTCCAACTGATCGGAGACGATAGCTCCCAAAACTGTTGCCATCATGCCGGTATTCACAAACCGTCCATCTTTTCTTTGCAAGGTCCTTAGTTCCTCATCACCGTAAAGCTGATTTACCTTCTCAACCCCCGACATGGCAAACAGCTGTCGTTCCTCTTCACTCATGTCATTAAGCGCCTGGTAGAATGATTTGGGGCCGACAAAAAAAGCCCCCTGAATAATCGTGCCTTTAAGCAGTTCCTGGCCTAACAGCTTTCTTATCTCCATTCTGGCTTGTTCATCACGCAGGTCGGCAGAATAAGCAATCTCCTCATCATAAATCCTGCCATCTTCAAATCTCAAGCCTTTGCTCAGAATGCCAAATTCCGTCAGAAATTTGAAATCCTCATCGTTGAGCGGAGATTGGATCGCTTTCATCGCCAGCAACCGATCAAGAATGTCAGGCGGGATGTTGTCTGCTGCCAGATAGCCTTCGTTGATCAGTTTCATGATCGGGACGCTGTCAAAGACCTTGCGCTTTAAAATTTTGTTTTTATAAAGCTGCATAAATGCATCGACAAACATTTCCGATGAACCGTATAGGCCTTGCTTGAATACGTCAGTACCGCCCCATTTATTAATAAGACGTTCGCAGCGTTTCTTTATATTGATTTTCTCCAGCAGTTCCTGATAGATATCATTGTGATCGTTGCGCATGATTAAACCAGCTACAATCGCATCACCGAGGGCACCGATGCCTACCTGCAGGGTTCCGCCATCCTTGATTAAAGTGCTGGTATGGATACCGATCATATAATCAGCCACAGAAACCGGATCCTTGGGAGCGCCAAACAGCTGATAATCAAAAAAAGGTCCCTGTAGAACCATGTCGTAGGTATC
>JAAYCZ010000019.1 GCA_012729495.1 Syntrophomonadaceae bacterium | reverse complement strand
GTGGAGGATCTGCTGGATGAAGAACGTAGCCTTTATATAGGTGCGGACACGACCCTGGTCGAATTGGGCAACATTATGCGCAACAATAAATTGAAAACCGTGCCGGTACTGGATGAAAAACAAAAGTTTCTAGGCCTGATCACCATCGGCGACATCGCCATGATCTATTTGGAAGCGCTCGGTACGGGTAGGGACATCGACAACAGTCCGGAAATCCTGCGGCAAATCTTGGCGAAGAAGGCATCCTCCATTATGAAGTCCAGAAATCTGGTCTTGTTTGAGAAAGATGAAAAAGCGGAGGAAGCCAAAAAAATGATGTTATCCACCCGTTTTCGCAATTACCCGGTGGTGGATGATGACAATCGTTATTTGGGCATGATATCCCGGTACAATTTGCTGCAAATGAAGCGCAAACAAATCATTCTGGTGGATCACAATGAAAAGAAGCAGGCTGTGGATGGGGTAGAGGAAGCCGAAATACTGGAAATTATTGATCATCATCGAGTCGGTGATCTGCAGACCATCTTCCCGATTTATTTTCATAATGAGCCGGTCGGCTCAACTTCCACCCTGGTAGCGGATAAATTTCTGACCAACAAGGTCTTTATGGCCAATAACGTTGCGGCTCTGCTGTTATCAGGCATCATGACCGATACCATGATTTTTAAATCGCCCACCACCACTGCCAAAGATAAAAGGGTTGCCCAGGAACTGCAGCACATCTGTGGCCTGGATCCAATAGATTGGGGCAAAAAGCTGTTTGCTGAGAACAGCCGGGTGGATAAACAGACGGATTTGGAGCTAATCAGTGAAGACCTGAAAGAATATGTCAGCGGAACCACAATGTTTGCTATTTCCCAGGTGGAGACCATCGATCTGGATCAGTTTGCCGAGCGTAGAAAAAACCTGATAGCGACCATGGAAAATCTCTGCGCGCAAAACGGATACGCGCTGATGTGCCTGATGGTCACCGATATATTTGAAGAGGGTACAGAGCTGATCGTGGCTGGCGAGATGAGAAATTTGGTCGAAGAAGAATTTCAGCATGATCATATCAAGGGCGGGATCTTTCTAAAAGGGGTGCTTTCCCGTAAAAAACAGGTCGTTCCAGTGATTTATGAAATGTTACGCAAACAGATGATGATGTAGGTTGTTTAGCAGCCGACGATACCATACGGCACCGTCGCTTCACATTTACTTCAGCATTCCTTTGGTTGCAGATTATTTAACTTGAAAAAAACGATTCCGTCTAAGAGCCTTTTATTTGCGTATTGACATTGAAAGGGTTTTGTTGGAGCTGCAGATTATTTAACAAAAAAATAACCGGTTTTTCTTTATCATCTTTTAAACATAAATGATGTAGCAGGCCAAGTGGCAGGCTGCATCTTTTTTATCTTCTTTTGGGCATAAACTGACCCGGCTATAAATATGAATGATAAGGGAGGGCTTGGCAGCAATTCGGGCCGGGAAAGGGTTGGAGCATGAATCTTATCGGCGCTATCTTTAAACATATCAAAGCCAACCGTTGGCAGTATTTGCTGATCTCAATAATTTTCATTGCCGGTCTGATAAGCGGCAGCTACCGGGTACATGATCTGGAAGCATCGGTAAGAAGCCATCTGCTTTATCTTATTGACAATTATTTGCGGGGCAGCAGTCAAGGAGATTTGGCCGGCGGCAGATTGCTGTTTTATGCTTTCCTGAACCAGGCCAAGACCATTGTTCTGGTTTGGTTCCTTGGCCTTACGGTAATTGGTATGCCGCTGATCCTGGGAATTTGCTTCTTAAAGGGGTTTTCGCTTGGATTTACCATCGGCTTCCTGGTGCAGGAAAGGGCCGGGGAAGGAATTCTAATCAGTATACTGGCAATTTTACCGCAGAATCTGCTCTACATACCCTTGTTGATTGTTTGGTCGGTGACGGCCATCAAATTTACAATTTTTATCACCGGCGGCAGACACAGCAATACATTATCATTGGGCAGAGCTCTGGCTGCCTTTACAGGCCAGATGCTGATTTTATTGCTGGTGGTATTGGCCGGCGCATTGATTGAGGCTTATTTTTCACCCTGGTTTATACAAATATTTGTTTGAATAATTGGAGGGAGGGGCTAAAATGATTATTGTAGTGGGCAAATGGAAGGAGAAGGTTGCGAAAATAGTGGCAGTTGTCATCGTGGTGGCTTTGTTTGCTGCCGCCATACCGATGGTATCAGGGTTGATTTATGACAAGGTACCGGTCTTCAGCGGGTGGTTTGCTGACGAACACCCCAGCGGCAATCCGATGCGGGTCAATAATGACGCTGACGGGCAAAAATTGCAGCAGGAAAAAGTGTTTAACGAACAAATGGACCGTTTCGTGGTCAAAGTGCAAAACTTTTATTATCAAGAAAAAGAATAGGCAGGAATAAGACTTCTGAGTGTCAAAGAAGGAAAAGAAAATGCAGGAGCTCAAGCTATGGAAAGTTATGTTGCAGCCTTTTTGGAATATTTGGGATTGGAAAAAGGCCTGGCCGCAAACACTCAGGCTGCCTACAGGAGAGATCTCAATAAATTTTTAACTTATCTTGGAAAGACAAATTCAGCTATATTAAGCTGGGAAGAGGTAAGCAAGCGGGATATAATTAGCTTTCTGGCCTGGCAAATGGATGAAGGGGCAGCCTATTCAACGGTTGCCCGCAGTTTGTCCAGCATCAAAAGTTTTTACAAGTTTATGGTAATGGAAGACCACCTGGCTATTAATCCGACTACGGATTTGGAAACCCCCAAAATTAACCGCAAATTACCCCGGGTTTTATCCATCGAAGAAGTGGACAAACTGATAGAACAATGCAATGTCATGCGGCCGCTGGGATTGAGGGACCGGGCCATGTTGGAATTGATGTATGGCACCGGGCTGCGGGTATCGGAACTGCTTTCCCTGCAGATCGATGACATTAATTTTACGGCCGGTTTTCTGCGCTGCCTGGGCAAAGGCCGCAAAGAAAGGATTGTTCCCGTTAATAACAGTTCCATAACCTGGGTCCAGCGATATTTGACCAGATCCCGCCGGGAACTGGTCAGGAGTCAACATGAGAGAACCCTTTTTCTTAATGCCCACGGCCGTCCCATGACCAGACAGGGATTCTTCAAGATCCTGTCCGGGTATGCAGAAAAATCCGGTATCCAAAAAGAAATTACTCCGCATACACTGCGCCATTCCTTTGCCACCCACCTGTTGGAAAACGGTGCTGATTTAAGAGCGGTGCAGGAAATGCTGGGGCATGCCGATATATCAACCACCCAGATTTATACCCATATTACCCGCAGTCATCTGCGCGAAGTTTACCATCAATGCCATCCGCGCGCATAAAAGTTGGGATATCTGGGACAAGCATTAAAGGAGGTTAATTGTTATGACTGCAAGAGCAATCATAATCATAATGGACAGTGTAGGAATAGGAGCCATGGAAGACAGTTGTCTGTATGGCGACGAAGGCAGCAATACGATTGTTAACACTGCCCGGGCTGTGGGCGGGCTTCATCTTCCCCATCTGCAGTCTCTGGGGCTGGGAAATCTGGCCGATATTGAGGGGGTTCCTGCTGTCGATAAAATCAAGGGCGCGGCCGGCATTATGCGGGAAAAATCCAAAGGCAAGGATACCACCACCGGGCATTGGGAGATGATGGGGATCATCCAGGATCATCCTTTTCCTACTTATCCGCAGGGCTTTCCGGAGGATCTGATAAAGGAATTTGAAGATCGCATCGGCCGTAAGACCCTGGGCAACACTGTCGCCTCCGGCACTGAGATTATCAAGCAACTTGGAGAACGTCATATGGAAACTGGGTTCCCCATTGTCTATACTTCGGCGGACAGTGTCTTCCAGATTGCAGCCCACGAAGAAATTATTTCCCTGGAAGAACTGTACCGATACTGCCGAATTGCCCGGGAAATGCTGCAGGGCGAACATAACGTCGGCCGCGTGATTGCAAGGCCCTTTATTGGACAGGCCGGTGCCTTTGTCCGTACCGCCAACCGGCATGATTTTTCCCTGTTGCCGCCGGAAAATATTCTCGATCTGATTGTCGCCTCCGGCCGGGAAGTAGTCGGCATAGGCAAAATCTACGATATTTTTGCCGGTAAATCAATTAGTTCTTCCCAACATATTGACAACAACCGGGATGGACTGGAGAAAACCGTTCAGGCTATTACCAACGCTGAATTTGCCGGACTGCTTTTTGTAAATCTGGTTGATTTTGATCAGCTGTACGGCCATCGCAATGATGCGCACGGCTATGCCAGGGCGCTGGAGGAGTTTGACAGTTATCTGCCGCAGGTCATGGCGGCCATGAAAGCCGAGGATGTTTTGTTTATCACCGCTGATCACGGCTGTGATCCGACCACCATTAGTACTGATCATTCCCGGGAGCAGGTTCCTCTGCTGGTGTACGGCCAGGGGGTCAAAGCCGGCGTCATGCTGCCGGTGCGGTCTTCATTTGCTGATCTGGGCCAGACAGTGGCGGAATATCTGGGCGTAAAGGCCGACCAATTACCTGGCGAAAGTTTTTATTTATTAATAAGAAGATAAAGACGTCACCTTGGCCGATATTCGAATATAAATATTGCAGCATCAGGGTTTTCCGCAGCTAAACTCTAATCACTAAATAACGCTTGCAAACGCATTAAATCTGTTTGCAAAACTTATTATACGAGGAGATAAATCATGAATGTCATAGAGATCATCACCAAAAAACGTGACGGGCTGGAGATGAGCCCGGCGGAAATTGAATTTATGGTGCAAGCCATCAGCGCCGGCTCGATTCCCGATTATCAAATCTCCGCCTGGGCCATGGCGGTTTATTTACAGGGTATGAGCGATGCGGAAACAACTGCCCTGGCCCTGGCGATGGCTTATTCCGGGGAAGTTATGGATCTGTCAGCCCTGGAGGGTATTAAGGTGGATAAACACAGCACCGGGGGAGTCGGCGACAAAACCACCATGGTGGTAATTCCCCTGGCAGCCGCAGCCGGTATTCCGGTGGCTAAAATGTCGGGCCGGGGGCTGGGTCATACCGGAGGTACAATCGATAAATTTGAATCGATTCCCGGCTTTAAAGTTGAACTGAGCCGGGAGGAGTTTATTGCCCAGGTGGATAGAGTCAAAGCGGCGGTAATTTCCCAGAGCGGCAATCTGGTACCGGCGGACAAAAAACTCTATGCCATTCGTGACGTTACTGCCACCATCGAGAGCATTCCCCTGATTGCTTCCAGTATTATGAGCAAGAAAATAGCTGCCGGTGCCCAGGGTATCGTTCTCGATGTCAAGACAGGGCAGGGAGCATTTATGAAAGAGCAGGAGCAGGCCCTCCGCCTGGCGGAAACCATGGTCAGAATCGGTCGGGGCGCAGGCCGTCAGGTGGTGGCCCTGATTACGGATATGAGCCAGCCGCTGGGATATTGTGTCGGCAATGCCCTGGAGGTTAAAGAATCCATTGACCTGCTGCAAGGGCGGGGACCAAAAGATCTGGAAGCATTGTGCATCGAATTGGCGGCGCATATGCTGATCCTGGGCGGTAAATCCGACCATATTGAAACCGCCCGGGGAAAACTGCGGGATTTGCTGGTGTCCGGTGCAGCGCTGGCCAAATTTGATGACCTGGTGGTGGCTCAGGGAGGTCATCTGCAGTATGATTTACCTGGCTATGGATTGCCCCAGGCCAGCATCAAAGAAAAGGTATTTGCAGAAGAGAGCGGTTACATTACCAAACTGGATGCCATGAAAGTAGGGCACAGCGCCATGCTGCTGGGAGCCGGGCGGGAAAAACTCGAGGATCAAATTGATCCGGCCGTCGGCATAGAACTGGTCAAAAAACGCGGGGATTATGTACAGGCCGGTGAACCCCTGGCCATCATGCATGCCAATCGCAGGGAGCTTCTGCCACCCGTGTGTCAATTACTGCTGGAATCTTTCCAGCTGAGTGATACAGCTGCCAACAATCCGCCGCTAATTTACCAAACCGTAACGTAAGGAAGCACGGGGACGTTCTTTTTGCTTCCTGGATAATAAGTGAGAGTTTTGCATAATTCAAATAATCATGCAATACTGTCATTCTGATCGCTAGCGAAGCTACCTTAATTGTGACCGTCAGGTCATATATGTAGTCCCCGTAGGGGGGATCTCGCAAGTGCCGTAGATCCGCCGACGCTCAGGATGCGCTGCGCTTGCCTTCCGATCGCTAACGGCACCAGATACCAGATGAAATCGTCTTTACTGCACTGGCCAAGACAATCCTCAACTGATTTTTACCTTATAACTACTATATTTTTATCAGACAGGAGATGAAGCATAATGTTATGGCAGTCATATTTACCCGGTCATATTTACTTCGGTACCAACATCGTCAAAGAAAACAATAATATTCTGCAGGGACTGGGCAGCAAGGCCCTGATCGTTACCGGCCAGGGCGGTTCAGCCCGGCGTATTGGCGCATTGGATGATATCTGCCAGGCGCTGCAGCATCAACATATTAATTGGGAAATATTTGACCAGGTGGAGGCCAATCCTTCCATTGACACTGCCCGTGCCGGCGCCCGGCTGGCCAGAGCGTGCGGGGTTGATTTCATCATCGGCATCGGCGGCGGGTCTCCTCTGGATGCAGCCAAAGCCATAGCTATTCTGGCCCGCAATGATATTAGTGAAGAAGCACTGCTGAACGGGCAGTACGGAGAAGTTCTGCCACTGGCAGCGGTTGCTACGACGGCCGGCACCGGTTCGGAAATAACGCCCTATTCGATTCTGACTTTTCCCGCCCATAAAACGAAAAGGAGCATTGCCAGTACCAAAATCATCCCCCGGCTGGCGATTCTGGATCCTCGCTATACCAGCGAACTGCCCTGGCAAATCACGGCTGATACAGCGGTAGACGCTTATTCCCATGCGCTGGAAAGCTATCTGTCGGTGAAAACCACTCCGCTGAGTGAAGTGCATGCGCACGCTGCTCTTAAAATTCTGGGCGCAGAATTAAAACTTCTGGGCCGATCCAAGACAGTGACCATGGCCAGCCGTGAAGCTTTGTTGTTTGGTTCCATGCTTGGCGGTATGGCGATCAGTACCACCGGAACCTCCATACCGCATGCGCTGGGTTATCCTTTTACCTTTTACAAGGATGTACCCCATGGACGTGCCAATGGCTTAAT
>JAAYCZ010000164.1 GCA_012729495.1 Syntrophomonadaceae bacterium | reverse complement strand
TCACACCGTCCGCTGCTTGTGCTTCCGGAGCGGTCTTTTTCACCAGACGAATGCGCAGCAGGTCGTTAATATTTTCATAGCCGGTGGATTTTTCCCAGACGACGGCTGCGCTGCCGTCCGGGCGTGGCACCAGGATGCCCCGGCTCAGATCCTGGCCGGCCACGGTGATTTTCTCACCTTTGGTTCCCAGAATATCAAAAGTTTCTGATTTTACTTTCTTGACTTCGGTTTCATATAGAATTTCTTCCAGGGTGATGCCTTTTTGTCCGTCAATGTCCTTCGTCTCCATGTACTCCATCATCTTGTCCGGGAAAACCGCTGCGTCGGCATTGGTGGAAACCCAGGCGATGTTCTGCACGTTCATACCCAGCTTGATATAGGGAGAAACATTGGTGGGCGCGTCTTTGCCCTCCACCTTGATGTAATAGCGCGACTTAACCATATTCAGGACTTCATTTTTCTTGAAGCCGTCGGCTGATTTCATGGTAAAGAAGGCTTTGCTGTCCACGTGATCGAGCCGGGAGAAAATCTGCTCCAGATCAATGGCATCGTCCTTGCTGCCGTAGTATTCATAGGGATATGGCTCTATCCCTTCAGCCAGATTATTGAAAACCCATACGGAAGTGATGGCCTTCTCGGGGATTTGTTGGTAGAGGATGATTTTTTCGATCCGCTTCACCCAATAAGGCCCGAATTGGCCCTGCACTGCCAGACGCGCGGGCGCATTATCCTCATCCAGTTTGGCGTTGCCGTCAATATCGACAGCCAGCATCAAATTCGGCGTTGCGTCGATAATCTCTCGGGACAGCAGGCAGTAATAACCGTCGCTGCCCAAGACGCCTATACCGGCATAACTCTTGAGATCGCCGCCCAGATGCTTGATCACATCAGTCAGATAAGGACCTGACATTTTAAACTCTTCAAATAGGCCGGTAGTTCTTTTGTAGCTGGCATCCAGCTCATGCTGGGGCAATTTGCGCAGTTCCGCCACCGAAATCTCGGTAATGGATAAGCCAGCAACGCCCCCGGCCTGATTCAGTCCTTCAATGGCAATGACCTGGGCTTCATATTTCGGATCTCCGCTGTCTTTGGCTCCGCAGCCGGTCATGATAACTGCCAATAATAAGATGATGAGTGATGCCATCAGTGCCTTGCTTTTATGTAAACACTGCATGTCTTGCCTCCTGTTTTCAAATTTATTGGGCTTTAAAGGTAAAACTCTTTATTTCACTGTTGTGCTTGCCATAACCGGATACCAGTACCTTGATCACGGTATCCTCCTTGATGGGTATGGGAACATTCAGCTCCGGCTGATATGTACTGGGATTATATATGGTAGACAACTCCGTAGGGTCGGTCCCGTCCAGGGTGTAATGCAACTTGATCAGGCCTGCATATTTATGTTGCAGTTTAACCGTTTCCCCGGAGGCAATTTTGCCTTCGGCCGGGAAGGTACTGGCCGCTTCCCATTTGCCCGGATCCTGGCTGGAAACAATGATTTCTGCAACGTTAACTACGAAAGCCGGATTGGTATGTTCCAGCGGATTGCGTTGGCCGATAATCAGGCAGGGTACATCCGGTACGGCTGCTGCCATATCAGCGGAACCTTCCTTGTACTCGTAAGCGATGATGGGTTCAACTGGCTCGGCTAATTCAGCTGAGCCTTCCTTCACCCGGGGATAATAATACTGAGGCGAATCCAGCAGCTGCTCTCTGGTAAAGCTAATTTTATAAGAATCATCGGAGCTGAAGGTAATGACCCGGGCCGTATCCAGAACTCCGGCGGCCTTCAATATGCTGCGCACGGTAATGCCGCGGGCGGCATAAAACCTCGCTGTAGGCCAGTTGTTGATGGTGGAGTAGATATGCTGAAAACCAGTATCAGGCCGTGCGGCAAGCTCACCCAGGGTAAACTTTTTTTCTCCTTCGATGCCATCTCCTTTGATCGTGATGGTCAGTTCGTGCTGCTCAGCTGAAACGTCCGGCGCTCCGGTGGTATCCAGCACCTGGCCGCTACTGTCCATGGTTTTGATGGTGATGCCCTTCTGGTCTACCGTAATGATGGAATAAACCGGCTTTTCTCCGATGCTGCAGGCAACATAATCATATACTCCGGGAGTATACCGTTTGCCTCCCGAATAGCCCATCAGATAGACAATGCCGTCTTCACTGCGCTGGCCGTTTTTAAGCGGCCAGGTCCGCATATAGACATGCTGATGACCCGTAAGCACCAAATTTACTCCGGCCTTTTCCATGATTGGCACAAAGTTCTTTTGGATGACATCTGCCCTCAGACTGTCTTTGGGAATTTCGACGGCCGGGTAGGCAGGATGATGAAACATTACAATTTTATAGGTTTTGTCCGTTTGGGCCAGATCTTTTTCCAGCCACTCCATATCTTCCTTATTGGCAGCCCCCATAACATTGCTGTCCATGACGGTAAAATGGGCATCGCCATAATCAAAGGAATAAAATGCTTCTTCCTTGCCCGCGGGACCGTTTGCAGGCAGCTCAAAAATCTTTTTGAACAAGGCGGTGTTGTCGTGGTTTCCCATAGCCGGGTAAAGGTGCAGTTTCTTCAGCACCGCACCGCCGGCAGCAAAGAAATTATCCCATTCCTCCTGGCTGCTGCCATCGTTGACCAGATCCCCGCCGATCATAACAAAAACTGGCTTGCTTTTATCTGCGGCGGCCTGTTCGAGCATTTGCCCCCAGGTTGAATAATCACCTGTCTCCGGATCGGCTTGGGAATCCCCCATATAAATAAAGGAAAACCCTTGCTTGGCATCATCACCGCCTTTAAATACCGTAGGAGCAGAACATCCGCTGCAAAAACAGAAAAACAAAGCCCCTATTATCAAAAACAGACCAATTTTATGCTTTTGCGCTTTCATAATTGATTTAACACCCACTCGGACACTAATAATAAAGACCTGTTTATCGCTGCTGCCGTTGCTTCACTGAAAATGTTATTAATAACCACCGATCACTCATTTGTATTTTATACTAACATAAATATTGAAGCGTTGGATTATTTATATATAAATGTTAATGGGAATAAAAAAACCGCCGCCGGTTGCAGAAACCAATTAGGCAGCGGATTTTGGGTTTATTAAATGACCGGTTTTATCAGCGCATAAAAACGACGGCAATGACGATGGCCCCGAGGGCGAACCGGTACCAGGCAAATGGCAGGTAGCTTTTGGTCTGCACATACTTGAGCAGCACATATATACTGGCCAGTCC
>JAAYCZ010000163.1 GCA_012729495.1 Syntrophomonadaceae bacterium | reverse complement strand
TTTCCACATCGGTTATGGTTTTGACCGCAATATCTCCAGGTTTTTTGCCCTTTAAAATCTCTGCCGCCATATTTGCTGTTTCCTGTCCGAGGACAGTATAGTTTATGCCGTAAGTAGCCAGCCCGCCATCTTTTACCATGGAATCGGCGCCCACATAAAAAGGTATTTTGCCTTTTTTAGCCACCTGGGCCACGATCGGCATGGCGGAGGCAATCATATTGTCAATGGGGCAGAACATGGCATCAACTTTACCCACCAGTGAACTGGCAGCCTGTTGCGCTTCAGATGAATTGGTTACCGTAGCATCGACTACAGTCATGCCGTTTTTTTTAGCGTATTCTTTCAGATTATTTACCACGGAGATGGAGTTGGTTTCACTGGAACTATATAAGGCGCCTACGGTTTTAATGTTCGGGGTGATACGCCTGGCCAGCTCCATAATCTTTTCAGCGGAAACGGCATCCGATGTACCGGTCACATTCTTGCCCGGTTTTGCCAGATTGCTCACCAATCCGGAGTCCACCGGATCAGTGCAGGCGGAAAATACTATGGGAATGTCCTTGGTTTCTCCAACCGCAGCCTGGGCAGATGGGGTGGCAATGGCAATGATCATATCATATTTATTGTTGGAAAACCTCTGACAGATAGTTTTGAGGTTGGTCTGATCACCTTGGGCATTCTGATAATCGATAACAATGTTATCTCCGTCTTTGAATCCATTTTCAGCTAATTGGGCCACACATGTTTCCCTGATGGTATTCAGGGAAGGGTGCTCAACGATCTGTACGATACCAATTTTCAACTGCTTGGCAGCGCCATTGGTCGGGGCGGCATTATCCTTCTGCGCAGATGAACAGCCTGCCACCGATAACAACAATACTAATAATGAGACCATCAACACAAGAGACTTTTTCATTTGGACTCCTCCTCAATAAATAAAATAGTCCGTGTGCCCTTCCCTGTATGATTCTCCTGTTCATCCGCGGTTATGAAGGGAGAATCCGGGGTACCGGCAAATGAGCATTAAAAAACACCTGCCCCGGTTAAGGACAGGTGTTAAAACCTGCGGTACCACCTTAATTGATACATAAAAATGTATCCGCTTACAGAGTGCCAACACACCCTTAGCCCTTTAACGCTGGCTCTGCGTCGGAAGCTACTAAGGCATTGCGCCTTTTCACCCCGCCCTCCGGGGCCCATTTGTCCACTCCATGTCCTGCCGGGATCACACCAGCTCCGGCTCTCTTTGAGGCTGGCTTTGTGGTTTTACTTCCCCTTCAACGGTTATAAAAAGATATAACCACATGTTTAAAATATTGTCAAGCGTTCAGCCGTTTACAGCCTGACCAAATGCCAACTAGCTGGCTTTTTTAAGCGCTTGCGCGGCCGCTTTTTCCTTGGCGCGAATCTCCCTGAACTCCTTGGTTTCAGCTGCAATTACACCGGACAGTGCCAGCAGAGCGATAAGGTTGGGTATGGCCATGGCACCATTAAAGGTATCTGCAATATCCCAAACCAGACTCAGCTTCAGAATTGCTCCGATAAATACCAGCACGCAGAAGAAAACCCGGTAGGGGACTATACCTTTTTGTCCGACCAGATAATAAAAACATTTTTCGCCGTAGTAAGACCAACCCAGTACTGTGGAATAGGCAAAGAATAACAGCGCTATGGTTACGATCAGGTTTCCAAACGGGATGAAGTGTTGAAAAGATTGACTGGTCAGGGCAGCAGCCCCGGCTTTTTCAACTCCAATATACAGATTGGCCATGACCAGGGAAAGACCGGTAATGGTACAAACCACAATGGTATCCAGGAATGTACCGGTCATGGATACCAGCCCCTGCCGGCCCGGGTGGTCAGTTTTGGCAGCGGCGGCAGCGATAGGGGCAGAACCCAGACCGGCTTCATTGGAGAATACCCCGCGGGCTACCCCGAAACGAATGGTCGTGCCGATCAATGCACCGAAACCGGCTTCAGCCGAAAAGGCAGAATCAAAGATGATGGCAAAAGCCGGGCCTACCAGATTAAGATTTGAGAATATAATATAGAGACCGCCTAAAACATAGAAAATTGCCATAAAGGGAACGATGATGCTGGTCCAGCGACCGATGCTCTTGACTCCGCCCAGAATAACCAAGGCTGTAAATACAGCCAGCAAAATACCGGTAAGTACCGGGCTTACTCCAAAGGTATCATGCATGTTACCGGCTACTGCATTGGCCTGCACCAGATTGCCGATCCCAAAGGCCGCTACGGAACCGAAAACAGCAAACAATACTGCCAGCCATTTCCAACCCAACCCTTTTTCAATATAATACATGGGGCCGCCGGCCATTTCGCCTTTTTCATCCGTGACCCGGAATTTTATAGCCAGGACGGCTTCGCCATACTTGGTAGCCATGCCAAAGAGTGCCGTTATCCACATCCAGAATACGGCTCCCGGACCGCCAAGAACCACTGCCGTAGCTACACCAACAATGTTACCTGTACCGATGGTAGCTGCCAACGCAGTCATGAGCGCCTGAAAATGAGAAATATCGCCCTTGGAGATACGATCCTGCTGAGCTGGAGAAAAAGCCAGTTTTAAAGCGTAGGGCAGTTGAAAAATCTGAATAAATCCCAGCCGAAACGTTAGAAATATGCCCGTCCCCACTAATAATACTAGCATCCATGGACCCCAAACGAAACTGTTGACGGTACTGATCAGTGCAGAAAAAGCTTCCAATTAAATCCCTCCCCGTTTTTCTGCCGGATTTTATAGGCTTTCATAATAAAACGGAGTAGTATCAGTCTACTCCGAAATTACTTATCCTCAATATTCAACCTTTTGAATATTCGAATCCGGCTAATACCATATCCGTTATTCTTCGACGTAAAATAAAATTTTCCTGCAAATAAATGTAATATATTTGTAAATGCCAGAGAAAATAATTTACACTTGCTGGTATACTCCCGGCTCAATTTCCGTAATTAGGCCTTGTTCAATCAAGTGGCGGAGATGGTTTCTGATCGTCATTTTTTCCCAGAATTCCTCGTATTGATCCCGCTGCTGAGGATAAGTCAGGCGATAGCCTGCCAATTGATCAATGGTATGAGGCAGCTTGAGGCAGTCATATATTTTCGCTTCCCGATCTAAAACTACGCTGATGTAATCATTCAGCTGGGAGAAGATGTTTTCATTCTGGATACGGCGATGGGAAGGGATGATAATACGCGGATTCAAATCCTTTATTTTTTGTACTGAAGCGATCAGGTCACCGACACTGCCACTGTTACTGTTATACCAGGGGCCGGTTCGAACCAAATCAATATCCGCAGTGAAGAGAATGCTTTCTTTTTCAAAATAAAATCCATAGTGCCCGGCACTATGCCCGGGCAAATGTATGGCTTTGATGGCATATTTACCGGTTTGAATCACATCCCCGTCACAAAAAGTACCGGCCAAATGGACTGCACTGAAGCCGGGTTCAACCGGGATGTCGGGAGGAATTTTAATTACATTGCCATACATTTCCCGTTTATTCGGCATAAGTTCATCCCAAAGATCATAGCCATGAAAATGAAAATAGGCATCCGGGTCAATATAGGTGGCTTTTTCTTCCTCGCCCGCCATTAGCGCAGCGTTAGGGAATAAGCTGCGGCTATGTATGTGATCAAAATGAAAATGACTGATCAGACCCAGTTCAATCTTTTCTCTGGGAACATTCGCAAAAGCGGTTCCACCCGCGCCAAAATCGATTATGACCGGTCTGTCGTCTTCTACATAAATGCTGTTGCTGTATGGATAACGGGGAACGCGCGGGGCTACCAGCCAGATGCCATCACTTATGGAAGTTAACATATGTTGCCCCTTCCTTATGATTGTTTACAACGAATAAAACCAACCCATCTTATTCAGATGACAAATCAAATTATAGACTATTCCTGAGCCGCAAAACAGATGTTTACTTTATTTTACAGCCTGAACAACAAAAGCGCATATTATGAGAC
Organism: Syntrophomonadaceae bacterium; assembly: GCA_012729495.1. Lineage (GTDB taxonomy): Bacteria > Bacillota > Syntrophomonadia > Syntrophomonadales > Syntrophomonadaceae > Syntrophomonas_B. The sequence continues at coordinate 1,225 of JAAYCZ010000163.1, read as the reverse complement.
GGTCCGGAGGAAAAGGATTTACACAAGGCTGCGGTTGTAGTAATTTGGGAATAACAAAACTCAAATTTTGGGGTAATTTACGTTTGTTATTATAATCGTTGGAGCGTATTTTCGACTGATAAAATTCCGGGGGATTAAAGGATGGAGAAATATTACTTAATAATAAATGCTGTCCTAATATTATTAATGGTTATTATTTTAATCAACCAATACAAGCTGAAAGCGAAGCTGGAACAGAAGGATACCAACCAAAGTATTGCTCAATTGGTGCAGCAGCAGGCGGTACTGGAAAAGAATCTGGAAAACTTGTTGGCCATGATGAGATCAGAGATTGCCCAAATGCGCAATGAAGTCAGCCAGAATGCACGCAGCAGCCGGGAGGAGTCAGCGCTTTCCTTTACCGGTTTTCAGAATTCAATTTTAGCTCGAATGGCAGAAATAGCCGGGTTACAGAAGGATCAGCTGGAGCTTTTTGCCCGCCAACTGGGAACGATGGTACAAAGCAGCGATACTCGTCTGGAGGCGGTTCGCCAGACCGTGGAAAACAAGCTGAAGTTATTGCTCGAGGACAACAATAAGCAGCTTGAACAGATTCGCACCACGGTTGATGAAAAACTACATGCTACGCTGGAGCAGCGGTTGGGAGAATCATTCAAACAGGTCAGTGAGCGTCTGGAGATGGTGCACAAGGGCCTGGGAGAGATGCAAACGCTGGCTGCCGGGGTGGGGGATTTAAAGAAAGTATTAAGCAACGTCAAAACCAGAGGTATCTGGGGCGAAGTACAATTGGCGGCAATAATTGAGGAAATTCTGACCCCGGAGCAGTATAATGTAAATGTTGCCACCTGCCCGGGCAGCAATGAAAGGGTTGAGTTTGCGATCAAACTACCCGGAAGGCAGGATGGGGATGATACAGTTTGGCTGCCGATAGATGCTAAATTCCCGCAGGAGGATTACCTGCGATTGGTAGCCGCCAGTGAGGAAGGCAATCAGATTCTGGCGGAGGAAGCGGCCCGGCAGCTTGAAAACAGAATCCGCCTGGAAGCTAAAAATATTCATGACAAATACCTGAGTCCGCCCCATACAACTGATTTTGGTATCATGTTCCTGCCGACTGAAAGCCTCTATGCTGAAGTTGTAAAAAGACCAAATCTGATGGAAGATCTGCAAAAGAAATCAAGAGTAATTGTTGCCGGACCGAGCACCATGGCGGCTTTGCTCAATA
>JAAYCZ010000162.1 GCA_012729495.1 Syntrophomonadaceae bacterium | reverse complement strand
TATTGAGCAAAGCCGCCATGGTGCTCGGTCCGGCAACAATTACTCTTGATTTCTTTTGCAGATCTTCCATCAGATTTGGTCTTTTTACAACTTCAGCATAGAGGCTTTCAGTCGGCAGGAACATGATGCCAAAGTCAGTCGTATGAGGCGGACTCAGGTATTTGTCATGAATATTTTTAGCTTCCAGGCGGATTCTGTTCTCAAGCTGCCGGGCCGCTTCCTCGGCCAGAACCTGATTGCCTTCCTCGCTGGCGGCCACCAATCGCAGGTAATCCTCCTGCGGGAATTTGGCATCTATCGGCAGCCAAACTGTATCATCCCCATCCTGCCTGCCGGGCAGTTTGATTGCAAATTCAACCCGCTCATTGCTACCCGGGCGGGTGGCAACATTTACATTATACTGCTCCGGGGTCAGAATTTCTTCAATTATTGCCGCCAATTGTACTTCGCCCCAGATTCCTCTGGTTTTGACGTTGCTTAATACTTTCTTTAAATCCCCCACCCCGGCAGCCAGCGTTTGCATCTCTCCCAGGCCTTTGTGCACCATCTCCAGACGCTCACTGACCTGTTTGAAGGATTCTCCCAACCGCTGCTCCAGCGTGGCATGTAGTTTTTCATCAACCGTAGTGCGAATCTGTTCAAGCTGCTTATTGTTGTCCTCCAGCAATAACTTCAGCTTGTTTTCCACCGTCTGGCGAACCGCCTCCAGGCGAGTATCGCTGCTTTGTACCATCGTTCCCAGTTGACGGGCAAAAAGTTCCAGCTGATCTTTCTGTAACCCGGCTATTTCAGCCATTCTGGCTAAAATTGAATTCTGAAAACCGGTAAAGGAAAGCGCTGACTCCTCCCGGCTGCTGCGCGCATTCTGGCTGGCCTCATTGCGCATTTGGGCAATCTCTGATCTAACTACGGCCAACAAGTTTTCCAGATTCTTTTCCAGTACCGCCTGCTGCTGCACCAATTGAGCAATGCTCTGGTTGACATCCTTCTGTTCCAGCTTCGCTTTCAGCTTGTATTGGTTGATTAAAATAATAACCATTAATAATATTACAACCGCATTTATGATTAAGTAATATTTCTCCATCCTTTGATCCTCCGGAATTTTATCAGTTGAAAATATGCTCAGCCGATTATAATACAAACGTATTGCCCCATAATTTGAGTTTCATTATTCCCAAAGTACTACAACCGCCGCCTTGTGTAAATCCTTTTCCTCCCAACCGTCTCATAATATGCGCTTTTGTTGTTCAGGCTGTAAAATAAAGTAAACATCTGTTTTGCGGCTCAGGAATAGTCTATAATTTGATTTATCATCTGAAAAAGATGGGTTGGTTTTATTTATGTAAACAATCATAAGGAAGGGGCAACATATGTTAACTTCCATAAGTGGTGGCATTTGGCTGGTCGCCCCGCGCGTTCCCCGTTATCCATACAGTAACAGCATTTATGTAGAAGACGACAGACCGGTCATAATCGATTTTGGCGCTGGCGGAAACGCTTTTGCGGATGTTCCCAAAGATAAGATTGAACTGGGCCTGATCAGTCATTTTCATTTCGATCACATACATAGCCGCAGCTTATTTCCTAACGCTGCACTAATGGCGGGGGAGGAAGAAAAAACTACCTATATTGACCCGGATGCCTATTTTCACTTTCATGGCTATGATCTTTGGGATGAACTTATGCCGAATAAACGGGAAATGTATGGCAATGTAATTAAGATTCCTCCGGACATTCCGGTTGAACCCGGCTTCAGCACAGTCCATCTGGCCGGCACTTTTTGTGACGGGGATGTGATTCGAACCGGCAAATATACAATTAAAGCCATACATTTGCCTGGACATAGCGCCGGACACTATGGATTTTATTTTGAAAAAGAAAGCATTCTCTTCACTGCGGATATTGATTTGGTTCGAACCGGCCCCTGGTATAACAGTAACAGTGGCAGTGTTGGTGACCTGATCGCTTCAGTACAAAAAATAAAGGATTTGAATCCGCGTATTATCGTCCCTTCCCATCGCCGTATCCAGAATGAAAACATCTTCTCCCAGCTGAATGATTACATCAGCGTAGTTTTGGATCGGGAAGCGAAAATATATGACTGCCTCAAGCTGCCCCATACCATCGATCAACTGGCAGCCTATCGCCTGACTTATCCTCAGCAGCGGGATCAATATGAGGAATTCTGGGAAAAAATGACGATCAGAAACCATCTCCGCCACTTGATTGTAAAAGGCCTAATAACGGAAATTGAGCCGGGTGTATACCAGCAAGTGTAAATGATTTTCTTCTGGCATTTACAAATAAATTACAATTATTTGCAGGAAAATTTTATTTAACGTCGAAGAACAACCGGTATGGTATTAGCCGGATTCGAATATTCAAAAGGTTGAATATTGAGGATAAGTAATTTCGGAGTAGACTGATACTACTCCGTTTTATTATGTAAGCTCATAAAATCCGGTAGAAAAATGGGGAGGGATTTAATTGGAAGCTTTTTCTGCACTGATCAGTACCGTCAACAGTTTCGTTTGGGGCCCCTGGATGCTGGTATTATTAGTAGGGACGGGCGTATTTCTAACGTTTCGGCTGGGTTTTATTCAGATTTTCCAACTGCCCTACGCTTTAAAGCTGGCTTTTTCTCCAGCCCAGCAGGATCGTATCTCCAAGGGCGATATTTCTCATTTTCAAGCGCTTATGACTGCACTCGCAGCTACCATCGGTACAGGTAACATTGTTGGTGTGGCTACGGCAGTGGTTCTTGGTGGTCCGGGAGCTGTATTCTGGATGTGGATAACGGCAGTTTTTGGCATGGCTACCAAGTATGGAGAAGCCGTCCTGGCTATAAAATTCCGGGTCACGGATGAAAAAGGCGAAATGGCCGGCGGCCCCATGTATTATATTGAAAAAGGCTTGGGTTGGAAATGGCTGGCGGTATTGTTTGCTGTTTTCGGTTCCGTGGCTGCTTTTGGTATCGGTAATTTGGTTCAGGCAAACGCAGTAGCCGGCAACATGCATGATACCTTTGGAGTAAGCCCGTACATCACTGGTGCCGTACTGGCGGTATTTACTGCTATGGTAATTTTAGGCGGAGTCAAGAGCATCGGTCGTTGGACCAGCATCATCGTTCCCTTCATGGCTGTTTTCTATATTTTGGGGGGACTATATATTATCTTTACCAATCTGGGCCTGGTAGGCCCTGCCTTTACTGTAATCTTCGCTTCTGCTTTTTCCACCGAAGCCGGGTTTGGTGCGTTGATAGGTACGACCATCCGTTTTGGGGTTGCCCGCGGTGTATTTTCCAATGAAGCCGGTCTGGGTTCTGCTCCCATCGCTGCCGCCGCTGCCAAAACTGACCATCCGGGCCGGCAGGGATTGGTTTCAATGACCGGTACGTTTCTGGATACGATTGTGGTTTGTACCATTACTGGTCTTTCTCTGGTCATGGCCAACCTGTATATTGGAGTTGAAAAAGCCGGGGCTGCTGCTCTGACCAGTCAATCTTTTCAACACTTCATCCCGTTTGGAAACCTGATGGTAACTATAGCGCTATTATTCTTTGCCTATTCCACTGTACTGGGTTGGTCTTACTACGGCGAAAAATGTTTTTATTATCTGGTCGGACAAAAAGGTATAGTCCCCTACCGTGTTTTCTTCTGCGTACTGGTATTTATCGGAGCAATCCTGAAACTGGGTCTGGTTTGGGATATTGCGGATACCTTTAATGGTGCCATGGCCATACCCAACCTTATCGCTCTGCTGGCGCTGTCCGGCGTAATAGCTTCTGAAACCAGGGATTTCAGGCAGTTACGTTTGAAAGAAAAAGCGGAAGAAAAAGCCTTGAAAGCCGCCAAATAATGAGTTTAAATTTCATTTCGAATTTGAATGGCTTGACAATATTTTAAACATGTGGTTATATCTTTTTATAACCGTTGAAGGGGAAGTAAAACCACAAAGCCAGCCTTAAAGAGAGTCGGAAATGGTGTGATCCCGGCAGGATATGGAGTGGATAAATGGGCCCCGGAGGGCGGGGTGAAAAGGCGCAATGCCTTAGTAGCTTCCGACGCAGAGCCAGCGTTAAAGGGCTAAGGGTGTGTTGGCACTCTGTAAG
>JAAYCZ010000161.1 GCA_012729495.1 Syntrophomonadaceae bacterium | reverse complement strand
GTTAGCGGAAGGAGCGGTATATAATGGATTTTAGTTTAACCAAGGAAGAAGCGTTAATCCAAAAGATGGCCCGGGAGTTTGCGGAGAAGAACATTCTCCCTATCGCCGAGCAGATCCATCATGAGAACAAAGTTCCCCAGGAGATCATCGAAGGCCTGGCCGAACTGGAGCTCATGGGCATCCCCTTTGATGAGAAATACGGCGGTGCCAACGCCGGTTATGTCAGCTATGTTCTGGCCATGGAGCAGCTGGCACGCTGTTCATCCGGCGTTACTATGGTTCTGTCAGCCCATACGCTGGCGGTAAGCTCTATCAATACTTTCGGTACTGAGGAACAAAAGCTGAAATACATACCCAAATGCTGTAATGGCGAGTATATTGCTTCGTTTGCGTTTACTGAACCGGGCACCGGCTCAGACCCCAAACAGATCACCACCACTGCCACCAAAGACGGGGACAGCTACATTCTGAACGGAACCAAACGCTTTATTTCCAATGCCAATTACCCTGGCCCGATCGTTATTTTCGCCCGCGAAACCGAAACCAATGAAATCACGGCCTTTATCGTTGATAAATGGACCGAAGGCTATTCCATTTCTGAACCCTGGAAAAAGATCGGCCTGCACGGCGGCTTGTTGCTGGATGTATATATGAAGGACGTTCGGGTTCCTGCATCCAATGTCCTGGGCCAGCCCGGTCAGGGTTATCCGATCCTGCAATTAGGCATTTCCTTTGGCAAAATTGGTGTTAGCTCCAGTTCGCTGGGCGGTATTCTGGCCGCCTATGAAGAAGGTTTGAAATATGCCAAGGAAAAAACCCACCGTGGTACACCGATTGCCAAATTCCAGTCCATTCAGCTGAGAGTCGCCGATCTGGCCATGCTGCTGGAATCTTCCCGCTGGCTGACTTATCGGCTCGCATATCTGGCCAACAATTTCAAGAATCCGTTTGTGTTTGCCAAAGAAGCCGCGCTGACCAAGACGGTGGTCTGCGAGAATTCAGTCCAGGCGGCCCGTATTGCCCTGGATATCCATGGTTCATACGGCTGCATGGAAGATTACAAGATATCACGCCTCTACAAGGATGCCATCATGGGTCCGCAGATCGAAGGCGTTACCGACATGCAGAAGATGATCATTGCGGGAGTTCTGCTCAAAGGTTAACGGTTCTATTATAAAGAAATGAATATGGGAACCCTTATAGGGGGTTCCCTTTTTAAAAAACGACTGGTTACAAGTCCAGCAGAAAGGTGTGCCCGGGATGGAAAAGGATTTTGATGTAATCGTTGTTGGCGGCGGGTTGTCAGGTTTGGCAGCTGCCTACACCATGGCTGATGCAGGACTGGAAGTTCTGTTACTGGAGCGGGGCGATTATTCCGGGGCCAAAAATGTTACCGGAGGACGTCTGTATGTGAATCCGGTGCGGGAAATGTTCCCTGATTTATGGAAAAAGGCTCCCATGGAAAGATTCATCGCCCACGAAGAAGTCAGTATTATGGACAAGGATCGCAGCATTACGATGCGCTACGACGGCAGTGAACTGGCCCAGGAACCTTACCAGAGCTACAGTATCCTGCGGGGTAAATTTGATAAAAATTTTGCCAAGGTGACGGAGAGAAAAGGCGTATCCATCGTCACCAAAAGCCGGGTCGATGATCTGATCATCGAAAACGGCAAAGTGGAAGGGGTAATGGCTGGCGGCGATGCCCTGACTTCCAATATTGTCATCGCCTGTGACGGCGTATTATCTTTACTGGCGGAGAAAGCCGGTTTGAGAAAACCAGGCCTGGCTAAAGACCATGCGGTGGGATTCAAGGAAATCATTGAACTGGATCGCAGTGTGCTGGAAGACCGTTTCAATCTGGAAGGGGACGAAGGTGCGGCCCGACTGTACATGGGCGAAGTCACCCGCGGCAAGTTCGGCGGCGGGTTCCTTTATACCAATAAAGAGAGTATCAGTCTGGGGATTGTGGTCGGCATCAAGGATTTGATGGAAGAGCCGCTGGTACAAGCTCCGGATCTGCTGGATGCTTTCAAACAAAGACCGGAAGTGGCCCGTTTGATCAAAGGCGGGCAGACCAGCGAATATTCTGCCCATGTGATCCCGGAAGGCGGGCTCAACAGTATGGGCAAGCTATATGGTGAAGGCACCCTGATTGCCGGTGATGCCGCCGGGTTCTCCATGAACATCGGCGTTACCGTGCGGGGCATGGAATATGCCATGGCTACCGGTTACTATGCGGCCCAGGCGGCTATTAAGGCTAAAGAGGCAGGCAGTTATGGCTCAGACACGTTGGCTGTTTATGAAAAACTCTTAAACGACAGTTTTGTAATGAAGGATTTTAAAAACTTCAAGGATGCTCCCCATGCGTTGGACAACCCCCGTTTCTTCAATCGTTATCCGCAGCTGGCCGGGGACATCATGCGCGATCTTTATGCGGTGCCCAACGGCTCCAAGGAAAGAATTTACCCGACGATGATGAAATATATCAAATTCGGTGAGATGTGGGCATTTTTCAAGGATTTCAGGGGGGTAAGAAAAATATGAGCGAACTGATGGGTTTAAAGGCCAAACTAGGTCTGGACGTGTTCAAACACGACAAGGAACCGCATATCAAAATCAAGCCCGGCATGGAAAAAGATCCCCGCCTGAAAAAGGCGGTGCTGGTATGTCCGGCAGGACTGTACAGCGAAAACGCCTCAGGGGAAGTAGAGCTTACCATTGACGGCTGTCTGGAATGCGGTACCTGCAGGATCGCCTGCGGGATAGAAGTCCTGGAATGGAACTATCCCAACAGCGGATGCGGCGTACAATTCCGGTTTGGTTAATAAATAAATTGAATTTCTAGGAGGGAAAGATATGAACATCGTGGTTGCTATGAAGCAGATCCCCGATCTTCAGCAGGTCAGGATCCGCAATCGTCAGCCGGTATTTGATGATGTACCCCTTACCCTGGGCAACATTGATAAGAATGCACTCGAAGCCGGGGTGACTTTGAAAGAGGCAGCGGATGCCAAATTGTTCGTAGTCTCAGCCGGCAACGAAGAACTGGAAGATACCATCAAGGAAGCGCTGGCTGCAGGCGCCGATGAAGCTTTCCTGGTTACAGATGACGCACTGGACGATATCACCAGTGATGTAAGCGCCGCTCTGATCGCTGCTGCGATCCAGAAAATCGATGCGGCAGGCATCATCCTTTTCGGCGAAGGCAGCGGTGACAATTATTCCGGGCAAGTCGCCTCCCGCGTGGCTGAAATCCTGGGTCTGCCCCAGATCGGTTATGCTAAAGCGATCGAATTGGCCGATAACAAAGTCAAAGTCGTCCGTTCCCTGGAAGACTGCGAAGAAGTGGTCGAGTCGGAACTTCCCGTGGTTATATCGGTTGTATCAGATATTAACGAAGCCCGTATTCCGTCTGTTACCCAGATTCTGAAAGCCGGCAAGAAACCGAAGGAAGTCGTTACCCCCGACGAACTCGGCATTGACATCAGCGCCAAACCGGTGGCTGTTACCCTCAGCAATCTTGCCCCGGAATCTGCGCGTAAAGGTATCGCCGTCAAATCTGTAGATGAATTGGTCAAGGCCCTCACCGCTGAAGGCCTTATCGGGAGGTGATCGCAATGGCAGGAATACTGATTTATAGTGACAAGACCCCATATGCAATGCAATTAATTACCGTGGCGCAGATGATTGCCAAGGATGCAGGCCTGGCGATCAAAGCCGTCAGCATAAACGACGCAGATCAGGCCGGTGAACTGGCCAAACGTGCCGACACTTACAAAATTGATAATGCGGCCATCAATATCGGTGACACGGCTGCAGTTGCGGCTGCCCTGAAACAAGCCGCCGACCAGCTGGGTGCCAATATAGTATTGCTTTCTTCCAACCGCCGCGGCAAGGAACTCTCCGGCAGATTGGCCCAGGCGCTGGGAGCAGGCTGTCTGGCCGATGTGAACAGTATCAACATCAATGGCGGCAATATCGAATGTTTGCGCAACGCCCTGGGCGGTGCCACCGTTGCCACCCAGCAGATCGAAACCGAAAACAAAGTCATCGCGGTTATGCCCAAAGCTTTTGAAGCTGCGCCCGAGGCCAGCGGCAGCCTGAATGACCTGGCCGTTGATGTCAAAGCCTCTCCGCTCAAGGTGCTGGAAGTCAAAGCCAAAGGCGGCGACAGCGTCGACATCGAGGCGGCTGATATCCTGGTGGCAGTTGGACAGGGTGTGGAAAACAAGGATGATCTGACGACCGTCGAAGCCATTGCCAAAGCCCTGGGCGGCGAAGTGGCCTGCTCCAAACCGGTGGCTACCGATAAAAAATGGTTCTCGGAAGAAAGGATCATCGGTCTTTCCGGTAAAAAATGCAAACCCAGCCTGGCCATCCTTTTGGGAATCTCCGGACAGGTTCAGTTTACCGTCGGCATCCGTGATGCCAAAACCATCGTGGCGGTCAACAATGATGAAAACGCAGATATCCTAAAAATGGCTGACTATGTCATGGTCGCCGATGTGGAAGAAGTCATGCCGGCCCTGTTAAAAGCATTGAGCTAGGTTGGTTCTATCTTTTAATCAACAATAAAAACCTCCGGACAGGATGCTGAGTGAAGCATTTATCCGGAGGTTTTCTTATAAGGTTGTGCTGATCTGCGATAATGTTCCGGCTGACTGATAAAGTCGGGACTAATTTGATGTGGGCGTTGGCTTGTTTTGACCGACTGAGCAGTAAAGCATTCAAACGCTGTATTTCAGTGCTACAGATACAATAGAAAGATCATCACAGGCATAGCCGGTGTCGTCGTCTGACAGATGAGGAATCGCATCCTTGAAACGGCTGTATTAAATGCTGCGTCTGCATCAAAAAATATCCTGTTCAGGCCAAAGTCATAAATACATAACGCATTGAATATATTTTTAACAAATATTTATCAATATTAGAGTTATATGGCGGGCTTTCTAAAGGCGTATCAAAAATTAAAATACGAAGGGGAGGGTGTAATTTGGATCCAATTAAAAAAATCTCTATAAAGGCACACTTTATTCTTGGGCTAATTATTGCTACAATGGTTTGTTTAGGCGTATTCATTATTGGTGCACTTGGTATTCACGCTACCTGGCCGGCATTCTTTGTTATGATTTCCTTCTTTATATCGGGAGCAGATGTTAAAAATCTACCGAATATACTTATCGGAAGCCTTACTGGCTTGATTCTGGCATTTCTGTTACTAATAGCCGCTACACCTACTATAGCAGCGATTGGGCCAACATTGGGAATTTTACTTTTGGTTTGGATTGTTGTTTTCTCGATCGTTTTTGGTAAAGAATTTGTACCGAAAGCATTTAATGACTTTGCATTCATTTATTTTACTATTGCACTGATCTCTGCTGCTGAAGCAGCAACCATGACTCCTGCAGCAATTATATCTGAGTATGTAACTTGGGGATTGACCGCAATAATCGGCGGCGGAGGTATTCTGGCAGGTATTATCTTCTGCATTACTTTAGCCCGCAAGTATGGTCTGCTTCCTCCCGCTAGTGCAGAAGAAGGGCACTGATTTGTATCTGCATCTTATCTAAAAAGACTTGAACAGGGGGCACGATCATTCTGCTAACCGGGGGCTGTTCATATATTAGAAATCACAGGATTTGACGGTGCGGGGGAAGGGCAGGACATCTCTGATGTTGCTGACTCCGGTAATATACATTAGAATCCTTTCAAATCCCAAACCAAAGCCGGCATGCTTTACCCCGCCGTATTTTCTCAGATCCAGATACCACCACAGATCCTTGGCATTGATATGGAATTCCTTCATTTTTTGCTGCAGAATTTCGTATCGTTCTTCCCGCTGGCTGCCGCCGATAATCTCACCTACGCCGGGAACCAGTAAATCCATGGCGGCCACGGTCTTGTTATCATCATTCATGCGCATGTAAAAGGCTTTGATTTCTTTGGGATAGTCGGTGACAAAGACCGGTTTATTAAAGATTTTTTCGGTCAGATAGCGCTCATGTTCAGTTTGCAGATCATGGCCCCATTGAATCGGATATTCGAACTCAGCTTTTGAATCCAGCAGCAGATCAACCGCTTCGGTATAGGTAATATGGGCAAAATCGGCCTGGATGACCTGCAGCAGCCGGTCTTTCAGCCCTTTATCTACGAAGCTGTTGAGAAACTCCATTTCTTCGGGGGCGTTGTCGAGGATATAGGTAATGATGTATTTGATCATCGCCTCGGCCATACGCATATCGTCCTGCAGATCGGCAAAGGCCATTTCCGGTTCAATCATCCAGAATTCGGCGGCATGCCGGGCAGTGTTGGAGTTCTCGGCTCTAAAGGTGGGGCCGAAGGTATATACGTCCCGAAAGGCCAAGGCAAATATCTCTGCCTGGAGCTGGCCGCTAACGGTCAGGTTGGCCTTGCTGGCAAAAAAGTCCCGGCTGAAATCTACTTCCCCGTCTTCACCCAGAGGAGGATGTTTGGCATCCAGGGTGGTAACCCGAAACATTTCCCCCGCTCCTTCGGCGTCGATGGCGGTGATGATGGGGGTATGCACATATACAAAACCTCGTTCCTGGAAAAACTGGTGGATCGCATAGGCCAGCAGTGATCTGATCCTAAAGACGGCGGCAAATAGATTGGTACGCGGGCGCAGATGGGCGGTCTCGCGCAAAAACTCGCGCGAATGTTTTTTGGGCTGAATGGGATAATCTTCCGGAGAATCGCCTTCCAAAAGAACCTCACGGGCGGATATTTCAAAGGGTTGCTTGGCTTCAGGGGTAGCAATGACTAAACCCTTGACGATCACGGCCGCGCCCACCCGGTACTTGGCAACTTCGCTGTAGTTAGCCAGACAATCTTTTTCGTAGACAATCTGAATCGTATTGAAATGGGTGCCGTCATTTAAAGCGATAAATCCGAAAGACTTTTGGTCACGGTTGTTTCTGATCCAGCCGCTGATTTCAATTTCCTGGCCGGTATATGTGCTGAAGTCTCTGACGAGCTGTCGGACGAGTACTTTGTCCATATGCATCCTCCTTCGTTCTATTTATATTACGCCATATACCCGGCAATTATTTATCGCTCAGCCTACGTTGCCGATCTGTTGCGGCTGATACTGTTCCAGCCAGCCGGCCACTTCCCGCCAGTGATTGACGCGGATGATATTTTCATTCTGCAGGTGCCGGTTGTAGGGATACTCAAACATGATGACCGGCATATGGGGGCTGATCTCGCTGACCAGTTCATAATGATCCTCGATCATCACTTCCACCCCGTTTTCCCGGCAAGCGTCCAACTTACTGAAAAAGTGCATATTGCTGGTTTTGTTCAGGATCAGGCGGTCATAGGGGACGCCGTGCTGCTGCAGCCAGTTTTTGGTGACCTCCTCCACGGCAGGGAATTTCTGGTTGCGAGACGTGATGAGAATCAGCTCATGCTGTTTTTTCAATTCCCGGATTACATCTACCGCCTGCTCCTTGGGCTGCATGTTGGTATAGATCCGGCCCAGATAATTGTTTAAAAAATCATCCGCGACCCTTTTATCCCAGCCCAATATGTCCTCCAGGTAATAATAGCGCAGGTCGGGGGTGGTATTGAGCCCCTGCTCGCGGCCGAAAAGCTGCGCATAATGCAGGATCATTTCGGTGGTATGGGTAATGGTGTTATCTATATCAATGCCAATAATCATAATATTTCCTCCTGTTTTCTGCCTGACCTATCTATTCATCTTAAAGCCAATTTACCCTGCTGGCAAGGACTAATGTCTTCCTGCTATGTATATGAAAGTGGTATTACAGGCAGAAGGATTGACAACCCCCTTGACATTTGACATTCTTTCATTTATAGCGATACCTGCCCGCTTATTATGTTAAAATAAATTCTGGAGTCAGGAAAGGTCTCCTGCCTCAATGATTATATGCAAAGAAGATGAAATATTGCTTAAACATATCGTCAGCCGCAACAAGTTTCGATTTTTAATGATCATTTCTACGAGTTTGCTGTGGATTGTAATTTATTTGATGCGGGTGAACATCGGTGCCCTGCTGGTTGATGTAAATTTTTTGCAGGATTTGGGTCTGCAGGGCAAAAACGCTCAGCAGGGCCTGCTGATGACTGTGTTTTTAATTGTTTACTCGCTGGCCAATATGGTCGCCATTCCGGTCAGCAACCGTCTGGGACCGCGGCGTGCCATTCTGCTGGGGGTATTAATTGCCGCCCTGGCGATGATGGCCGGAGGCTGGGCAGCGTCGTTTGCCGCGATTCTGACGGTCAGGGTGCTGCTCGGGGTAGGCAACGGGATTCATTTTCCCAATATGAGTATCCTGGTTAAAAGATGGTTCCCGCCTCATGAGAGAGGATTGGCCAACTCCCTTTACGGAGTAGGCGGATGTATCGGCATGGTGATTGCCTTCCCGCTTTTCTCCAGCATCAATACCCGTTTGGGATGGGAATACAGCTTCATCATTCCCGGTTTGCTGGCACTGCTGGTAACCTTGCCGCTCTGGCTGCGCTGGATATCGGATTCGCCCCAGGATAATCCGTATATTTCTGCCGCCGAGGCAGCCTATATCCATTCCTACAATCAGGAGTCGGGTGGTGACAGTGATGAAAGTGAACCATCCGGTTTAAAATATTTGCTGGGTAACGGATCTTTTTGGCTGTTGTGCCTGGCCTATACGGCGTTTCTAAGCAGTTGGTGGGGGCTGCTGACATGGATGCCCCAGTATCTGGTGGAAGCCAGGCATTTTGATTTGCAGGGTACCGCCAGTAATGTTACGCTGGCTTATATCGTTTCCACTATCGGTATCCTGACCGGAGGGCGGCTGGTGGACAGAAGCAGCCGCCGCAGCCGTATCGCGGCCATGTCATTGCTGGTGGTGGCGTTTGCTACCCTGGGGGTTGCCATTGTTCCCTCGGCCTTCTGGGCTGTTATATTCATGATTGTAGCGGTGGGAATCAATGAATTTGTTTATCCGGCGGTGTGGTCGTTGCTGCAATCACTTCTGACTGATCGGATGATGGCGGCCGGTTCAGGTACCATGAGCGGGGTAAGTAATCTGCTGTCGGCACTTTCTCCCCTGGCGATTGGCTGGTTGATTCAAATCAGTGGCAGCTACGTACTGGGTTTGTTGTTCCTGGTATCGATGTCAGCGCTGGGGGCCGTCAGTTGTATGCTGCTGTACCGGAAGGGTTATTAGAAATGAAAGCCGGCGGTTGGCCGGTTAAATTGAAAGAGGGTTACCGGCTTGATTTACTTTAACAATGATTATTGTGAGGGAGCCCATCCTAAAATTATGGAAAAACTGCTGGCCACCAATATGGTGCAGACCATTGGTTACGGCGAGGATCAGTATTGTGCAGAGGCCGCCCGGCTGATTAAGGAAAAATGCGGGCGGGGCGATGTCGATGT
>JAAYCZ010000160.1 GCA_012729495.1 Syntrophomonadaceae bacterium | reverse complement strand
GTGACTTTGGCGTTGGCAGCTTTGAATTGTTTCAGCATTTCGGGAATGTATTCTTCTCCCCAGTCGACATTGACCGTGATGGCTACGGCCTTGGTACCGCTGTTGCCCTGGAAAATCGGTTCCCTGACCTCAGATGTAGTCAGGGCGCGCGGCTGATGCAGCAGTCCCCAGCCTGTCATTCCCAATGCCAGTGCCAGAACGACGGCAGCGATGATAATGTTCTTTTTGGGAAAATAATAAATTCTCATTTTAATTTTCTCCTCCCCATATTTCTGCGCAGACCGTACCACGTGCCACCCACATCTTGATGATGATGGGGCCGGCGCGGGGATTGGCAAAACGCAGATCCTGATCTCCGAAACTGACGGCGGCATCCCGGCCGGCAGGCACGTAGCGGACAGGCTTGCTGTGACCGTGCCGTTCAATGATGCGCAAACGGGCTTGCCGGGCAGCGTTGTACAGAGTGCTGGAGGCCTGACAGACTCCGCCCCCGTCACCCATTTCAAATTGCCCGCCCATAATAATCGGGGCAGGCAGGTAGCCGCGTTCGGCAGTACGCGGGCCGGTACCGGCATTAAAAGAAAACTCCTGTCCGGGCCAGACGATAGTATGGTTAACGCTGTAGCAGGCGGTTTGGATGTTTCTTAAGCGGGCGCTGCTGCCGCTGAAGCCGGTTTTATAAGTGCCGATGCAGTAACGGACCTGTTCAAGGCTTTCCTTGCTGTAACGCGGCATCAAGGGGTGCAGTACCAGTTTGATGGTGCTGTCCGGTGCGGCTGACAGTGCATTGGCAACGGTTTGATCAATATCTACAATGATGCCCTTCTGTCCATCAATGATGGCGCCGCTGTCTTTATCCAGAGTGGGTTCGACGGGTAGTTTTTGGCAGCGAACCGCCAGTTCGGCAACGATCTCATTTAATTCTGCGGGCAGCATCCTGCCGACTTCGATGTCTTCAATGCGAACCCCTTCTTTGGCACCGTTGTAATGCCGATCGATTTTATCAACCCAACTGCTGAGCAGACTGACGCTGATAAAAAAGGTCAGCAAAAAAAGGGCTCTTCCGTCTAATTTGACTACATAAAAACCCTTCTTAAAAAAATAATACCCACCGCCTTTGGTTTACTTTTAAAATAATATTCGGCAGTGAGCACTACTATTCAGTTTTTTATTGTTTATTAACGAAACTCTCACCAGCCAAGGGGACGGTTCTTGTGGCTGGTTAAGAATTTTAATCACCAGCCACAAGAACCGTCCCCTTGGCTGGTGCCCTTGGCTGGTGCAGAATGATTTTTGGGGACTGTCCCCAAAAATCATTTTCTCTCTTTCAGGACAGCTTTGCGGGAGAGGTTGACGCGGCCCTGGCTGTCGATTTCGGTTACTTTTACTTCGATTTTATCGCCCAAGTCGACGACGTCTTTTACTTTGTTGACGCGGTCTTCGGCCAGCTGGGAAATGTGTACCAAACCTTCTTTGCCGGATGTGCCTAGTACGCCGGGGATGATTTCTACGAAAGCGCCGAAATCCATGATGCGTTTTACGGTACCTTGATAAATTTTTCCTACTTCTACTTCGGCCACGATGGATTCGATCAGGAATCTGGCTTTTTTGGCGCCTTCTTCGTCGGTGGCGATAATAAAGAGACTGCCGTCATCTTCGATATCGATTTTGCAGCCGGATTCGTCCACGATCTTGTGGATGGTTTTGCCGCCGGGTCCGATGACTTCGCGGATTTTTTCAGGTTTAATCTGCATTCTGATCATCTGCGGGGCATAGGGTGACAGCTGCTCGTTGGGTTTGGCAATGGCTTCCAGCATTTTGCCCATAATGAACATTCTGCCTTCACGAGCCTGTTTTAAGGCGGCGGTAACGATTTCGCGGCTGACGCCGAAGATTTTGATGTCCATTTGCAGCGCGGTTACGCCTTTTTCGGTTCCGGTGAGTTTGAAGTCCATGTCGCCCAGTGCGTCTTCGATACCCTGGATGTCGCTCAGGATGGCGAACTTGTCCTCACCTTTGACCAGGCCCATGGCGATTCCGGATACGGGGGCTTTAATGGGGACGCCGGCATGCATCAAGGACAGGGTGCTGCCGCAGACGCTGCCCATGGAACTGGAGCCGTTGGATTCCAGAACCTCGGAAACAACGCGGATGGTATAGGGAAATTCCTCCGAGGAGGGAATAACCGGCACCAGGGCACGCTCTGCCAGGGCTCCGTGGCCGATTTCTCTGCGTCCCGGGCCGCGCATGGGTTTGACCTCGCCTACGCTGTAGGGAGGAAAATTGTAATGATGGATGTAGCGCTTGGTCTCTTCAATACCCAGTCCGTCGAGGCGCTGTTCTTCGCTGAGCGGCCCTAAAGTGGTGACGGAGAGTACCTGGGTCTGTCCGCGGGTGAACAGGCCGGAACCGTGCGGGCGCGGCAAAAAGCCGACTTCGCAGCTGATCGGTCTGATTTCTTCCAGCTTGCGGCCATCGACGCGATCGCCGTCTTCAAGGATCATTTTGCGGACGATCTCTTTCATTAATTTATCAATTATGGTTCTGATATCGCTCAGATTGTCGGGATAATCCTCGGTAAAATGTTCGACGATGGCATCGCTGGCTTGGTCCATATGGGCTTCGCGAGCTTTTTTGTCGGGATTCTTTACCGCTTCTTCCAGGATGGATACGGAGTATGCGCGTACGGCTGCTTCCAGTTCGGGATCTAGGTCAGCGACTATGACTTCAAATTTTTCCTTGCCCAGTTCCGCATAGATGGGCTCCTGGAAGGCTATGATACGTTTGATTTCCTCATGGGCGAAAAATATGGCATCCAGCATGGCCTGCTCGGGAATTTCGTTGGCTTCGCCTTCGACCATCATGATGGCCTCCTTGGTACCAGCGACGGACAGGTGCAGATCGGATTTATGGGACTGCTCAACGGTGGGGTTGATGATTAGCTGTCCATCAATCATGCCAACGATGACCGCGGCAACCGGTCCGGCAAAGGGAATATTGGAAACGCCCAAAGCAACTGAGGCACCGATGGTGGCGCTAACGTCCGGAGCGTTGTCTTTTTCCACGGACAGAACGGTGGCAACTATATGGATATCATTACGGAATCCCTTGGGAAACAGTGGTCTAATGGGACGGTCAATCAGCCGCGCGGACAGGGTGGCAAGTTCGGTGGCGCGTCCTTCGCGTTTGATGAATCCTCCGGGGATTTTGCCGACGGCGTACTGTTTTTCTTCATAATCTACAGTCAACGGGAAAAAATCTATGCCCAGCCGCGGTTCTTTGGAAGCGGTAGCGGTGACCAGCACCACGGTCTCGCCATATCTGACCAGGGCTGCGCCGTTGGCCTGTTTGGCTACCTGTCCGACTTCCACCACGAGGGGACGTCCGGCTATTTCTGTCTGATATTTGTGAACGATTGTAATCTCCTCCTTTCGGTTTCAAGGATAAACTCATATATCGCAGCTATATTATAGGCACTAATATAAAGTGAAAGAGCGGCATACCGCTCTTTATCTGCGTAGTCCAAGTCTGGTAACGATGCTGCGATAACGATCGAAGTCGTTGTCTTTAAGATAATCCAGAAGCGACCGTCTCTGTCCAACCATTTTTAACAGACCTCTTCTGGAGTGATGGTCTTTTTTATTGGCTTTGAGATGTTCGTTCAGATAGTTGATTCTTTCGGTCAGGATGGCAATCTGTACTTCGGGGGAACCGGTGTCATTTTCATGTACCTGATAGGTCTTGATGATTTCTAGTTTTCTTTCTGGCGTCAGCATGGTTTCACCTCCTTATCGTTTTAAAATCGCCAGTGACCAAGCAGGGCGTCGGTGAAAATCGCCAGACCTAGCCATTGGTTCATTTCCTGGGCTGTTTATATTTTGCAACCGGGGTTGCCGCTCTCTCCTAATTATTTACGATTTCGGGATAAACTAAACATTTGAAATGGTAATTTTTTTATTATATGCACTTGACAATTTTAGCATAGCAAAGCGCAAAAGTAAATAACGTCGCTCGGCTGCGCCACCGCGGGCTTCGCCATTTTGGCGTAACTTGATCTGGGTACTTCTAACGGCAGTCTTTCTGAGGTATATGCTTAGGGCCGCTTGGGGCCGGTCTTTTGACTTGCCAAAATTGCATTATGTGCTCTCATCTGATACCTCGTGGGCTTTGATAATGCTGAAACTCAAGTAATCCGTGGCTGTTTATATTTTCTAAGTACGAAAATGTTATTATACTGTTTCGTTCCGTCGCACGGCTATCGCCTTACCCCCTGCGCTCTTCTTAAGCATATACCTCTGCAGGTGATTTCCGGTACGTACTACAGGCTTCGCCGCCAGCCAAGGGGACGGTTCTTATGGCTGGTTTCTTTTATCGTGCGACCAGCCACAAGAACCGTCCCCTTGGCTGGTGGGATCATTTAAGGATTGACTGGGCGGTTTGGGCGTCTTTTGTTATCTGGGCGACCAGGGCTTCGAGGCTGTCGAAGCGTTTTTCGTCGCGGATTTTTTCTATGAAACTTAGGCTGATGGGTTGACCGTAAATGTCGCCGGCAAAATCGAACAGATGGGCTTCCACGGAAATGGGATATTCTTCGTGGAAGGTGGGTTTGCTGCCGATGTTGACGACGGCGTTGTATTGATTATGGTTTATCTCCGCGCGGGCAGCATAGACGCCTTTGGCGGGTATGTTGTATTGTTTTTCGATGCCGACGTTGGCGGTGGGATATCCCAGCTGGCGGCCGCGGCGCTCTCCTTCGATGACGATGCCGTCGAGGATGGGGTCATAGCCGAGCATTCTGGCGGCCTGGCTGATTTTGCCTTCTTCCAGGGCCTGGCGGATGGCGCTGCTGGAGACGAGTTCACCATCGACGGTGACGGGTTCGATAATATGTACGGCGAAGTTGTACTGATCGCCTAATTGCTTTAATGTCTCCGGTTTGCCTGAGCCTTTAAAGCCAAATGAATAGTTGAAGCCGACAAATACTTCTTTTACCTGCAACTGCTCCACCAAAAAATGGCTGACGAAATCTTCCGGGCTGAGGGAGGCTATGTCGCGGGTAAAGCGGTTGTAGATCAATAAATCCAGACCCATGTTCTCCAGCAGCCAGGCTTTGCGCTGGGGTGTGGCCAGCAACAGGGGCGTATGGTCAGGGGTCAGCAGTTGGGCGGGGTGGGGTTCGAATATGAAGGCAGCGCTGATTCCGCCGCTGGCATTTTTGCGCTCTACCGCCCGTTTGATGAGGCTTTGGTGACCGCGATGGACGCCGTCAAAGTTGCCCAGTGCCAGATATAATTCCTGGTTGTTCGGTTTATAATTTTCGATTTCATATATTAGCTGCATTGGACGCTCCTTGATTTATTTGTGATTTTTTAATAATTACCTTTTTTTAATTATCCATATAACCTTTAAAATGTCATCCTGAGCGATAGCGAAGCTACCTTGATTGTGACTTTTGGTAACATATGTAGTCCCCGTAGTTGTATAATTCTCCTTAAAACATTGCCCACCATGCCCACTTTAGATCACAAATGCAGTCCACGTAGGGGGGATCTAAGGCATTTACAAGTCTCACCAACACTTAGGCGGCGCTGCGCTTGCCTTTTTATCGCATTCGGCACCAGAAGCCATATGGCGGTATCGTTTTGCTAGCGCTAAGAATGACAATATTGCATGATGTTATGAATTATGCAATACTCTCATTTAAATACTTTTATTGGCTTGGCCAAATCATAGCCCGGCGCACTGACGGCTTTGGCAATCGCCATGAGTCTGCCGGCGGAATCATAGATCTTGATCATCCCGGCAGGTAAATCTGCCGGGGCTTTGATATGGTTGCCGTTATTGACGCGCATGATGTCTTCGCTGTTGTCCAGGGTCAGCGCCGGCCAGTGGCGCAAGGGGTAATCGAGCGGCATAAGCTGCGCTGCGATATCATTTTTAATGTCTTCCAGCTCGGCCAGGGTCAAGGCATCCTTGATGGCAAATATTCCGGCGCGGGTGCGGGTTAACTGCGACATGTAGGCGCCGGTGCCCAATCTCTGGCCGATATCGTGACACAGGGTGCGAATATAGGTTCCTTTGGAACACTGTATTTCCAGCTCGACGGTCGGATTGCCGTCTGCATCTTCTCCCGAGCCCAGCATCTGCAGGGATTTGATCTCTATTGTGCGGGGGCTGCGCTCGACTTCCACGCCCTGACGGGCAAGTTCATAGAGTCGCTGTCCCTGATGATGCACAGCTGAATACATGGGCGGTATCTGCTGGATAGAGCCGGTGAATTCGGCCAGTATCTTCAACAAATCTTCCCGGTGATAACTGCTGCAACCGGTTCTTTCTATGTTTCCCCAGGCATCCTGGGTATCGGAAACACCGCCCAGGGTCATGACGGTACGATAGGTTTTGTCGCTGTCCTCCATATACTCAATCAGCCGGGTGGCGTGTCCCAGGGCGACAGGCAGGACGCCGGCGGCCATTGGATCCAGGGTGCCCAGATGTCCGAGTTTGGTTTTGGGGAGCAGCTTCTTTATTTTTTTCAGAACTGCAAAGGAAGTCATTCCCGGATCTTTGTTAATATTTAAAAAGCCGTGCAATTAGATGATCACTTCCCTGACTGCGGTGAGTACCTGTTCCTTGACCTGATCCATGGAGCCTTCTATGGATGCGCCGGCAGCCTGGCGATGTCCGCCGCCGCCAAAAGCTGATGCCAGGCGGGCTACGTCAATGCGTCCCTTGGATCGGTAGCCGACTTTTATGGTACCAGGTTTGGTTTCCCGGAAAAGCAGGCCCACTTCTACTCCCTCCACCATGATGGTGTGGTTGATGATGCCTTCGGGATGCAAAGCAAGTACACCCAGATTTTCCGCTTCATTATATGTTATCGTCATCCAGGCTATTTTGCCGTCGGCACTGAACTGCATGCTTTTGAGGGCGCAGGTCAGCAGACTCATCTCCGCCCGGGTTTTGGATTCAAAAAGATTGATACGGGTCTGCCCCAGATCGACTCCACATTCCAATAAATCGGCAGCGGTACGAAATGTCTCGGCCCGGGTGTTGCTGTGGTGAAAACTGCCGGTATCCTGAACAATTCCTGCATACAGGGCATTGGCCAAGGGGGCATTGATCTTTACCGGCAGGGCTTTAGCCAGATAATACACCAGTTCTGAAGTTGCCGCTATCTGTGGCTGGACGCAGTTTATATCGCCAAACATGGTGTTACTCTGATGATGATCGATATTTATGGTAAATCCACGTTGCTTAAGGCGGGCAAGCAATTCCATCCCCACCCGCTCTTCGTCGGCGCAATCAAGAAAGATAACGTTTTCTGCCTCGCCTCCCAGTTGCTCCGGTTTCATTACTTCACTGCTTCCCACCAGGTAATGGTAGATATGGGGGATGGGATCCTGCAAAACCATGCGGCTTTTTTTGCCCAGGTTTTGCAGCAACTGGTGCATCCCCAACAGCGAACCTACGCTGTCACCATCAGGAATGGCATGACTCAGCAGCAGGAAATTGTCACGATCTTTGATTTCCCGGGCTATATCGGCAATGCTATTCATGAGTATTTTCCTTTTTGGCTTCGGCCTCTTTACTCAGTTCATCCAGCAGGGATGAGATATGGATCCCGTGCTCGATGGATTTATCCAGTCTGAATTCCAGCTCGGGTGCATGTCTGATCTGCAGCTGCCGGGCCAATTCGGTGCGGATATATCCGCGGGCTTTCTGCAGTGCCTGCATGGTTTCGTTCTGGTGGGTTTCATCCCCCAGGACGCTGATGTTGATGCGGGCATGGCTGATGTCAGCCGGTATGTCCACCCGGGTCACTGAAACGGTCGAAAAATCGATACGGGGATCTTTGATGTCCTGCAGAAAAATTGCCGATAATATTCTCTTTATTTCAACTGCCATTCTTTCCTGACGACGTTTTCCCATTGTGACACCTCCTTCGTCCGCTTGCTTATGAGTCGGATGTTGGGTTTAATTTTTTCTAGTCGAGGGTGCGTTTTATTTCTTCCATGATAAAGGCTTCAATTATGTCGCCTTCTCTGATGTCGTTGAAATCCTGGATGCCGATGCCGCATTCATAGTTGCTGACAACTTCCTTGACGTCGTCTTTGAAGCGTTTCAGAGATTCCAGTTTGCCGTCGTAGACAATGACACCGTCGCGCAATACGCGCATGTTGGTGTTTCTTTGAATCTTGCCGTCGATTACATAAGAACCGGCAATGATGCCCACATTGGGAACTTTGAAAGTTGCGCGTACTTCCGCCCGGCCCAGATATTTTTCCTTGTATTCCGGTTCGAGCAGACCTTCCATGGCTTTTTTGACATTTTCAATGGCTTCATAGATGACCCGGTACAGGCGTACATCAATATTCTCTTCCTCGGCGTGCTTGCGGGCATTGACATCAGGACGGACATTAAAGCCGATAATGATGGCGTTGGAAGCTGAAGCCAGCATAACGTCGGTTTCACTGATGGCACCAACGGCGGAGTGGATAACGTTTACTTTCACTTCCCCGGTATTGAGCCTAAGCAATGAACTGGCCAGGGCTTCGACGGATCCCTGTACGTCACCTTTAATTATCAAATTTAGTTCTTTAACGGCCGCATCCTGCATCTGCTTGAAGAAATCGTCCAAAGAAATACGGCTGCTTTGTTTTTGCTCTTCGATCTTCTTTTCATTAAGGCGCAGATTGGCCAGATCTTTGGCGATTTTTTCATCACAAGCCTGCACCTTTTCTCCGGCTTCAGGTACGTCCGACCAACCGGTGATCTCAATCGGCATGGAGGGATAAGCGGCTTCGACCTTGCGGCCGCGGTAATCGGTCATGGCTCTGACTTTGCACCAGTTGAACCCGCAAACGATGAAATCACCAATATGCAGGGTTCCTTTCTGCACCAGCACGGTAGCGACCGCACCTTTGCCTTTGTCGAGCTCGCCCTCGATAACTACGCCTTCGGCGAAACGATCAGGGTTGGCTCTAAGGTCGTGCAGTTCAGCAATCAGCAGCACCCGCTCCAGCAGGTCTTCAATCCCGAATCCGGTTTTTGCCGATACCGGGATAAACATGGTATCACCGCCCCATTCTTCGGGGACGATATTATATTCGGTCAGCTGCTGCATGACCCGGTCAGGATTAATATCCGGTTTGTCCATTTTATTCAGGGCCACAACGAAGGGTACGTTGGCGGCCTTGATATGATTGATGGCTTCTATGGTCTGGGGCATGACGCCGTCATCAGCAGCTACCACCAGGATAACGATATCGGTCAGATTGGCTCCGCGGGCACGCATGGCGGTAAAGGCGGCATGGCCCGGGGTGTCAATAAAGGTTATACGGTTGCCGTTTATATTTACCTGATAAGCACCTATGTGCTGAGTGATGCCGCCGGCTTCGCCGGATACGACATCGGCTTTGCGAATTTTATCCAGCAGCGAGGTTTTGCCGTGGTCGACATGGCCCATGACCGTAACCACCGGTGAACGAGGCACCAGGGTTTTTTCATCGTCAACGATTTCTTCCAGGATTTGTTTTTCGGCACTGATTTCTGCTTCCACCGCCACCCCGAAAAGGCTGGCAACTATTTCTGCCGTATCAAAATCTATTTCCTGATTGATGGTGGCCATGGTGCCTAATTCCATCAATTTTTTTACTATTTCTGCCGGAGTTTTGCCCATGACTTCAGCCAATTCCCGTACCTGGATGGAAGGGCCGATGGTGATCATCTCCGGTGTCTGCATTAAGGTATCTTCTTTTTTACGTTTATGCTTGCCTTTACGCTGGGGCCGGCTGTAATCACGCTTAGGCATCTGTCCGCCTTTATTCTGGGCAAAATTTTTAGCTCCAGCAGGGCGGCTCTTTCCTTCCGGCCCCGGCTTGCCTGATGGGGAAACCCGATTTTGCTTATCCTGCTGCGCCGGACGGTTGGGAGCCTGACTCTGCCCGGCACTGGGTCGGGGAGCAGGTCTGGTACCGGCATCAGGACGCAGGGCGTTGTTTCTGCCTGGTATCTGTCCTTCCGGTCGGCGCTGAGGCGCGGTTCCGGGTTGATGGGGCCGATGGTCAGGGCTGCGTGGGGGCGCAGTCTGCGGCCGGGGACGGTTTTCGGTTCTGGCTCCGGATGCTGATTGCCGTTCGGAACTGCTCATCGGTTTGATTCCCGGACCTGGCCGGCGCCCTGAGGGAGTCTGCGGTCTGGTTCCGGGTGCTGGTCTGCGTTCGGCTGGAGCCTGGGTTCCGACTCCCGGTGCAGCCGGGCCTCTTTCCCGCTGCGCTTCTCGGTTGGGCTGGGGAGCAGGTTTTTGCTCGCTTTTGCCGCGCTGATTCTGAGCAGCACCAGTAGATGGCTGCTTTTTGCCATCATCAGTTCGTTGTATTGGTTCTCGGCTGACACGCCTATCGGGCATACTGCGATCAGTTGCTGGCGGTTTGGTTCCGGGTCGGGGCGGTGGTTCAGGTGTCTTTGGTGCCGGTGTGACAGTCTGCCGCGGCGCTGCATCAGGCTTCTTCTGAACATCCTCACGTACCGGAGGCTCGGTCAGTTTCTTCCTGACCCAACTAGCCTGGGAATCTTCCACGGTACTCATGTGATTTTTCACATCCAGGCCTAAATTCTGCAATGTCACAACCATTTCTTTGCTTGGTATATTAAGTTCTTTAGCCAGTTCATGTACTCTTATTTTGGCCATTCAACCACCCCCATTGTTTTTATCTCTTCTCCGCTCGCCGCCAGTTCCTGCAAAATTGCTTTTGCTATCCCCACGTCATTTATCGTCAACGCCACGCGATAGGCTTTGCCCAAAGCTGTACCTAAATCATATTTGCTGCCGAAAGCGATGGCGGGTATACCGTGTCTGTTACTGCTGGCCAGCAGTTCTTCCTTGCTGTTTGCAGCTATATCATTGCTTAATATCAACAGAACTGCCCGGCGTCTGGTGAGGCTGTTTTTGGCAGCCATGGTGCCGGCGGACAATTTACCGGCCCGCTGAGCAATTCCCAGCAAATTATATACCTTTTTCAACTTATCACACACCTTAAATTGCACTGATTTATATTTTAAGCTGTGCTCTTATTATATCCAGTATATCGTCAGATATCTGATGTTCCAGCGCTTTTTGCAGCCGTTTGCCTTTGACGGCTTGGCTGAGGCACTCCGGATTGGGACACAAATAAGCTCCACGGCCGGATTTTTTGCCGGTCGGATCAACCTCAATATTGCCCTCGGGGGTCCGAACCACCCGCAGCAAATCGCGCTTGTTTTTCATTTCCCGGCATCCCACACACATACGCTGCGGGATTTTACGAACTTTCGCCATCCTCGTAATGTTCCTCCTCAGCCTGACTTTCACTCTTGATATCGATTTTCCAGGCAGTAAGTTTGGCTGCCAGCCGTGCGTTCTGACCTTCCTTGCCAATGGCCAGTGACAATTGGTAATCAGGTACGATGACCCGTGCTTTTTTCTCATCTTCGTCAATGTCAACCGATATTACCTTGGAGGGACTTAAGGCATTGGCGATAAATTTCTCCGGATCTTTGCTGTATTTTATTATATCGATTTTTTCACCGTTGAGCTCGTTGACGATGTTCTGTACTCTTATCCCCCGCGGACCGACACAGGCGCCGACTGAATCGATGCCTTCTTCGAGGGAATGCACCGATATTTTGGAACGGGCTCCGGCTTCGCGGGCGATGGATTTAATTTCTACCAGACCATCATATATTTCCGGCACTTCCAGTTCAAAGAGGCGTTTTAAAAAGGCCGGATGGGATCGGGAAATAAAGATGCTGGGCCCTTTGGTGCTGTTTTTTACTTCATATATGTAGCCTTTGATTCTCTGCCCGACTTCATATCTTTCGGTGCTGATCTGATCGGAAGGCAGCATGATGCCTTCGGTACGTCCCAGATTGACAACCACAATTTTAGATTCCATGCGCTGGATGGTGCCGGTCACGATCTCGCCTTCACGATCAGCAAACTCTTCAAAAATCATGCTACGTTCGGCTTCGCGCAGTTTCTGCACCACTACCTGTTTGGCCGTCTGGGCGGCGATGCGCCCAAAGTTGGATGGGGTAATTTCAATATCGATGATTTCATCCAGTTGGGCATCAGGATTTATCTGATGGGCTTCGTCCAGAGATATTTCGGTAGATTTGTCCTTGACTTCGGCAACAACTTGCTTTTGTGAGTAAACCTGCACCGCACCGGTAATTTCATTCATCTCTACGTTCACATTCTGGGAAGTGCCAAAGTTCTTTTTATAGGCGGTGTTAAGCGCCGTCTTGATAGCGTCGATCAGTGCGGCTTTGGGAATGCCCCTTTCTTGTTCCAAATCAATCAATGCCTGCATCAGTTCATTAGACATTGTTCTTCCTCCTTATATTTCCGGATCCAGCCGGACGATTGATATAATTTCTCTGGGGATGGCCCTGGTTTGTTCGTCTATTTCCAGGTATAATACTTTTTCGTCAACGTTGCCGAGGCGTCCGGAAAAATTCTTTTGTCCTTCCAGCGGCTGCAACGTTCTCACTTTCACCCGTTCACCCTTAAATCTGGCAAAGTCCTTCTCTTTTTTCAGCAGCCGGTTTAAACCCGGTGAAGACATTTCCAAGTGGTCATAGGTGATATTTTCCTGATCTATAATGTCCTGAACCGCTCTGGTGGCCTGGGTACAGGTCTCCAAATTCACGCCTTGCTCACGGTCAATAAATATCCGCAGCATTTGATCACCGTGTTCTTTGCGGTACTCGACTTCCAGCAGTTCGATACCGATTCCGGCAAGAGTCGGGGTGATCAAATTTTCTATGCGTTGGGCCACTTCTTTTGCCATCGTTTCGCCCCCTGATTTTGTTTGGCATATTACAATAGAAAAAGTGGGCTGGTACCCACTCTTCTGCGACAATATTCTTTCACTAAAATAGAGTATAACAAACTGATTTTAATTATACAAGTTTATAGCCGATTTTCTTGCACTTCTCGCCACGGGGACGGTTCTTGCGGCTGGTAGCCAGACTCGCCAAAGGGACGGTTCTTGTGGCTGGTACAAAATCAATTTTTAACGTCATTCTGTATTATCCATCTGCTAAGGCCGGTTATTCTAGAAATCTGTCTAACAGACAAGCCTTCATTGCAAAGCCTTTTTAAATATTCACTTTGTTTTACTTTGTCTAAATTCTGAAATTCTGTACCATGCTCAATTAGGCACACATTCCTAATTAGTTCAATAGCCTCTTGATCTCTCAATTTCTTTTTGTCCTCAAATTCCAGACAAATCGCTTTTTCTTTGGCTTCATGAAATATCTTAAATTGCTCTATGGCTTTATCTTTAT
The DNA here is from genome assembly GCA_012729495.1 of Syntrophomonadaceae bacterium. Taxonomy (GTDB): domain Bacteria; phylum Bacillota; class Syntrophomonadia; order Syntrophomonadales; family Syntrophomonadaceae; genus Syntrophomonas_B. The sequence continues at coordinate 5,986 of JAAYCZ010000160.1, read as the reverse complement.
TGCTATCAAAGTACCCTAGTACAAAATTTGTTTCAATTAATTTGGGTTTACCCAGATATTCCTGATAACTGCTCCATGGATAACTGGCTATATCGTTGACTAATCCTGCTTGCAAAGGATTTTGATGAATATAACGAAGTACAGCTAAAAAATACCGGTCATCCTCCACGGGTTCACTTCTATAGCGATCCTGAAATAGATGACCGCACCTTTCATATTTCAAGTTGTACCAATAAACATAGCTCGCGCCGATTCTTTTTATAGCAATTCCTAAATCCTCGTTCCCTTCTTTAATCAACAAATGTACATGATTACTCATTAAGCAATAGGCATAAATTGTTAAATTGCTCTTCTTCTGAATTTTTATTAAAGTATATATAAATTTGGCGGCATCTTCTTCATCCAAAAATATTGTTTGTCTGTTAATCCCCCGCATAATCAAGTGATATATATCTGTACTGCTTTTTTGCCTGGCTAATCTTGGCATAGCATCACAACCTTTTTGGCTTAGTTTACCATTTAATGTTTACATTTGCCACCTATAGTTGCATTTATGAAGAAAATCAGGGGACGTTTTCCAGCCAAGGGGACGGTTCCAGCCAAGGGGACGGTTCTTGTGGCTGGTCCTAAAGATAAAAAACCAGCCACAAGAACCGTCCCCTTGGCTGGTCGATTTGGTTAAAATATTTTTTTGTTTAACCGATATATAAAGTTAAGACATTTTTAATAAGGCAAATAGTGCTCAAAATGCAAATCATTATACAATAATTAAATTTATTTTATAAGAACAAATTTTTAAACTTTTAATTGACTTATACATAATAGCAAAAATCAAGTTCTTTGAAACTACAACGCAAACAGAACCGTCCCCATGTTTGGTCCCCTGTTTGATCCCCTGTTTGCAAAGCCTTATTAGTCGTAATATCCTGGAGAAAGGCAGTGTTATATATGGAAAATAACAATACAAATTTGGCAGGCCGTCCACGTCTTCCTCTTGAGGAAAAGCGTAAGGCCCGTAGTATTAAAATGTCTGATCAGGAATGGGAGAAGATTCAGAACCAGGCGGCCAAAAAGGCGGTAAATGTCAGCAAGTACATCCGCGAAACATTATTAAAGGGCGATTCTTAATGGAAACAGGTGGCTGTACTTCTTTCTTATTCAAAAAAATTACAAACAACAGACAAATCCGGGCGGTAAATTCAGCAAGTATATCCGCGAAACATTGCTAAAGGCTGATTCTTAACGGGAATAAGCGGCTGTACTTCTTTCTTATTCAAACAATGGATAAACCCGTATTGTCGGACATGTAATTGTTAGGTATAATAACAATTATAGGAAGATAGGTTGAGTATTATTGTACTGAAATATCTTTATGCAATGTTTTGGAGTTGATATATAATGCTTAAGATTTCTTCGAACCGAATATCTGCGGGTATGATTTTGGGCCGTCCCATAATAAATGCACAACAACGTTTTCTATTGACTGCAGGACAGGTCTTAACCGAAAGGTATATAAAGCGGATAAAAGAACTTCAGATTCCTTATGTTTATATTGATGAGCGTTTGGGGGTCGAAGATCCTGTTCCGCTAATCAATCCTGCCACGTTTGCAATGGCAATAGACAGTCTTAGACAGTGTTATGAGCAGTATTCCAAAACAATGAGAATTGACATACGGAACGTGCAAACCCAGGTCGGCAACATTATTGATGACCTCGTTAACAATAGTTACCTGATGATTGGCATGTCGGAACTAAAGAACTATGATGACTACACTTATCAGCACAGTGTGAATGTATGTGCCCTATCTATTATTCTAGGTATAAGCAATGGCTATGATCGTTTGCAGCTGCAGAACCTTGGGGTAGGCGCTATTCTTCACGATATAGGAAAAATCAAAATACCCTTGGAAATTATCAACAAGCCAACCGCACTTACTTATGATGAATTAGTGGAAGTAAAGAAACATCCCTGGGAAGGATTCATGATGGTTAATTCCGCAATTAATCTGCCTAAGAGTTCTGTTTATGGAATACTGCAGCATCATGAACGCATTGATGGCCGCGGTTATCCCCGCGGTCTTAGTGAAGATAATATCCATCAATATGGATTGATTATTGCAGTCGCCGACGTTTTCGATTCTCTTGTTTCTGACCGCCCCTATCGTCCCGGCTTCAGCAACCAGGAAGCCATGGCGATAATCGAGCGAGAAAAAGGTACGAAATTATCACCCCGCTTTGTCGATGCTTTATTTTCCCATTTAAATATCTATCCGCCCGGCACGGTAGTAAGTTTATCAAATGGAGACTTGGCGGTTGTAACCCAGGAGAATCTCCAGGATATGAAAAGGCCTCGGCTTAAATTGCTGTTTGATGTTTACAAAAAGATATATGCAAAGGATCGATCACTAAATTTGGCAGATCATAAAGATATCTTTATCACTAAAACCTTCAGCTATAGTGAAACCGAGAACATAATGCTCCAATTCCTAAAGTTACATAAAAGTAATTAACCACCCATGCTCACAGGGCACAACCAAAGATGAAAAATGTTATTTATCATGTCATCCTGAGCGCCGGTGGATCTTAAAGGATTCCCCCTTGTGGAGAATACATATGTGATCTAAAGGTCACAATTAAGGTTGCTACACTTCGTTCTTTTCTCCGGTGGTCTATAAAAAAGAGCCTATATATTGCAGAACATACTTCCTCTCTTCTGCAGCATATGGGCTCAAAAATATTTATCCGCAGGATTATATTTCGCTGCAGATCTTCCTTATAATATTAATGGTTTTTTGACTGTATTTTAAATCAATCATATTTTGCATGGTTTTGGGATCAGGATATTCCAGCAGGGCGCTTCTGGCATACTGACTGGCCCAACCGGCAAAAAACTGCGCCATATAAGTATTATCCATAGTATTAGGTCTTTGGCGCCGGGTATTGAAAGCCTTATTAAAATAATCAGTCAGGGCGGCATCTCCATAGGAACAACTTAACCAACCATGAAAATCAATGATTATATCCGGCTGTTCCTTTAGTACCACGTCGCGCAAAATCTGCGCTTCCGGGGTGCTGAAAGGAGCATTTCCGGTACGATACATGCCCGCACTGCAGTATTGCCAGTAATAATCAAAATCCCGGTTAATGTCTATGCCCTGGGCGTTACACCGGCCAAAACCGCAGCTGCTTTGCCCAACCTCTAACCCATCCGGATTTACACAGGGAATCACAATCAACCTGGTTTCCTTTAGTTCTCCCGGACTGCCGGCAAATTCATTAATAACATCATTGGCGATCTGTACCAAAGCAGCCCCATCTTTGTCCCAGCCATTTTCATAGCCATGCATGGCAAAGGTGAGCAGCATTGTTTTATTATAGTTCGGTGGAGCTATTGTATAGCTTTTTATGGCTGTATCCAAATAACTGTAACCAATAACCTGGTATGTTACCTGACTCTGCGGTTCCTGGATCTGTAGCTGTGTTTTTTCCCCGGTAGGTATTGATTTTTCAGGCAATACAAAAGTAATCAGGGATAAGATTAGCAGCGCGGTTACCGGCAAAATTACAATCCTTCTTGCGGAAATAAATACCACCTCCACATAAGAAAAACAGCGAACGCGATAAGAAGGCAAGCGCAACGTAGCCTGAGCGTCGGTGAGTCTAGCAAGTGCCGTAGATTCCCCTTCTGCATATGGGATCTAAAGGTCACAATTAGGGTAGCTTCGCTAACTTTCAGGATGACATTTTAAAGTAACATGATAATTAAAAATATCATACAATACTGTCACTCTGGGCGATAGCGAAACGACGATGCCATATGGCATCCGGGGCCGAATGCGGTTAGTGCAGCTTCGGCGCTAATCTGCCAAAATATACCCGGAATTAAAAATCAGAATACTTCTGCTTAAGAATTACAATGTCAACCCGGCGGTTTTTGGAGCGGTTGGCCGCATTAAGGTTGGGAACCAAGGGCTTATATTCCCCGTAGCCGGTGGCTGAGAGGCGTTTGGCATCAATCCCCGCATCCCCCCGCAATACGTAAAGCACGGTGATGGCCCGCGCTATTGACAGCTCCCAATTGGAAGGAAATTGCGCCGTATTTATGGCCAGATCATCAGTATGTCCTTCCACTCGAATCTGATTTGGCATTTTAACCAGGGCTTTGCCTAATTGCTCGATTACCACCCGGGCCTGGGGATTAAGCTCATCAGAACCACTGGGGAACAGAAACGTATTCTTTATACTAATTACCAATCCCCGTTCCTGTTCGATTATATCAATATAGTCTGCCAGGCGGGTGGAGCTTTGCCCCATCGCAACACCGGAATTATCCGTTATATCAATACTGATAAACTTTCGGATCTGCTTTTCAACTTCTTCCAATTGGTTTGAAAGGTCCGAAGTATCACCTAATGACCCCGGAACCTGCTGACCGGAAGCGCCTGGTGCCAGGGATGGTCCGGGGGCTTCCTGGTTGGGCAGGGAACTGCCCGTCAAAACAATACTCAGCGATTGGGCTATGGCGTTATATTTGGCCACGTCTACTTTGCTCAAGGCATACATCATGATAAAAAACACCATCAACAATGTTATAAAATCCGCATAGCTCAGCAACCAACGTTCCATCCCGACATCATCTGCTTCTTCTTGCTTTTTTCTCCGTCCGCGGCTCACCTTAATCACATCCCTGCTTCTTTCCGCTTGGACGCGGCGGGTTTTTTGGTGGTTTTAGCAGTTGGGAAGGCTCTGACATTGTCTCGTTCCGCTGCGGTTGTATCGGTACGGGCCTCAGGCGGCAGCAAGATGCTGAGTTTGCCTCTTAAAATCCGAGGATTTTCACCAACTTGAATAGCCAGAATGCCTTCTAAAATCATTTCCATTAATATAACTTCTCTTTTAATCCTATTTTTTATTTTTGTAGCAAAGGGGATCCACATGAGATTGGCGGAAGCGATTCCATAGAGGGTAGCCAGGAATGCTACGGCAATAGCACCACCCAACTCTTCCGGATTGGACAAATTGCTCAAAACTGTAATCATTCCCATTACGGTGCCGATAATTCCCATCGTTGGAGCAAATCCGCCCGCGGTCATAAATACTTCGACTCCGATTTTCTCATTATTTTCGTAAGCGTCGATTTCCTTTTCCAACATATCCCGGGTCAATTCAGGGTTCATACCATCAGTAACCATCTGTATTCCCCGCGCCAGAAATTTATTGTCCATTCCTTCGACTTGGCTTTCCAGACTTAAAAACCCTTCCCGGCGTGCTTTATCAGCACAAGTTACGAGTGTTTCCAATACGCCATTATAATCTGGATCCTTGTTTACAAATACCATTTTAGCAAAATAAGGTACTCTTTTAATGTCTTCCAGAGTAAAACTCATCACAGTCGCTGCAATGGTTCCGCCAAATACAATTATGGCCGCAGTTAAAACCAGCAACATGCCCATAGATCCGCCTTCAAGCGCAAAGGCCCCCAGAAGAGAAACTATCGCTAATAGCAGCCCGACCAGCGACGTTATGTCCATAAGTTCACTCCTATCCATATGTGATGGTATCAACGGGTTAACATTATTTTTGTACTAAATTTATTAACCTGTTTTCCATCGAAATTATTTCCGTTATTCTTACGCCATAGTTTTCTTTCACTACGACTACTTCCCCTCGGGCGATAAGCTTCTCATTTACCAGAATATCAACCGGCTCATTTTCAAGCCTTTCCAACTCTACAATTGATCCATGGGTTAGCTTGAGAATATCCCCAATATTTCTTTTGGTCCGGCCCAGCAATACAGATAAGCGGAGGGGAACATCCAAAATCAGGTTGAGGTTGCCGCTATCCGCAGGAAGATCCACGCCAACCACGGGGACGGTTCTTGTGGCTGGTTTCGTATCTTCAGGACCAGCCACAAGAACCGTCCCCGTGGCTGGCGTGGCTGGCGTGGCTGGTGCGATGCTGTCCAAATCCTTGGCAGTATCCTC
>JAAYCZ010000018.1 GCA_012729495.1 Syntrophomonadaceae bacterium | reverse complement strand
AGTATGCCTCCATGTTTGCGCTGCCCATCCTATCCCACTGCGAGGAGACCAGCCTTTCCCGCGGCGGACAGATGCATGAGGGCTATTACTCCACGATTTACGGCCTGAAAGGTATTCCCGCTGCCGCCGAGGAGGTCATGGTTGCCCGGGAAATTATTCTGGCGGAAGCGACCGGCACCAGAGTTCATATCTGCCACGTTTCCACCGCCGGTTCGATCGAGTTGATTCGCGCTGCCCAGGAGCGGGGTGTACAGGTTACCTGTGAAGTCACCCCCCACCATTTGATTCTTACCGATGAAATCGTGGGCAGTTATGACGCCGATACCAAGGTTAATCCGCCCCTGCGGTCTCTGGATGACGTGATTGCCTTGCGGGACGGGATTCTGGACGGTACGGTGGACTGCATTGCCACCGATCATGCGCCCCATCACCTTGAAAGTAAAGACTGCGAATATAATCTGGCCTCCTTTGGGATTTCCGGCCTGGAAACAGCGGTCGCGCTGATCATGGATCAACTGGTAATCCCTGAAATCATCGATGTGGAAACGATGGTGCAGCTGTTTACCCTCGGGCCGGCCAATGTTCTGGGGATCGAAAAAGGCACCCTGGATGTGGATGCTGACGCCGATATCACCATTATCGATCCCCAACTGAATAAAACGGTGCTACCGGAACAATTCTATTCCAAAGGCAAAAATACACCCTTTAAGGGCATGACCCTGCGGGGCTGGCCCTGTATGACCATCGTCAAAGGCCAGGTCATCTGCCAAGATGGAATTATTGCTAACGCTTTTTGATTGGAGGTACCTATGAAAGGATATCTGGTGTTGGAGAACGGCAGGGTGTTTCAGGGTTCCCTGCTGAATGAATGCCGCCATGCCGGCGGAGAAGTGGTTTTTACCACCGCTATGATCAGTTATCAGGACGTTATTACCGATCCGTCCTATTACGGCCAGATCGTGGTTATGACCTACCCGCTGGTAGGCAATGTAGGCTTTAATGAGAGCAGTTTTGCCTCCCGCCGGGCCATGGTGGAGGGACTTATTTTACGTGAGGCCACTGCCTTTCCCAGTCACTGGGAGATGGAAACGGACATGATCTCATTTTTAAATGACAGCAACGTTACGGTTTTAACCGATGTCGATACCCGGGCCCTGACCCGCGTGATCCGCAACGGAGGAACAATGGGCGGGATCATTACTGCCGACATCAGCGATCCGGGCAAGTTAACCGCTGCCGCCCGTGAAGCCGCCGCAAGGCTGAGCGGTGACCTGGTACAGCACGTTACCCGCCGGGATATCGAACGTTTCGGTGATGCCGATAAACGTATTGTTATGCTGGATCTGGGCAGCAAAACAGGTGTACTGAAATCATTCACCCAGCGTGGCTGCGAGGTAGTAGCAGTACCTGCCTTTGGCAGCGCAACAGAGATCATGGCGCTGCAGCCGGATGGTTTATTTGTTTCCGATGGCCCCGGTGATCCCCAGTCACTCGTTTATGTAATAGAGACGGTAAAAAGTCTGCTCGACCACTTGCCGGTTTTCGGAGTGGGGCTGGGTCACCAGCTGATCGCTCTGGCGCTGGGGGCAAAAGTCAGCAAACTGGCCTACGGCCATCGCGGCAGCAATCATCCGGTAAAAAACCTGAAGAACGACCGGGTCTATATTACCACCCAAAACCACGGTTACACGGTGGATGAAAAAACTCTTGCCGGTACGGAACTGGATATAACTCTGCGCAGTCTCAATGACCATACCGTGGAAGGTATCTGCCACCAGAGACTGCCGGTATTTTCCGTCCAGTTTGACCCCGAGGGCTATATTGGCTACAGTGATACCGGGATCTTCTTCGATCAATTTATTAACAGCATCTAGAGCAAAACGATTTGGACTATTATTCTAGGAGGATATTGTATGCCATTAAAAGAGGGACTGAGCAAAGTGATGGTGATAGGGTCGGGGCCGATTATCATCGGTCAGGCGGCCGAGTTTGATTATGCCGGTACCCAGGCCTGCCGGGCACTGAAAGAAGAAGGCATTGAAGTGGTGCTTTTAAACAGCAATCCGGCCACCATCATGACTGATACCAATATCGCTGATCATGTGTATATGGAACCGATCACCATTGCCACGGTCAGCAAGATCCTGGAGAAGGAGAAACCCCATGGAATCATTGCTACGCTGGGCGGTCAAGTGGGGCTGAACATGGCCCTGGCGCTTGACCGGGAAGGAATATTGGAACGCACCGGCGTGCCGCTGTTAGGCACACCCCTGGAAGCGATTGCCCGCGCCGAAGACCGTGAACTTTTTAAACAGACTATGGAAGAGATCGGCGAACCGGTGCCGGAGAGCGATATTGTTACTTCGGTGGAAGCAGCATTGGCTTTTGCTGCCGGGATCGGCTATCCGGTCATCGTCAGACCCGCCTATACGCTGGGCGGAACCGGCGGCGGCAACGCTGAAAATGAAGATGAACTGCGCCGCATTGCCCAGAAAGGAATTAAAAGCAGTCCCATCGGACAGGTCTTGATCGAAAGAAGCGTGGCCGGTTACAAGGAAATTGAGTTTGAAGTAATGCGCGACGGCAATGATAACTGCATCACCATCTGCAGTATGGAAAATGTTGACCCGGTAGGCATCCATACCGGTGACAGTATTGTGGTCGCTCCGGCCCAGACGCTGACTGACGAAGAGTATCAAATGCTGCGGGCGGCGTCCATCAAAATCATCCGTGCCCTGAAGATTGCCGGGGGCTGTAATGTTCAGTTTGCCCTTGATCCCTTCAGTAAAAAATATTATGTCATCGAGGTTAATCCGCGCGTCAGCCGTTCTTCGGCCTTAGCTTCCAAGGCGACCGGCTATCCAATCGCCAAAGTCACCACCAAGATCGCCATCGGCTATAATCTGGATGAGATCCCCAACGTCGTGACCGGCAAAACTACCGCCTGCTTTGAGCCGGCCATTGATTATGTGGTACTCAAGATGCCGCGCTGGCCTTTTGATAAATTTGTCTTCGGCGATCGCAAACTGGGGACCCAAATGAAAGCCACCGGCGAGGTTATGGCCATTGACCGCAGTTTCGAAGCAGCTTTCCTGAAATCCATCCGCTGCCTGGAACTGGGCATCAACGGGCTGCGTCTGCCTGAACTGGCCAATATAAGCGATGCATCGCTGCGCAACCGTCTCAAGCAGGCCGATGACGAACGCATCTTTATCGTCGCCGAAGCGTTCGGCCGCGGCATGAGTATCAACGAAGTCTGGGAAATTACCCGGATCGATAAATATTTCCTGAAAAAGATCAAGAATATCATTGATTTTACCCACCGTCTGCGCGAGCAGGAACTTGACGGCGAACTGCTGCGGGAAGCCAAAAAAATCGGTTTTTCCGATATAGAGATCGCCCATCTGCAGGAAGGCATGCAGGAGGTGCATATCCACCGCCTGCGCACCGACAAAGGGGTTATCCCCACTTACAAGCTGGTCGATACCTGTGCGGCCGAATTTGATGCGGTCACGCCCTATTTCTACTCCTGCTATGAAGATGAAAATGAAGCCAGTCATGATCCGACCGCGAAAAAGATTTTGGTCATCGGCTCCGGGCCGATTCGCATCGGGCAGGGAGTGGAGTTTGACTACTGCTCCGTACATTGTGTCTGGGCGCTGCGCGAAGCCGGCGTCAAGGCGATCATTGTCAACAACAATCCGGAAACGGTCAGCACCGATTTTGATACTTCCGACCGGCTCTATTTTGAACCGTTGGTATTTGAGGATGTTCTGAATATTATCGATGAAGAAAAACCGGACGGCGTAATCGTTCAGTTCGGCGGGCAGACCGCGATTAATCTGGCCCAGCCGCTCAATAATGTAGGGGTCAGGATTATTGGTACTTCCAATGACAGCATCGACCGTGCCGAAGATCGCGACCGTTTTGATACCCTGGTGGAAGAACTGGGCATTCCCCGTCCGCCGGGAAAAAGCGTTTTCACGCTGGAAGATGCGGTACAGGCGGCGGAGACCATCGGCTATCCCGTACTGCTGCGGCCTTCCTATGTGCTGGGTGGGCGAGCCATGGAGATAATTTATAACCGGAAAGAACTGGAACAATATATGGCCACCGCCGTCAAGGTTAGCCGCGAACATCCGGTGCTGGTGGACAAATATCTGCTGGGCAGGGAAATAGAAGTGGATGCGGTCTGCGACGGGCAGGAAGTGCTGATCCCGGGCATCATGCAGCACATTGAAAGAGCCGGCGTCCATTCCGGAGATAGTATGGCGGTCTTCCCGGCTCACTCCCTGAGCGCCGAGATTACTGGCAAAGTCATCGATTATACAACCAAATTGGCCCTGGCTTTAAAAGTCAAGGGACTGATTAATATTCAATTTGTAGAATACCAACAGGAGCTGTATGTGCTGGAAGTCAATCCACGTTCCAGCCGCACGGTGCCTTTTATCAGCAAGGTGGCCGATGTTCCCCTGGTGAAACTGGCCACCGCGATCATGCTGGGCAATAGCCTCGCCTCACTCGGTTATAAGGGCGGACTGCAACCTGCGCCGGATTTTTATGCGGTCAAGGTGCCGGTCTTTTCCTTTAACAAACTGGAACAGGTCGATATCACCCTGGGACCGGAAATGAAATCCACCGGCGAAGTGATGGGCATTGATAAATCGCTGAAGACTGCCGTCTATAAAGGGTTGGTGGCGGCGGGAATGATTATCCCGCAAAAAGGCACCATCGTAGCAACCATCGCCGACAAGGACAAAGAGGAAGCCATCCCCATCCTGAAAGGATTTCATGAACTGGGCTTTAAGCTGATTGCCACCCAGGGGACGGCTGCAGCGCTGCGCCAGGCAGGAGTAGACGTGGAAGCAGTCAAGAAAATGAATGAAGGCTCCCCCAACATCGTCGATCTGATCCGGCAGGGACAGGCTGATTTTATCGTCAACACCATGACCCACGGGCGTGACCAGTTCAGTGACGGATTTGTCATTCGCCGGGCGGCGGTGGAACTGTCGGTTCCCTGTCTGACTTCGCTGGATACGCTGAAAGTTATGCAGGAAGTAATTGCGGAAGGGGAAAATATCGCTGACATGCAGGTGAAGTCACTGCAGGAATATGTATCCGGCCAATAGCTGCCAGGAAACGCATAAAAAAGGAGATGATTCTATGGCAACCCTTGAACCAGGACTGGTCATCAGCAACGAGCAGCTGGCCGCCGACCTTTTTGAGCTGGAACTGATTGCACCGCAGACAGCACTTTTATGTCAACCGGGCCAATTTCTGCAGATCCGTATCGATGTAAACCATGACCCGCTGTTGAGAAGACCGATCAGTGTTTACGATGTTAACCAGGAACGCGGTACAATTTCATTGCTTTATAAAGTGGTAGGGCGCGGCACCAATCTGCTCACCGCCGTCAAAGCGCAGGAATATCTTGATATTATGGGACCGCTGGGCAAGGGCTTCAGCTTGCCCGATACTGCTGGTCGGGTCGTTTTGGTGGGAGGGGGAGTGGGGATTGCCCCGCTGCTCTATCTGGCCCGCCGTTTACAGGAAATGAAATGCGAAGTTACCGTACTTTATGGGGCCGGCAGCAGTAAGGATCTGGCCGCCGCCCAGCGCTTTGAAAATCTGGGAGTGGAACTGCTGACGGCTACGATGGACGGCAGCCAGGGCTGCAAAGGGTTGGTGACCGACCTGCTCAGGCAGCAGATCAAACCTGAAGCAATCGACCGGGTTTATACCTGCGGCCCGGAAATCATGATGGCAGCGGTGGCTGATTTTGCCGTCCACCGTAAGATATGGGGCGAATGCTCCCTGGAAGAAAATATGGCTTGTGCCGTCGGGGCATGCCTCGGGTGTGCCCGCAAATTGAAAAGCACCGATCCCGGTTATGTAAAAGTCTGCAAGGACGGACCGGTCTTCAGTTTGCATGACATTGAGCTATATAACGGAGGTTTGGCATGAGCGGAAATAAAATTGGGAACGGGGAGAGTTTGGGCCTCAGCGTAAATCTGGGCGGAATAAAGATGAAAAATCCGGTGGCGGTAGCCTCCGGTACGTTTGGCTACGGATTTGAATATGCGGATTTTATTGACAGCAGCATCATCGGGGCGGTGATTGTGAAAGGTACCACCTTGGAGGCCCGGCCCGGCAATATACCACCCCGCATCACCGAAACCCCGGCCGGTATGCTTAATGCCATCGGGCTGGAAAACCCGGGGGTGGATGTGTTTTTGCATGAGTATCTGCCCTTGCTGCGGGAAAAGAAAGTTACAGTTATTGCCAATATCGCCGGCAACTCAGTGGAAGATTACGCGCAGATGGCAGGCCGGCTGGAGGGCCATACGGGCATTGCCGGGATCGAACTGAATATTTCCTGCCCCAATGTGAAAGAGGGCGGTCTGCAGTTCGGCACCGATCCACATATGGTGAAAACGGTGGTAGCGGCGGTTAAAGCCGCAAGCTCCCTGCCGGTGATGCCCAAACTGTCACCCAATGTGACCGACATCGTGGCCATCGCCAAAGCTGCCCGGGATGGCGGAGCCGACTGTCTGTCCATGATCAATACCTTGATGGGCATGGCCATTGATATCCGCACCCGCCGGCCGGTACTGGGCAATGTGTTCGGCGGGCTGTCCGGTCCGGCCATCAAACCGGTGGCCCTGCGTATGATCTACCAGGTTTACCGGGAAGTGGATTTGCCGATTCTGGGCGGTGGGGGCATCATGAATACAACCGATGCACTGGAATTCATTATGGCCGGAGCATCAGCGGTGTCCGTCGGCACGGGAGTTTTTGTCAAACCTCGTCTGGCGGCTGAAATTGCTGCCGGACTGGAGCAATATTTACAGCAGAACAAGCTGGAAAATATATCCGAGCTGGTCGGGATTGCGGTCAGCAGATAAGCAGGGGAGTTTTAATCAAACAAAGCCGCATGTAAAGCTTGAAGGAATCAGGCCCCAGCTTGCCAGGGGAGTTTTGATCACGATTATTATAATAAAATTTTATTAAAAATAAAATACCGCATTGTAAGGAACCCGCAAAAGTGACGGATGGCTGAGTTTAAATTACCGTTTGACGAAAGATAACTATTCCATTTTTCTTGCCCAAGCAGAACCATGTTTCGTTTTGACCATCGTTTGTCTACAGTTACTAAAAGGGAGCAGGAGGACGAAAAGATGAAAAAATTCTCAGCGAATTTTGGCGTTCTGATAATTTTGGTGCTCATCGTAACGGGTACATCCTGGCTGCAGGCGGCCGAGCAGAATCAACTGGTCACGATTCTCTTTACCCATGATCTGCATGATAACCTGCTACCCTTTAATCTGGCCGCAAACGGTCAAATTGAAAGCCGGGGCGGCTATGCCCGTCTGCAGACCGTTATCAATCGGCAAAAAGCCCTTGATCCACAGTTGATGCTGCTGGACGGGGGCGATTATTCCATGGGGACGCTGTTTCAAACTATTTTTGCCCAACAGTCGCCCGGCTTAAGGTTGTTGGGAAAAATGGGCTATGATGTGACGACGTTTGGCAACCATGAATTCGATTTTCGCCCGCAAGGCCTGGCCGGCAGTTTAAATGCCGCCCGCAGCAGTCAGGAGCGCTTGCCGCAGATTGTCAGCGCCAATGTAACCATCCCGGTTAATGAAGAAGGCAAAATTGTCAGCAGTGATCTTAAGGACTTAAAGCAGGCCATGGATGATTACGGGGTAAAACCTTATACGATTCTGCAGCGCAAGGGATATAAAATCGGTGTATTTGGTCTGATCGGCTATGAAGCAGCATCAAATGCCCCCATGGCCGGTGTAACCTTTGCAGACCCTCTGGAGCAAGCCCGCCGGATAACAGATATACTAGTACAGCAGGAAAAGGTTGATATGATCGTTTGCCTGTCCCATTCCGGTACCGTTGATGATCCTGATAAATCAGAAGATATTGTTCTGGCTCGAAAAGTACCTCAGATCGATGTGATTATCAGTGGACATACCCACAGCAAACTGGAACAGCCGATTGTGGTCGGCGATACTTATATTTGCTCGGCGGATGAATACGGCCAGAACCTGGGAGTTATAACCCTGCACAAGGAAAGCACCGGTATTTGGAAGAAAAACAGTTATCGTTTATTTCCCATTGATGACACCATCCCGGCTGACGAAGCAGTCAGTGCACGTATCGAAGCGTTTAAAAACCTGGTTCAGACCAGCTATCTGGACGATATGGGGCTCACGTTTGATGAAAGGCTCGCCTATATTCCGTTTAGCTATAACGATATTTCGGAAATAGGAACCCGGCACGCCGAACAGCCGCTGGGCAATTTGATCTCCGATGCATATATTTACGCCGTTCAGCAGGCGGAAGCAAGCAGTTATGAGCCGGTTGATGTGGCGGTGGTTCCCTATGGAACGATCCGGTCCTCTTTTGTGCAAGGTGATATTACGGTGGCGGACGCCTTCAACGTCAGCTCGCTGGGGATTGGCAAGGATAAAAAATCAGGTTATCCACTGATATCAGTTTATTTAACCGGCAAGGAACTAAAGACCGCCTGCGAGGTGGATGCCTCCATCACCCCGCTGATGGAACCGGCGCAGCTATACATGTCGGGGCTTACGTATACTTTCAATCCGCACCGGATGATTTTCAACAAAGTAACCGACGCCGCCCTGTTAAAAGCGGACGGCACCAGAGTGGAAATCGATGACAATGAGCTTTACCGGGTTGTGGCCGGCCTCTATTCGGCCCAGATGCTGTCGGTGGTGGGTGATAAATCCTTCGGCATTTTATCACTGGTGCCCAAGACCAAAGCAGGCGTTCCCATCACTGATTTTGAGGCCCAGATTATTAATACTGCAGACGGTGGAGAAATCAAGGAATGGGCGGCTATTGCCAGATATCTGCACTCATTTGCGCCGGCAGCCTCAGAGGGTCTGCCCCAGGTGCCGGTCTTCTACCAGCAGGTGCAGGGCCGCAAGATCGTCGATCATGAGACCTCGCTGAAAGCGGTTTTATCCCAGCCCAACCGGATTGCATTGGTGATTTATGCTGTCATTGTATTATTGCTGCTGTTATTCATTCTGTTGGTCAGGATAATAGTCAAACAGGTACAGAAAATAAGGAGACCAAGACCGACGGAAGTTGTGAATTTACCATCGCAGGAATAAGGTCAGGCTGAGGTAAGTCCCAGATTTGCCTGCCTGTGCCTCAGCAGTAGAAATCCGGATACTCATGGTGAAAGACAAGAGCTGTTGGACGGTTCCAGGCCAACGAAAAAATCACTTAAATTGTATCCGGACTCCTGCGGCTTAAACACACCAAATCTGCAACGCCCAAACAGTTCGAGGTCACTGAAAAAGTACTTGTTTTGTCATCCTGGGGAGCCGAACGACGAAGCTACCCTAATTGCGACATATGTAGTCCCCGTAGGGGGAACTCTATCCGGTCAGATTAAGGTCATCTTCTGCGCCGCAAAGCGCAGTTCATCCCGAAAGTTGGGATGAGCGACGGAGATAAGGGCCAGTGCCCGTTCACGCTGGCTCTTGCCCCTGAGTCTTACCGCCCCGTATTCGGTGACAATATAATCCGTATCGTTGCGGGGTACTGTAACCGCCGCACCGTGGGCCAGACAGGGAACGATCCGGGAGAGGGAATCATTTTTGGCCGTGGAGGGTAGCGCCAGGATGGCTTTGCCGCCGGGAGATTTTACTGCCCCGCGTACGAAATCCAGCTGACCGCCCGAACCGCTGTAATGCATGTAACCGAACGATTCGGAAACGCACTGGCCGAAAAGATCTATTTCCAGGGTGGCATTGACGGCTATCATTTTATGATTGGCGGCAATCGTGGCGACATCATTGGTATAATCTACGGGATGGAGTTCGACCAGGGGGTTTTGATGGCTGTAGCGGTAGATTTTATCGGTTCCGACCAGGGCTGTTCCGGTTATTTTGCCGGTATGCAGCGAACGTTTATGGTTGTTGACCGCTCCGCATTCGATTAAATCGACCATGGCATCAACCACTAATTCCGTATGGATGCCCAGATCATGTTTTTCTTTTAAAAAATCAGCCATGGCCATGGGAATGCCGCCAAATCCCAGCTGCACCGTAGAGCCGTCTTCAATCAATTCGGCCACCCTTTGACCAATTATGCGCTGAATATCATTGGGGAAGGCGCTTTTCATCTGCGGCAGCGGGACATGGTTTTCAACAATTTGATCGACGTGATTGATATGTACAAAACTGTTACCGCTAGTACGGGGCATGTTTTGATTGACTTCAAAAATCACGCGCCGGCCTTTTTTAATGGCCTCAAAAGTGTAGGCAACGGAAACCCCCAGGTTGAAATAACCCTGCTCATCCATGGGACCTACGGCGGTTATAAAAACATCCACCGGTACGATTTCCTGACGGATGATGTGACTGCTGTCATGAAAATGCGTAGGCGTGTAATCAGCCCAGCCTTCCGTTACTGCTGTACGGGTATGGGCGCTGGAAAACCAATTGTTGAGCCGCAGAAATTCCCGGTTTTCCGCTTCGACAAAAGAGGAGCGCCAGGGGGAAAGCATTTGTATAACATTAATATTTTTATAATTATTCCGGTTGGCCTGCAAAGCATCCAGCAACGCCGGCGGCTCAGCGGCGCAAAATCCGCAAAAGACAACTGCACCGTCGGGGATATCCTGGACGGCGTCAGCAGCGGAAGTTAATTTCTGCTGATATTGATGATGCCAGATAGCGGCCATAATATTTATACCTCCTCATAAATTATATTATGATGTTAACATAGAATTAACTGCTATGGCTATAAATGTAAAATATTATTCCGGTTTTGAATGGAAGGAAATTTCAGTTTCAAACAGAACGTTGACTCGTACCTCGATTTAAATAATACTATTAATAATATTTGTAAGTTATGAATGCAAGGAGGCATTACATGAACCCGAAAGACAGAATCATTTTAGCCCTGGATGTTGATACTCATGAGGAAGCAATAAAACTGGTCAAAGAGCTGGCCCCTTATGTGGGCGCCTTTAAAATCGGCATGCAGTTGTATAACAGTATCGGTCCCGCCATCGTGCAGGAAGTAAACCAATTGGGCGGCAGGGTTTTTGTGGATCTCAAATTCCACGATATTCCCAATACGGTGGGTGCGGCCGGCAAAGTGCTGACCCGTTTGCAGTGTCACATGTTCAATGTTCATGCTGCCGGAGGCCGGGAAATGATGCAAAGGGTTGCCGGTGAGGTTAAGAAGGAAGCTGCCGCCCTGGGGATAGAACCTCCCCTCGTGCTGGCTGTGACTGTTTTGACCAGTATTTCGGAGCAACAGCTTAAAGAGGAAATGTATGTAGAAGGCCTGAACGTTCGTGAACTGGTGGTCAAATGGGCGGTAATGGCCAAGGAATCAGGATTGGACGGAGTAGTATGTTCACCGCGGGAAATCACCGCCATTCGGGATGCCTGCGGAGCGGAATTCAAAATTGTAACCCCGGGCATACGGCCGAGCTGGTCGGAAGCCAATGACCAGAAAAGAATCACTACCCCTTGGGATGCTCTGGATATGGGAGCAGACTATATGGTTATCGGACGACCGATTACCCAGGCAGATAATCCGCGCGCTGCCGCGATGAGAATTATTGAAGAGTTGGAGGGAACAAACGATGCTGAGTAAGGAACAGGCAATCAAAATATTTACGGATTCAGGCGCTTTGCTGGAGGGCCATTTTAAACTGACCTCCGGCCGGCACAGCAACCGTTACATGCAATGTGCCCAGGTGCTGCAATATCCCCATTATACCGAAGAACTGGCCTGCCATCTGGCGGAGAAGTTTGCCGGCGAAAAAATTGATTATGTGGTAGGCCCGGCAATGGGCGGAATTATCGTGGCCTATGAAGTGGCCCGACAGATGAAAGTTCCCAGCATGTTTACCGAGCGTCAGGATGGCCGGATGTCTCTGCGGCGAGGATTTAAAATTAAAGCCGGCGACCGGGTACTGGTGGTTGAGGATGTAGTTACAACCGGCGGTTCAGTAATGGAAGTAATGGATGTGGTCCGCGAGCTGGGCGGTGAAGTCGTGGGCGTTGGCGTTCTGGTTGATCGCAGCGGCGGTAAAGTTGATTTCGGCGTACCGCTGCAGTCAGTCCTCAGTATGGACGTCGAATCCTGGGAGGCGGATAGCTGCCCGCTTTGCCAGGCCGGCCAGGGTGAAGCCATCAAGCCCGGCAGCAGGCAATAAGCAAGGATTACTCCAGTTGATTATAATTTTGGAGGTGAGTCATTATAAAAGTATTTTTAAACGGAAATGAAATGCAGTTCGTTGAAGGCGGATATAAATATGTTTTCGTGAAACCTTATCAAAAATTCACCGAAAAAACAGTCGACAAGGATAACGGCGACAAAATGCACTTCGAATTGTATGATAACGGAGTGCAAATTCGTACCCTCATCACCAGCCAGGAGGTCAATACGATAATTAATCGCGAAGTGGCGGTTGATACTGTAAACAATAAAATATATATCCTGGAAGCGGACAGCAAAATACAAAAAAATGAAGACGGTTCGGTAGAACTGATCTAGGAAGCAGGGGGACGTTCTTTTTGCTTCCATTTAATAATTAAACTCGTTAACTGTCATCTTGAACGAAGTGAAGCTACCTTAACGGTTCCCTTTAGTATATATGTAGTCCCCGTAGGAGGAATCTCACAAGTGCCGTAGATCCGCCGACGCTCAGGATGCGCTGTGCGTACCTTCCGATCGCTTTCCACTAGATGCCGCATGGCACCGTCGCTTCGCTAACGCTCAGGATGATATTCTAAAGCGGCATGGCAAATTAAAAAATAATCAGTTATGCAAAAGTCTCAACCGGGAAGTGGCGGTTGAGACTGTAAACAATAAAATATATATCCTGGAAGTGGACGGCAAAATACAAAAAAATGAAGACGGTTCGGTGGAACTGATTTAGGAAGCAAAAAGAACGTCCCCGTGCTTCCCGAGAAAGGCGCATGGTTTTCTGCATTATTCAGGGCTGACTATTGTGACCAGAATATAACTCCCATCATATGCTACTTAAAAGGCCAAATATTAGAAAGGGAGAGAAAATATTTTGATCAGAATAGGAATGCTTCACCATCAAGAACACCCCAGCAAAAGTAAAAAAGCGTATGCTTTTGCAGCAGTTGCCCTGGCTGAGGGAGTTGAACTGGTATTTTTTACTCTGCGCGGAGTAGATCTGGACCGGCGCCTGATCAGAGGATATATGTATAAAGACGGTCAATGGCAGAAGGTAGATACTGATTTTCCCGACGTCATATATAATACCGGCAGTCCGCAGAAGCTTGCCCGTCATCGGCGTATATACGCCAAATTAAAGCGGGATATTCCCTTTACAACTTCAGCGTTGGGCAATAAAATGAACGTTTACAACCGGCTTCTGCCCTCAGCAGAATTTAGACCATATCTTATTCCCTCCGAGCCTTTGCAATCATTGCAACATTTGTTTGCCTGTTTCCAGCAGCATGAAAAGCTGATTATTAAACCGATTAATGGACACCGCGGCATGGGAATAGTTTCTATTGAAAAAAACGAAAATCTTTTTACCCTAGTCAGAGACGGCCATAACGAAACTATGACTGCTGAGCAGCTTAACGAATATATATCAGCCCGAATGCAAAAAACCAGGCTGATGGTGCAACCCTATATAAATTGCCGAACCAAAACCGGTCAGGTTTTTGATTTTCGTCTGCATGTGCAGAAGGAAGGCCGAGGAATGTGGGTTATTACGGCTATTTACCCGCGTATCGGTGCACTGGGAAACATCGTATCAAATATTCATAAGGGCGGTTCAACCAATTATCTGGAATCGTTTTTACAACAGGAATTCCCCGACCAGGCCACTGCGATCAAGCCCTTCCTGGAAAATTTTGCGCTGCGGCTGGCCCGGCATCTGGATAATCTTCACTATCAGCTTTTTGAGGAGAAGCTCGATGAAATCGGCATTGATATGGGACTTGATGACAAAGGCCACTACTGGATTTTTGAGGTGAATTGGCGCCCCGGTTGTCCACCGGCCTTCGATCTGGAACTGGATGTGGTCAGAAATACGATCCATTACGCCATGTATCTGGCACGAAATGCGCGCAGCGGCAACTGATGGTATAAATGATTCCAGTTAAAGGAGAGGATAATTTGCAGGCGATCTTATTTCTGGGTACCCTAAAGTCAGGCTCCAGTCGCGATGCGCTGAGAGCGGCAAAAAAAATGGGTTATTATGTAATACTGTTTACAGACCGGCGCTCTCATCTTGAGCAGAGCAATGATTTTACCGAAGTCGATAGCATGCTGCCATGCAATTTGCGTGATCTGCAAGAAATTAGATTAAACATTGTTAAAATACAGATGCGTGATATTAAGGTTTGCGCTATCGTTAGTTTTACCGAAGCCCATTGCCTGACTGCCTGCATTATGGCGGATGAATTCGGATTGCATCAATTCACCTGTCATGCCATTAAACAAATGAAAAACAAAATCATCTCCCGCGAAATATTATCGCTGACTGATTACAGTCCGCGTTTTATGGCCATATCAGCCTCGGCGGCGTTGTCTGATATCGAACCCTTGCTGGGATTTCCCTATCCCTTCGTTATCAAGTCACCGAGTTCAACCGGTTCGGCAAATGTTTTTAAAATCAACAACCGGCAGGAGTTGAACTACTATCTGCGTCATCTGCAGAATAAACGTCCCTCTGAATCCATTTTGGTCGAAGAGATGCTGGAAGGGCCACAATATTTGATTGAAGTTCTAGTGCATGAAAAAAATGTGCTGATCGCAGCGATCATCGAGCAGGAAGTCACATTTTATCAGCGCTTTATTATCACTGGTTACAATTTGCTGCTGGAACTGCCGGAAAAACTCCAGGATCTGCCCGGGGCGGTAGCCGCAATTGTCAAAGCCCACGGAATGGAAACCGGTGCCTGTCATCTGGAAATGCGTCTGGTCAATCAACAGTGGAAATTGATTGAAATCAATCCCCGCATCTCCGGAGGGGCGATGAACAAACTGATCTATTTGGGTTTGGGGGTGGAACTGACGGCGGAAACCATCAAACTGGCTTTGGGGCAGCAACCTGATCTAAGTCCGCGCTACCGGCGGCATATTTTCGTCCAATATCGTATCGTGGCCCAGGGTGGCATACTGGATAAAGTAACCGGCATGAACCGCGCCACCAAATCTGCAGGGGTGCTGGAAGTCTTTGTACGGCCACGGCGGGGGGCTTATCTGAGGCCGCCTTTGTCCATGCTAGACCGCTATGCATATGTAATCGCAACCGGTGCCAGTGAAGATGAAGCTCGCAGCAATGCCAAAGCCGCCGCCATGAAAATTCAATTCTGGATGCGCAGCAGTATAGATGAAGCGAATAAATCGAATGTCTCCGAAACCATCCGGATGCCCAATCCGCATAATTCGGTCGGTTTTCAACACCACTTTTAAGGCAACGGTTAACCATGCTCGGGTTGCCGGCAGTTACAAATCGTTTTCCAACAGCCGGGTCAACAGCTCGGAGCAAGGATTGGCCATGATCGTCCAGTAGTTATCATAAATAACCATCCCGGGTTTGGCCGCGTTGGGTTTTTTTACATTTTGGCAAAAGGTGTAATCGACCGCGACTTTGTTGGATTGGCTGGCCTTGCTGTAATAGGCTGCCAGACTAGCCGCTTCCACCAGCGTCTGGTCAGGCACGTCATGAATCGATTTTATATGGGCCGGCAGTTTGATAATCACATGGGTGCCGGGGACATCCTTGGTATGCAGCCAGAGATCATTACGCTCAGCCTCCCGCAGCGTCAGCCAGTCATTCTGACGATTATTCCTACCCACGGAAATAAGCAGTCCATCTGAGGAGTTAAACCGGCGCGGCTGACTGCGTTGCTCGCGTTTTTTGCCTTTGCGGGAACTGCCTTTCATATACCCCTCCTTCTCCAATTCCTCTATGATTTCATCGATCTGGGCAAGATTTTCCGCCTGTTGTACGGCCACCGTCACCGATTCCAGATAATCAATTTCCTCCTGATTCTGGGCCATCAGCACTTCCAGATGTTTTTGGGCGCCGCGACTCTTATTGTAAATTTTAAAAAACCTTTGCGCATTCTGAATCGGAGTGTAGCGTGGATCCAGCGGCAGGTTGATCTGTTCGCCGCTGTCGAAATCCTCCAGCACCGCTTCACGGTCGCCTTTGACAAACAAATGTGCATATGCGGTCAACAGTTCACCCCAGGTCTTGTATTTCTCGTTTTCCAGGGCTTTGACCAGATCGCCCTCCTGCAGGAAACGCTTTTTGTAATACTTATCAAGCCGTTCTTTGATATTACGCAAAAGATTGGTTTTCATGGAATCAAGCCGCAGCATGCTCATCTTCTGCCCGTAAAATTCGTTGCATACTTCATTCATGCTGGCATAGGCCCGGCTGAAGGCAATCGTATCGTCGTCCGTATCATCAAACAGACTGAACTCGATCGGCTGCTTTTTATGGTTGTAGTGAATCCTCGTAATGATCCGGCCCTGATCGATATCATCCAGTAAATTGCGGATATAATAATACAACTTATGCAGTTCGAATTCGCCGGTCTGCCCCACCGGCACAGCCGGATCAAGGTTGCATTGCAAACATATCTTGCGCGCCGAATACGGGCTGATACCGGTATATATATTAAATATGGCCGTCGATAGGGCAGTGTCTTCCGCCTGATCCCACATGGCGGCAGTAAAATCCTCCCAGGCAGTGGTAAGCGGATCAAGTTTGTTCTGGGTGGGGGGAATTACGTATTCTTTGCCTGGCAGTACTTCGCGGTAAGAACTGACATCGTTGCCGTATTTCCTGATTGCATCCAGGATCACGTTATTTTCCGGATTGACCAGGATAATGTTGGAATGGCGTCCCATAAATTCGCAGATGAGCAGCTTATCATTCCATTCCTTGAAATCATCCAACGCTTCAATCCGAATATGGATGATGCGTTCCATGCCAATTTGTTTGATTTCCTTTATCTTGCCGCCTTCCAGATATTTGCGCAGCAGCATGCAAAAAGCAGAAGGCTGGCTGGGATTTTCCTTCCTGTCGGTACTCAGGTGAAATCTGGCCCAGCGTGCATTAGCCGAGATTAAAAGGCGCTGGTTGCTGCTTTTTATCTGTCGTATGGTAATATTCAGTTCATCCCGTTCCGGCTGGTGGATCTTATCCAGGCGAGCATGGTTTAATTCCAGATCCAGTTCCCGGCACAGAGCTCTGATCGTAAGTCCGTCAAAAGGCACAGCAAATTTCCTTAAAAAATTTAAATCAACGCTTCACTATCGTTCAGAGTGATAGTATTGCATGATTTTTTCAAATTATGTAAAACTCTCAACTATCAGCACTCAGTATAACATTTACCGCCGGTCGCATTCAATTCCATAATAACTTAATAACTTGGTGCCAGGCACCAGGTTATTAAGCTATTTTAATCAGCCAACCTTGACGACAGCGGCGAAATATATAAAACTATTCATTATAAAGTACATGGGAGGTTAAACGGGTGGCTGATAAAATCAAGGTAATCGTAGCCGGCGCCCTGGGTAAGATGGGCAAAGAAGCCGTCAAAGCAATATTTAATGAACCTGGCCTGGAGCTGGCGGGCATGGTCGACGTACGCGGGAAAGGCGAATCGATGGGCGATATTCTTGCCTTGAGGGAACTGAAGATGACAGTGGAAAGCGATCTGGATCAGTTGATTGCAGCTGCCCGCCCGGATGTAATGGTTGATTTCACCAATCCGCAGGCAGTTTTTAACAATACCCGCACGGCATTAAAGCAAAAGGTAAATTGTGTGATTGGGACCACCGGTTTAAATGATATGGAACTGGCGCAGCTGGAAAAAATCGCTCTGGAAAATCAGGTCGGGGTGGCAGTTATTCCGAATTTTGCCCTGGGTGCGGTCTTGATGATGAAATTGTCGCAGCAGGTGGCACAATATTTTCCTGATGTTGAGATTATTGAACTGCATCATGATCAAAAGCTGGATGCACCTTCCGGCACCGCAATAAAAACAGCGGAAATGATTACCGCCAACCGCCAGCGGATACCGGCCCGCAATGCCCGGGAATTTGAAAAAGTAACCGGAGCCCGGGGCGGGGAAGTGAACGGAATCAGAATACACAGCGTAAGACTGCCTGGGTTCGTAGCCCATCAGGAGGTTATTTTTGGCGGCATCGGTCAGACCTTGAGCATCCGCCACGATTCATATGATCGGGTGGGATTTATGCCCGGGGTTTTGCTGACCATCAATAAAATAACCGAAATTAAAGGGTTGGTCTACGGTCTGGAAAACTTTTTGTAATATTATCCCTTCCTGGATATCAGTGATGAACCGATAAATGCAATTATTACGTTATTTTGAGGAGACCCAACGACGCTCAGGCGGTGCTATGCTTGCCTTCTGATCGCTTACGGCACTAGATGCCAGATGGCATCGTCGCTTCGTCACCTTCGGCTCCTCAGGATGACAAAACATGTGCCTTTTCGGAAGTCACAGAGCGTCTCCATACGTGGCATTTCCCTATTAAATGGAAGCAAAAAGAACGTCCCCATGCTTCCCATGCTTCCTATGCTTTTGGGGGTAACAAAATAAAGCAAATTTATATTATCGCTCCGGATGCGTTTGTTGGTACGCTGACGGGGCGATTTTTTTTGCAAAAAAATAGCGGATTTTTTACCATAACCCAGAAAATAGTTCTTTTCATTTATTCGGGACAAGCACCAGTTATGTTCACTCTTCATATATTGCTAATAATTCCGCATAAATCGGTAACTACCCGGAGGAGGTTAAAAATTGAGTTCAGTTCTGTCAGGCATAAAAATCGCAGTATTAGGCGGCGATGATCGGGAGTTGATCCTGGTAAATGAACTGGTGCGTATGGGAGCTACGGTGGTGGTGTGCGGTTTTCCGCGTGAAATGGTGGGTCATGGTGCTTTTGTACTGAATGATCCGGAGGAAGCCTGTAAAGGAGCTGAAATCGCTATTCTGCCTTTGCCGGGTACCAGTCCGGAGGGATTTATCCGCGCCGTATATTCAGACAAGGAATTAAAGCTGACGGAAAAAGCAATTTCTTTTCTGGCCCCACAAGCGCTGATAATCATCGGATCGGCCCGCGATTTTCTGAAAAAATGGATCAGCAGTCGGAATCTGAATTTGCTGGAAGTGGCTGAAATAGACGAAATTGCTATCTTAAACTCCATTCCCACCGCCGAAGGTGCAATCCAGATCGCCATGGAGGAAACCAATTTTACCATCCACGGCAGCAAAAGCTGTGTAATTGGTTTTGGCCGGGTAGGGATTACTTTGGCCCGGACTTTAAAGGCCCTGGGCTCAGAGGTTACGGTGGTGGCCAGGAATCATGGCCAGTTGGCCCGAGCCTATGAAATGGGCTGTAAAAAGGCAGAGCTTGCTGATTTACAGGAGATCATGCATACAGCAGATCTAGCTTTCAATACGATCCCGGAATTGGTTTTGGATCGTTCGGTATTAAAATATGCCAACCCGGATGCTTTAATTATTGATCTGGCGGCACAACCGGGCGGGACAGATTTTGAGGCGGCCAACAATTACGGTCTGAAAGCTATCCTGGCGCCGGGATTGCCGGGTAAAGTGGCCTCCCTTTCGGCCGGAAAGATACTGGCCGGTGTAATTCCGGGCCTGATCATCAAGGAACTCGTTAAACTCGAACCTACTTCGATCTACGCATAGCAAGGAGGTGGAAAAGTGCAACATGCCCGCCTGGAAGGAGTGAAAGCAGGGGTTGTTTTGACGGGTTCCCACTGTACGATGGCCGACACCCTGACGCAGATCCAGCTGTTAAAAACCGAAGGCGCCGATATTTATCCGATTTTATCTTTTTCCGTAAATGAAGCCAATAACCGCTTTTATCAAGCGGACGACTTAAAGACCGACCTTAAAAAGATTACTGCCCGGCCATTGATTAATACTATAGTTGGAGCAGAACCGATCGGACCGCAAAAGATGCTGGATGTAGTAGTTGTTGTACCCGCCACCGGCAATACGGTTGCCAAACTGGCCAACGGAATTGTAGATACCCCGGCCCTGATGGCAATCAAAGCACATCTGCGCAATCAGCGCCCGGTGGTTATAGCCGTCTCAACCAATGATGCGCTCGGCATTAATGCTAAAAATATCGGCCTTTTATTAAATATGAAGTATATCTTTTTTGTTCCGTTCCGGCAGGATGACCCGCAAAACAAGCCTAATTCTGTTGTAGCCAGACTTGATCTGTTGCTTGATACCGTAGTCTGCGCCCTGCAGGGCAAACAAATTCAACCCCTGATGCTTGGCACCTAATCAATTGTAGTAATTAAAATGATTGTGGTAGAATACAAGTTAAATTACACATTGAATGCAGCAGAACGGGAGGTATAAAAATGGGTGCAGGAGTCAGATTAGCAATAGTAGGTGCAACCGGAGCAGTAGGGCAGGAAATGCTTAAGATTTTGGCAGAAAGAGATTTTCCAATCAAGGAATTGATCTGTTTGGCCGATCCGCGCGAAGCCGGAACCAAAATTAAATTCAAGGGAGAAACATTTACCGTACAGGCAGCCGGCTCGGAACAGTTTAAAAAATCCGACCTGGCTTTATTTGCCGTTGGTACAGACATCAGCAAATCACTGGCCGGTATGGCCGTTGATAATAACTGCGTGGTCATTGATAATAGCTATGCCTTTAGAATGGATGAATCAGTGCCGCTGGTGGTGCCGGAAATCAATCCGGATGACGTAGACTGGCATCGGGGAATTATAGCCAACCCCAATTGTTCTACCACTATCATGGTGATGGCGGTCTATCCAATTTACCAGGCAGCCGGTCTGAAAAGAATTGTGGTTTCTACTTATCAGGCCGTTTCCGGTGCCGGTATTGCCGGCCTGCATGAATTGGAACAGGCCAGTCGTGATTATCTCGAGGGCCGTGAGGCAGTACCCGAAGCGTTCCAGCATCCGATCGCTTTCAATTTAATTCCTCATATCGATGTCTTTGTGGAACAAGACTATACCCGGGAAGAAATGAAAATGGTTTATGAAACCCGCAAAATAATGCATGCGCCTGATTTAAAAATCGCTGCCACCGCCGTCAGAGTTCCGGTTTTCCGAAGCCATTCGGAAGCTATCCACTTGGAAACGGAGCAAACGTTATCTCCTGCTGAAGCAAGAACCATACTGGCTGCAGCCCCGGGAATAATTGTTCAGGATGATCCGGAAAACAATATATATCCAATGCCTTTGTACAGTTCGAATAAAGATGAGGTATTTGTGGGCAGAATCAGAAAAGATATCAGTGTTGAAAATGGGCTGGCTTTATGGGTAGCATCTGATCAGATCAGAAAAGGAGCTGCCACCAATGCGATTCAAATTGCCGAACTATTAGTAAACAAAAACCAATATTAGGATGGTGTGAAGTTTGCGAATAATTGTGCAGAAATTCGGTGGAACGTCCTTGGCGAAACCGGAATTAAGATCCCGAGTTTGCGATATAGTAGCTTCGAATCTTGAGGAAGGTATAAGCATGGTGGTAGTGGTCTCGGCGATGGGCAGAAATAATGATGCCTATGCCACAGATACGTTTATCAATTTAATGAAAGAGACCAATCCTAGTCCGCCGCCTCGTGAAATGGATATTCTGATGTCTTGCGGCGAAACTATATCCGGGGTGCTTTTGACCAGTCAATTTTGGGCCCGAAATATACCGGCGGTTTTTTTAAGCGGAGAGCAGGCCGGTATCGTAACCGACGGTAATTTTGGTGACGCTCACATACTTTATGTTGATGCGCAGAAAATTCTGGAACACCTGAAGGAAGGCAAGGTAGTGGTGGTAGCCGGTTTCCAGGGTATAGCGGAAAACGGTGAACTGACAACCCTGGGCAGAGGTGGCAGCGATACGACTGCCAGTGCTTTGGGAGTTGCCCTGAATGCTGAATATATCGATATATTTACCGATGTTGAAGGAGTGATGACGGCTGATCCGCGCATAGTCAAAGATGCCAGACTGCTTGATGCCATCACCTACAACGAAATTTGTCAGCTGGCTCGTGAAGGCGCCAAAGTAGTTCATCCTCGTGCCATTGAGATTGCCATGCAGAAAAGCATACCGCTGCGGGTAAGATGTACATTTACCGATTCGCTGGGAACCATGGTGGCCAACCAAATGCCGGGTGCAGATAATCGTATGCGCATCATTGCTGATCGCATGATAACCGGAATAACCTATACTTCCAACATTGCCCAGATCATGATCAATACTGGTAATCTGCCAGATACCCGGGGAATAGAACTTAAAGTGTTTAAAGCGCTGGCTCTGGCTGACATTAGTGTTGATTTTATCACGGTTCATCCGGAAAGCATCCGCTTCACGGTAAATATAGATCAGGCGGAAAAAGCCCAGGAAGTGTTAAGGAATTTGGATATTATGCCTGATATAGAGTTCAATTGTGCCAAGGTAGCCATCGTCGGGGCTGCCATGACCGGTATCCCCGGAGTTATGTCCAAAGTGGTTGAAGCCTTGACCGAAAACGAAATCACCATACTCCAATCCGGTGATTCATATACCAATATATGGTGTCTGGTCAAACGTGAACATATGGAAAAGGCAGTCCAGGCGTTGCATGACAAGTTTGAGCTGGGATGTAAATAAAAACAGGGCGGTGAACAAAAATGTTGGGTTTGAAACTGATTACCGCAATGGTCACCCCGTATAATGAAAAATTAGCAGTTGACTATGACAAAGCCGCTGCTTTGGCGCGCTATCTGATTGCCAACGGCAGCGACGGTCTGGTGGTCAGTGGAACCACCGGGGAATCTCCGGTATTAAGTCAGGAAGAAAAAATTGAATTGTTTACGACGGTTAAAAGGGCGGTCGGCCCTGAGGTTAAGGTTTTGGCCGGAACCGGTTCCTACAATACCAGAGAATCAATCCAATTAAGTCAGGCAGCTGAAAAAGCAGGTGTTGACGGGCTGCTGCTGGTCAATCCATACTACAGCAAACCTACCCAGGAAGGTATGTATCAGCATTTCAAGGCCATTGCTGAGAGCGTTTCGCTGCCGGTTATGCTGTATAATATACCAGGCCGCACCGGGGTGGAACTGCTGCCCGATACCGTGGTCAGACTGGCGGAGACAGAAAACATCACGGCCATCAAAGAAGCCAGCCGTAACATGGATCAGGTTTCCCAACTGAAGGTTAGCTTAGGGGACCGTCTGTCCATATATTCGGGCGATGATTCCATGACCCTGCCCATGCTGGCCTTGGGAGGCAGCGGGGTGGTCAGCATCGCTTCCCATCTGGTCGGCAACGAGATCAAGCTCATGCTAAGCGCCTTTGACAACGGGGATCATGCCCAGGCTCTGGCCCTGCACAAACACCTCTTCCCGATGTTTAAGGGGCTTTTTATAACCACCAATCCCATCCCGGTCAAAGAAGCCCTCAATATGCTGGGGATAAATGTGGGCGGATTTCGTCTGCCGCTGTGCCAGGCCGGTGAGAAGGAACTGGAAGCAATTCGCAGTCTGCTGGAGCAATACCGGCTGCTGTAGAAAAAAGTATGGGGCCACACCCATTGGGCTTCCCGTATTAACGAGCTATTGGTCAATAATAAATCAACCGAGCGAGCAAAAAAGGCGAAGAACAAGGCTCGCAAAAAAGCCGTGATTGAGGCGGTATAAGGTATGGGGACACATCCCTTAGGGGGAATGTCCCCGTAACAAGTACGCTGACTGAACGGTTTTTTTGCACTTTACAGCATAAGTGCAATCAGGGCTTCTGACTGCGCCTGTGGCTTGTTACAAGCCCGGTTTTCTTTACATAACGCAGCTATGCACCTTTATTGACGCTCTGCAATGGACATTTGCGTGTCCATTTATATTTTCTCTTTAACAAAAAATAACATTTTATTAAGTTGTATGTACATAATCTTTGGGCTATAATAAAGCATACATTTGTGAACGGATAATCATTTTATTGGATTATTAACTAAATATTACAGGAGGTGTTTGAGTGTCAGACGACGCACGGATACAGATAATTCCCCTGGGCGGTTTGGGGGAAATCGGCAAAAACATGATGGCAATCAAATACCAGGATAGCATTGTTGTTATCGACGCTGGCCTTATGTTTCCGGAAGATGAGCTGCTTGGCATTGATATGGTCATACCTGACATAAGCTATCTGGTAGAAAATAAAGAGAAGGTAAAGGCGATTCTGCTGACCCACGGTCATGAAGATCATGTAGGGGCACTGCCCTATGTCCTGCGGGAGATAAATCCGCCCGTTTACGGCAGCCGGCTTACCATCGGGATTGTAGAAGGCAAACTGAAAGAACAGAATTTGGGCAATGTCCAGCTGAATATTGTCCGCCCGCGGGACAAAATCAAAGCGGGTATTTTTGAAATTGAATTTTTCCGGGTAAGTCACAGCATCCCCGACTGTATGGGTCTAGCCATTCATACGCCCCTTGGCATCGTTTTGCATACCGGTGATTTTAAACTCGACCAAACTCCGGTGGACGGTCAGGTGACCGATTTTGGCAAGATGGCCGAATTGGGTGAGCAAGGCGTTATGGTCTTGATGGCGGACAGCACCAATGCTGACCGCACCGGTTTTACCATGTCAGAGAAAGTGGTCGGCAATACTTTTGAGGAACTTTTCGGCAAATGCACAGGCCGGATCATCGTCACGACTTTTGCCTCCAACATACACCGTATTCAGCAGGTAATCTCAACCGCCGACCGATTTGGCCGCAAAGTTACCATAATAGGCCGCAGCATGATCAATAATGTGAAAGTAGCCAACTCTTTAGGGTATATAGACATACCCGAAGGGATTCTGGTGGAAATGGAAGAAATCGATAATTATCCCCCGGAAAAAATGGTGGTGGTTACCACCGGTTCCCAAGGTGAACCAATGTCTGCTCTGACCCGTATCGCCACTGCGGATCACCGTTGGGTGGGAATTATGCCGGGTGATACGGTGATTATTTCGGCTACGCCAATTCCCGGCAATGAAAAACTGGTATCCCGAACGATTGATTTATTGTATAAGCAAGGTGCCGAAGTAATATATGAAAGAACCAGCGGCGTACATGTTTCCGGTCACGCTTCCCAGGAAGAACTGAAAATTGTTTTGAATCTGATCAAGCCTAAATATTTTCTCCCCGTGCATGGCGAGTACCGGCATTTGATGAAACACGCCCATCTGGCCGAGAGTCTAGGTATGCCGCGCTCACGGGTATTTGTAGCCGAGAACGGACAGATTATTGAAATTGGCAAAAAGAAAGCCAGCATTACCGGCAAAGTTACCGCCGGCAAGGTTTTAATTGATGGTCTGGGCGTCGGCGATGTCGGCAATATCGTACTGCGGGATCGCAAGCAGCTATCTCAGGATGGAATCATGATTGTGGTTGTAACCATTGACAAGGAAAACGGAGAAGTGGTTGCCGGTCCTGATATTGTAACCCGCGGATTTGTTTATGTGCGAGAGTCGGAAGAACTGATTGAAAGTGCCAAAAACAGAGTAAAAGAAGCTTTGGATTATTGTTTCCAAAAGAACATCTCTGAATGGGCGCTGATCAAAACCCAGATCAGGGAAAAACTCAGCAAAAGCCTGTTTGAAAGAACGGGCCGAAGGCCGATGATACTGCCCATCATTATGGAAGTATAATCATATTAAGGCCGGCGCTTAAGTTTGAACGTTGCCAATAGCCTTTTCCCCAATTCCGAAAATATCATATAATCAAGCCAGCCCATATACATTTTTATGCTGTGCTACCCTTTGAAGTATTGTTTATTTGACAGGGTTCAGCTTATTAAGGTGATATGGGCTTTTTTGGACAAAAAACAACCGTCAATAATCTATGAAAGCATGTATCATTATTAATTACATCAATTTTGTTATCTCCGAATTAATGAGCTGCATTGTTAGAACTCGTCATAGATCCTGACACAACCTCGTCGATTTGATTATTTTGAAAATTTACTAAATATATGGACTGCTTTTATATAATCATAATACAATGAAATATATGGAATACGGTACATGTTTTGTCATCCTGATAAGCCGAAGGCGACGAAGCGACGATGCCATCTGGCATCTAGTGCCGTAAACGATCAGAAGGCAAGCATAGCACCCTGAGCCTGGTGGGTCTCATCAACAAAACCATATTAATACATTTATCCGGTTATGAGATGTAGCGACGTCAGCATGACACATTTAAGAGACTTTTTCAGTGGCTTCGAAATTCCTTTGCAGTTATTACATTGGGGGGTGATAGGGGCTATTGGCAGGAACTATTTTTATTTGTCCAACATAATTACGGGGAGGGATTCGCTTGGCAGAATATAAGATTCGTCCATTGGTAGTCGCGAAAATTGGTGCCGTCAAAGGTGTGGCCACCCATATGGTGGATATGATGACCCCGGTGGTGGTTCCAGTGCTGGCTTTCTATCTGGAGGGCGGGCCCCAAAAAATCCTGATTGATACAGGGGTAGTAAGCGCTGGAGAAGATGGAACCTTTCATGGTTTTCCCTTGTTTAATGCCGGTACCCAAGGCATGATTGAGGCGCTGGCAGATATAGGACTCAAGCCCGATGATATTGATATTGTTATCATTACCCATCTGCATTTTGATCATGCCGCCAATATAAATCTGTTTCCCCAGGCCCAGTTTATCCTGCAGAAAAAAGAATGGGAATACGCCCAAGCACCGCTGCCGATTCAGCGTGGCGTCTATATGACCGAAATACTCGGTCAATTGGAGAGCTTTGATTTGGTGCTGGCAGAAGACGGCTATGAAGTAGCGGAGGGCGTAAATGTCATTTGTGTACCCGGCCATACCAAAGGACAGCAGGCAGTGGTTGTCAATACCAGCGATGGAAAATATGTGGTGGCCGGTGACCTGCTCTATACCTATAATAATATCTACCCGGAAAAAGACGAAATAATTGATATGTTCGGCAATAAAATTGCCTGTACTCCGCAACCCGGCCATGCTTTTTATCCGCCCGGCATTCATACCGATTTAACTGACTGGTATGAAAGCGTCTGGCGGGTTTTAAAAATTGCCGGTCGCCGTAAACACATTCTCCCCGGCCATGATCCGGCCTTGATGGGTAGAGTATTTCCTGAAAAGTAAAAACCACCTTCCCGGTAATATTACCGGCCTTTTGCTTGAGGAGGCAATAAAACCGCAAAGGAGGCAGTCAATTGAGTGGAAAAAGATTGGAATTTCCCATTGCCAGACTGGAGGAGCTGCCCTATCTGCAAGGCAGGCAGCTGAATTTTAATAGTATAGCGGAGATGATTTATACGCGGGTGCAGGAAGACCCTGCCGCTACGCATGTGTTATTTTATGATCAGGTGATTACCTATGCCCAGACCAACCAGCGCTCCAACCAGGTAGCCAATTATCTCAAGGAAAACGGCGTACAAAAAGGCGATATCGTATCGATCATGGTCTTAAACTCGCCTGAAATTTATTATACTATGTTTGGGGCCCAGAAGCTGGGGGCGGTGGCCGGAGCTATCAACTATATGCTGAAAGGCCCGGAAATTGCCTATGTACTAAACGATTCCAAGCCCAAAGTTGCCTTTGTAGGCAGTGAATTTATGAAGGATTTTGCTGCCGGCTATGAGCTGGCCGGGCATAAACCAATTGTGGTGGAAGTCGCCACCGGCGTACCCCATGACAGCCAGATTGCGGTCTGCAAGCTGGAAGAAATTCTGGCCTCATATCCTGAAATCGAAACCCTGGTGCCGCAAATGCCGGAGGATCCATTCCTGCTTTTATATTCTTCCGGTACTACCGGTGTACCCAAAGGGATTCTTCTGCCCAACCGGGCCCAGCTCTCTGTTTGCCGCGATATGAACCGTATCCAGCTGTTTCACGGCCGGGATATCATGATGATTATTTTGCCCATGTTTCACACCAATCCGCTTTGTGTCTGGACTTATCCCCTCATCTATGGCGGTCATACGGTCTGCATCAGGAAAAATTTTTCACCGCTTGATTTCTGGCCGGCGGTCATGCAGTACGGGGTTAATGTAGTATTTGGCGTACCGGCAATGTTTAACTATATTTTCAATGCCGCGGATCCGAAAATCATCGACCGCGATAAGCTCAAGCTTCGGTATGCATTTTCCGGTGCCGCGCCGCTGCCGGTAGAACTCATCCGCGGATTCAAGGATAAATTTAATGTTGATATATTAGAAGGCTATGGGCTTACAGAAGTAACCGGGGTATCTACGGTTAATCCGCCGTTGGGCAAAAAGAAGGCCGGCTCAGTTGGATTGAACTATCCTGAGCAGGAAGTAGCGGTTATGGATGACAACAATCAAATCCTTCCCCCGGGAGAAAAAGGAGAGATCTGCATGCGCGGGGAAGCCAACCTGCTGGCTTACCTGAACCAGCCTGAAGCCACGGCCGAGACCCTGAAAGACGGCTGGCTACATACCGGCGACATTGGTTACATGGATGAAGAAGGTTATTTTTATATCGTTGACCGGAAAAAAGATATGATTAATCGCGGCGGGGAAAACATTTATCCCCGGGAAATAGAAATCGTCATCGAAGCCCACCCCAAAGTTTCCGAGGTGGCCGTCATTGGCATCCCTGATCCGGCTCTGGGTGAAAGAGTCAAAGCCTATATCATTCCTCGGCCGGAGCAAAACCTTAGTGCAGAGGAAATCATGGATTTCCTTAAGGATAAAATCGCCCGCTACAAGATTCCGGAAGTTATTGATATTACCAATAACATCCCCCGCAACTCCAGCGGAAAAATTCTGAAAAAAGAACTTCGCCAAATGGAACTGGCGCAAGAATAAACACTGGTTCTTCTAAAGAAGCTGTGCTTGAATCCTTAGCTCGGATTCGGACAGCTTCTTTTTTGTCTGCAGACGTATTTTTTAATCAGCCGCTGGCAAATCTAAGTTCAGGACTAATCATAAATGAAAGGAGTTTTGGCTGTGACAGAATTACCCGCTGATCCTGATATTGCAACTGAACCCCAGGAAGGCCAGGAGCAACAAAAACTGCAGAATCTAAAGGAACTGGGGCAAATTGAAATCCCCAATTTTAAAACTGACATACATTGCCTGACGATTGCCGGCCAGGTGGAAGGACATATGGTCTTGCCGCCGCAAAACAAGACCACCCGCTACGAACACGTTATTCCGCAGCTGGTAGCAGTGGAGGAAAATCCCAATATAAAGGGATTGCTGGTGGTGCTTAATACGGTGGGCGGGGATGTGGAAGCGGGACTTGCCCTGGCGGAGATGATTGCCAGCTTGTCCAAGCCCACCGTATCTATTGTTATGGGAGGAGGACATTCCATCGGCGCTGCCATAGCCGTCAGCACCAACTACACCTATATAGCCCCTACCGCAACGATGACGATTCATCCCATCCGGCTGACCGGTCTGGTCATAGGTGTTCCGCAAACATATGAGTATCTTGATAAAATGCAAGATCGAGTCGTAAATTTTGTGGTCAGCAATTCTCATATTACCGAGCAACGTTTCCGGGAATTAATGTTCAAAACCGGGGATCTGGCCCGGGATATCGGTACGGTTCTGGTGGGCAGGGATGCCGTGGAATGCGGACTTATTGACGAACTGGGGGGACTGCAGGATGCGCTGCGCAAGCTGAATTCATTTAAGGCAGGAGGTTTGCTGCAATGATATTTTACACCGCCGATCCCATGGACTTGTTGCCGGAGATGAAAGCCAACCAGCTGCACACGGTTAGCCTTCCCTCCGGAGGGCTGCTGCAACTGGAGATCATTGATAACCAACAGGCTCGTGTTGCCAGCATCGTCAGCACTGACCCGATGGATTATATGCATGCAGATCTTCAGCCCGGCCGCATACTGAATATTTCCTATACCCCGGAGAGCTGAACGGAAACGGCTTGCTTGACACTCTGACAACATCAACGTTAAGATGGGGATAGCTATATCAAGACCGGGGAGAAGAAGTTATGCCCGCATATCAGCATATAATCATGAAAAATATAGCTCAAAACTCGTTTTGGTCTAAATTGACAAACCAGGTTTCCTTCAAATAGAGTTTGTTAAATAGCGACAAAACGGGTTTTCCGTTTTGGCCGGAAAAGTATCCGAGATTAAAAGCTGATTATGGCCAATCATCGACGGGCCAGGATCATTTATTAATATTAATAGGCTTAAAAATACGGATAAAGATTGAAGTTGGTTGGAGAAATACACCGGAAAAATAGCCGCTGATTTGAAAAAATATTTTTCCGGGCAGGAATAAACAGTTGTACAGACGAACAATAAATGGTAAATTATGTAATACTTTTGTGGGGAGGGTGAATTAATAAATGGCGCAGGCGAAAAAAAACAGTTCCCCCAAAAAACGTTCCCCTTTGCCTGATCGTAAAACATCCAAAGTCAAAAACCCGGCAGCCAACGACAAGGGATGGAGATTCCGGGAAGAAGCGGCTTCAGCTGTATTCTTCATGTTGGCGGTTTTTATCTTTATCAGTCTGCGGAATTTCCACGGCAGTCCCGAAGATCAGCAATTTATCGGGTTACTGGGGACGCAACTGGCCAAATCGCTGCAACTCATGTTCGGAACGGCGGCGTTGCTGGTATCGTTTTATCTGCTCTGCTGGTCAATACATATCGGTATCACCAAAAAGATGTGGTCCATCCGCATGTGGGGTTTAACCATCATGGCCCTTTCCATCCTAGCGGCCATTAGTATCCATGACGTTCCCCAGGGGATAAGTACCTGGGAAGCGGGATTAAAGGGAATGGGCGGCGGAGTAATCGGCGGCGGTCTGGCCTATATTTTGCTGCGTCTGCTGGGACAACTGGGATCAACCATAATGTTGCTCCTGTTGGCGCTCCTGGCTATCGTTATGATGCTGGAGAAACCTGTTGCCGATATTGCAGCAGCGGTTTGGCAATGGCTGAAACTGCTGGGGGCGGGCCTCAACAAAATCATGTTTTATGAAGAAAACGAGCCGATAGCAGCAACGGCAGCCACAGAACCAAGGGCGGTTAAGAAACTCGATGCACTTATCATTGACAATGCTTCTGCAACTATTGAACAGCAGGAAATTGAACCGGAAGTGCAGAACCCGGAAAATCCTGTTTCCTTGAAACTGGTCGGCAACAGCCGTAAAACAGCCGGGCCGAAAGAAGGGCCGGAAATCGTCTTTTTGGGTCAGGACGAACCTTTTGAATATATGAAACCGCCGGTGGAGATGCTGCATGAAATCAATACCAACCGGGTCATCGATAAAAAGAATATCAAGGATAGCATTGCCATCCTGGAAGACACCTTTAACAGTTTCGGGGTTTCGGTCAAGGTGAATCAAGTCAGCTGCGGCCCGGCTGTGACCCGTTATGAATTGACGCCTGCCCCCGGGGTGAAAATCAGCCGGATTATCAGTCTTACAGATGACTTGCAGCTCAATCTGGCCGCACCGGGGATCCGCATTGAAGCTCCTATTCCCGGTAAATCTGCCATCGGTATCGAGGTCCCCAATGCCAAAATAAGCAGCGTTGGTCTGCGCAGTATATTAAGTTCACCTGCCTTCCGTAATCTTAGCAGCCCCCTGGCGATCGCCCTGGGCGAAGATATTGCCGGTAATTCCGTCGTTGCCAAACTAAGTGATATGCCTCATCTGCTGATCGCCGGGTCCACCGGTTCAGGCAAAAGTGTATGCCTGAACAGCATTATCATGAGTATACTGCACAATGTCACCCCGGATGAACTAAAACTGGTATTCATAGATCCTAAAATGGTTGAATTGACGGTTTATAACGGGATTCCGCATCTGCTGACCCCGGTCGTTACCGATCCCAAAAAGGCGGCCGTCATTCTGCGCTGGATGACGACCGAGATGGACAAACGCTACAAATCATTTGCTGAAAAAGGGGTCCGTGACATTTATCGTTACAATCAGAATGCTACTGAAAAGATGCCTTTTATCGTTATCATAATCGATGAACTGGCCGACCTGATGATGGTTTCCCCGGTGGAGGTGGAGGATTCCATCTGCAGACTGGCGCAAATGGCCCGCGCCGCCGGCATTCACCTGATTGTTGCCACCCAGCGGCCATCAGTGGATGTCGTCACCGGGATTATAAAAGCCAATATTCCCTCAAGAATTGCTTTTGCCGTTTCATCGCAGGCTGATTCCCGTACCATTCTCGATATGGGCGGAGCGGAAAAACTGCTGGGCAAAGGCGACATGCTCTTTTTCCCGGTGGGTGCCATCAAACCGTATCGTTTACAGGGGGCATTTGTTTCCGATTCCGACATCGAAAATACGGTTATGTTTATCAAAGAGCAATTGCCCGGTGGTGAAGCGGAAAGCAGCAATGAGCTGGAATTTAAATTGGAAGAAATGGATCTGGAAGCAGATGACGAGATGTTCTGGGAAGCAGTGCAGGTATTTGTAGACAGCAAAAAAGCATCAGTTTCCTTATTGCAACGCAAGCTGAAGATCGGTTATGCCCGTGCCGCCCGGCTGGTGGACTGCATGGAGGAAAGAGGAATTGTCTCAGAGATAGACAATAATAAAAAACGAGAAATTTTAATCGACCAGGAACAACTCGATAAATTAAACCCGGAGTCCAGATATTTTTAATATGTTACACTATAATAAAGTAATGTAGCGGGGGAAGTATATTTATGAAACTTACCTCAAGAGAGCAGGAAATAGTTGAAGTACTGACCCAGGATCCGCTTGCATCCCAGGAAGATCTGGCGGCCCGCTTCGGAATCAGCCGTTCTTCAGTAGCTGTACATATTTCTAATTTGATGAAAAAAGGCGTCATTCTGGGCAAAGGCTATGTATTCAATAAAAAAGTCTCTGCGGTTGTAGCCGGAGAAATACTGCTGCGCATAAATATCAGCAATAATAATAATGATTGCCGGATCGATACTGAAATCTCCGGATTTGCCCTGGAAGCAAGTCAGGCGCTGGTAAAACTCGGCCTGGCAACGAAACTGCTGACGGTACTGGGCGCCGATGAGCTGGGTGCTCAAATCCTCAACCGCTTAAAAAATCAGGAAGTAGATGTGAGTAATGTAATCAGATCCGAACAATACAGAACCGCACGAAAGGTATATGTTGATAATATTTTGCGCTATTCAGAAACCATGGCGGATGAAAAAATAAGCCGTGATATTGAGAGTCGTGAATGGCTGATGCAAAACTGTGAATGGCTGCTGATTGATGGCCAATTTCAAAAAATGCTGGCCAATAAATCATTTTTCCGCGATGAAAATTCTCCGGTAACCTGTACATGCAATTATTGGGACGGCGATTTACCGGAATATCTGCAGCAATATCATTTGCTGGTACTGGGCGTTACTAATTTTCAGAAACTCGAGCAGCGGCAGCAAATAGGCCTGGAAATGGTACAGGCAGGCGTAGAAAACTTGCTCATGACCGATGGGAATTCCATGATTTTATGGTTTAGCAAAAATGGTATCCAGGATTTCACCCTGCCTCCCAATCAAAGTTTTGACAGTAAAAATGAGCTGCATTTATTCCTGGCGGGACTGGTTTATGGTCTGGCAGCGGGATATCCAATGCGACAGGCGATCAGAATAGCCACTGCCCAAGCTTCGAAAAACGAACCTTGATTTACTTAATAATAATTAAACTCCAATTTATTCATTATCGATGTTATACTATATGTTTAAGACTAGAGGTGAATAATATTGAGCGGATTTGGAGCAAAACTACGTGAAACCCGTGAAAGTTATGGCATCACGCTGGAAGAAGTGGAAGCCGAGACCAAGATACGCAAACTTTATATCGAAGCCCTGGAAAAAGAAAATTTTTCTATTCTGCCTCCCCAGGTCTATGCGGCAGGTTTTGTCAAGCGTTATGCCCAATTGCTTAATCTTGACGGTGACGCTCTGGTCAGGGAATTCAAGCAACTGGCTTATCCCGAAGCACTTGCGGAAGTTACTGCAGACCGGCCGGTTAAAAAGAAAAAGTCCTTGGATTTACCCCGTCTGCCTTACCGGAATATTGCTGCTGCGGTTTTATTTTTATTGCTGGCCATCTGGGCAGGCAACCTTTTTGTCGGTTATCTGAGTGATAGAATAAAAAGTCCGTCTCCGCCACCACCGATAGCCGATAACAAGCCTCCTACTGTTCCGATTCAGCCGGGCAAGCCTGAAACTGAAACCTTAAAACTGCAGCTCAAGGTCAAACCTGACATGCAATGCTGGGTAAGGGTTATAGCAGATGGGCAGAACCAGCTTGAAGCTACGCTTAATGACGGTCAGGAACAGATATTTACGGCTAACGAAAGTATTTATATAAAACTTGGCAATGCCGGCGCAGTTGATATTAAAATTAATGACAAGCTCATAGCTTCCCTAGGTGAAAGAGGACAAGTGGCAGAAAAGGAATTTAAAAAGAGTGACAAATATTAAAAATAGTGATTACCGGGTTGGTTTTATTAGTCTGGGCTGCGCTAAAAATCAGGTTGACAGTGAAATAATGATTGCCCGGTTAAAAAATAAAGGCTATAAAATTGTTTCCAATATTGACAGAGCGGATATAGTAATCATCAATACCTGCGGTTTTATCGAAGATGCCCGTCAGGAGTCGGTCAATACCATTATTGCCACCGGTCAGCTGAAAGAACGGGGTCAGTTGCAGTTTCTGGTTGCAACGGGCTGTCTGGCGCAGCGTTATGGCCAGGAATTGCTGGACGAACTGCCTGAATTGGATGGATTGGTCGGTATCTCTTCTTTTCCCGAGATTGACAAGCACCTGCACAGCATAATCAGCGGCACAAGACTTGCAGCAGTCAGCCCGCCGCCACAGACATTTATTGAAAAAGGCCCGCGGGTATTGACGACACCTCCCGGCAGTGCCTATCTGAAAATAACCGAGGGCTGCAACAATCGCTGCAGTTTTTGTGCAATACCTGCCATCCGGGGCGGATTGCGCTCCCGGGCTCAGGCTGAATTGGTCAGTGAAGCCAGGGAACTGGCAGGCAAAGGTATTAAGGAACTGGTGCTGATTGGTCAGGATACGGCGGTATACGGACAGGATTTAAATAATAATACACACCTGAGCGAACTTCTGCAGCAGCTTGCCCAAGTCGACGGTCTGCACTGGATCCGCCTGCTCTACCTGCACCCCGCCCATATTGATCAGAATATTATTGATGCCATTGGCACTTTAGATAAAGTCATTCCTTATCTTGACATACCGATCCAGCATGCTGCCGATAAAATGTTAAAAGCTATGCATCGCAGACATTCGGCGGCAGACCTGCGCCGCCTTATACCAACGCTGCGGGTAGCTATTGACGGGATTGTCTTAAGAACTACGGTTATGCTCGGATTTCCCGGTGAAAGTGAGGATGATTTCAAGATACTCTATGATTATATTGGGGAAACAGAGTTTGACTGGCTGGGTGCTTTTGCTTTCACCCCGGAAGAAGGTACGCCAGCTTTCGCCATGCCCAATCAAATCCCGGAGGAAATAAAGCAGGAAAGATTGGCAGCGATCATGAAACTGCAAAAAAATATCAGCCGTAAAAAAAATAAAAAGCGCTTACAGAAAAATTATGAGATACTTATATCATCACAGCCTTCGCAAAACCTTTACCTGGGCCGGGGTTA
Organism: Syntrophomonadaceae bacterium; assembly: GCA_012729495.1. Classification (GTDB taxonomy): domain Bacteria; phylum Bacillota; class Syntrophomonadia; order Syntrophomonadales; family Syntrophomonadaceae; genus Syntrophomonas_B. The sequence goes on along the minus strand of JAAYCZ010000018.1, from coordinate 42,253 downwards.
TTTTCAGGCTCCTGCAGTCGACGGCGTTACCATGATCAAGAGCGAACGGAAGTTGCCCCGGGGTGAATTTGTAAAAGTAGATTTAAAAGCGATACGTAATTATGACATGATTGGAGAAATTGCGGATGAATATTCCAAATAGCCTGACTCTCCTGAGAATATTTCTGGTGCCGGTTTTTGTGGTGGTTTTGGTATTGCATATACCTTACGGAGATTTGCTGGCCGCACTTATATTTATAGCAGCGGCATTGACCGACAGTCTGGACGGGTATCTGGCCCGCAAATACAAACAGGTAACCAAATTGGGTATCATCCTTGATCCTATTGCCGATAAACTGCTGATAACCGCAGCCCTGATCTGCCTGGTGGAACTGGGTAGATTGCAAGGCTGGATCGCCATCGTGATTCTGGGCCGGGAGTTTGCCGTATCAGGTCTCAGATCAGTAAAAGCTGAAGAAGGCATCATCATTCCGGCCAGCAAATTAGGCAAATTTAAAACCATATCCCAGATTTTAGCGGTCATCATCATCATTTTGGAGAGTCTCTACCCCCCGCTGCATATCGTCGGCATATGGGCGATTTACATAGCTCTGGCGATTACCGTCATCTCTGGAGTCGACTATTTCCTGAAATTCAAAGGTATGGAAGAATAAACTGCATAATAATTATAGGACAACCCAACGATACCTCCGGCCAACGCCCGGACGTATCGTTTTTTTATGTGCGTACAGCTTTGGTTGAATCAGTTTAATTCCCCTTAAAATCACTGCCGGCAAAAGCCTGTATTACCATAAATTGAACCTCAAGCAGCGGCGTTATGCATGTTATAATAAGCCAGTAAAGGTGGGGAAAGCATGAAACGCAACGAAATCAAAATTGCCCTGATACTGCTGGCCTTGCTGCTCACTCTGGGGGTGCTGCTGGGGGGGCAGAAGCTCTATCATGCCAATATGGTTGAAAAACCGATTATAAAGGAACTGCATGCCCTGAGCTATGTAGAGAGCGCAGCCATAAGCAAAACAGATGGTATATATCAAATAAAAGTTCATATCAGGCAGCCGGGTAATTTAAAAAATGAATATCAAGAGATTGATAAAATAATCGCTGCCAAGATAAAAAAACGCCCCTATGAAATAAAAATTGGCGATAGGCGTGATGCTTTTCTGCAGAATCAACTGCAGAAAATGGAGTTGTCCCTTTACGAGGCCCTCGCTCAAAACAGCTATCTTGACTTGGAGCAGCGTTTTGCTGACACGGCTGCCCGGGATCATTTTATTTACCGGCTGCAGATTGACCAGCAGAGACTATACGTACAAATAAGCCGGGGGGACAAATTTTTATATGAAATAATTGAGCGCAATGATGCAGATAAGGTTGCGGGGGAGAAAAAGGAGTAATTTCATGAAATCAGTTTTAATTGGATCAGCTTTGGCAATCGTTATATTTCTGTGGCTTAACGGCTTTAATATTATGCCGTTAATTATTGCGGCGGCACTAATATTGGCCCTGTTTTATCTGATGCTGGGACAGGGGCAGATGAAACTTGGCAGCGGCGGCAGCAGCCGTGATAAAAACAGTAAATTGAATTTCGATCAAATCGGAGGCCAGGACTGCGCCATCAACGAGCTGCAGGAAGCACTGCAGTTTGTTATGCAGCCTGAAAAAATCGATCATATGGGCATCAGACCGCTTAAGGGGATCCTGCTGGCAGGACCGCCCGGAACCGGTAAAACCCTGATGGCCAGAGCGGCAGCCAGTTTTACCAGCTCCGCTTTTATTGCTGCTTCCGGCAGTGAATTCATTGAAATGTATGCCGGAGTCGGAGCCAAGAGGATTCGTCAGATTTTCTCATCGGCACGCAAAGAGGCCAAAAGACTGAACAAAAAGAGTGCCATCATATTTATAGATGAGTTGGAGGTACTGGCCGCCAAGCGGGGTAGTCACAGCGGCCATATGGAGTATGACCAGACCCTTAATCAGCTGTTGGTGGAAATGGACGGTATGAGCCAGAACAAAGATCCCCGTATTTTATTGATTGGCGCTACCAATCGGGCCGATCTGCTGGATCCGGCGGTGTTAAGACCGGGCCGGTTTGATCGCCAGGTACAGGTTGATTTGCCGGATCGCGCTGGACGGGCCAAGATTCTGTCCATCCATACCCGCAACAAGCCGCTTGATCCCGCTGTAAATCTGGATGATGTCTCCCGGGCAACTTTTGGATTTTCCGGCGCCCATCTGGAAAGCCTGGCCAATGAAGCCGCCATACTGGCCATGCGGGAAGACAGCCCTATAATTAAACAGAATCATTTTCGGGAAGCCATCGACAAAGTTATGATGGGAGAAAAACTGGATCGACAGCCTTCCTTAAGCGAAATGGAGAGAATCAGCATTCACGAAAGCGGCCATGCCCTGGTCTGTGATTTCCTGCAACCAGGCTCGGTAGCTTCGCTGACCATTGTTCCGCGCGGCAAAGCCCTGGGTTTTATGCGCCGGTCACCGCAGGATGATCAATATCTCTATACTTATGAAGAATTGGAACAGCAGATCATGACGATGTTGGCCGGAGCGCTGGCCGAAGAATTACGTTTTGGCAGCCGCAGCAGCGGGGCTAGAAATGATTTTCAACAGGCCTGGAATGTCGCCCGGGAAATGATCAGCAGCGGTCTATCCTCATTGGGTGTGGTTTCCGATGACCATATACCGGTGCAGACCGTTTATGATGAAGGCAAACGCATCATTGCAGCGGCCGAGAGCAAAACCCGCACGCTGCTGGAAGAAAATAAGGAGCGCCTATTTAATCTGGCCGTCTGTCTGAGCCAGCAGGAAAGCCTGGGTCGCCCCAGCCTGGAAAAAATACTCTACGCATAAACGCCTTGCCTCTTGCCCGTTGCGCCTGAATAAATACTGCAATCTGATCAAACCCGAAGCACAGCTCCCGGGTTTTTTCTGTTTATTTAAAAATAGGGAAGCGTACCAGTACCACAATATGTGCTGTCCCAAGTGGTTTTTCTGCTTATTAATAACCAGGTCGGGCAATGTTATTGTATCGGCAGCGCAAGGGCCGATTTGATTTTTATTTCGCTTAATGACCGTTCTGAAATTGTATTAACCGTAACTTTAGTCTATGCTAAGCTATAGAAAACGATATTGTTTCGCCATCATGATTAATTGAGTTGATAACGACAGGAGTGGAATGCTTGCAGAAAGTATTTATAATATCAACCGGTACCGAACTGCTGCTGGGAACTACCCTCGACAGCAATTCCGTATATTTGGCCCGGCAGTTGGAAGATATCGGCATCAAAGTTGTCGGCAAGGCCACCGTCGGCGACCGCCGTGCTCAGATTGAAAAAGCCTTTCACAGCGGGCTGGAAAGTGCTGATATCGTTATTTCCACCGGCGGACTGGGACCGACTTTTGATGATCTGACCAAGACGGTAGCCTGCGAATTAATGGGATGCATTCCGGTGCTCCGGCCGGAGGAGGAAAAACGTCTGCGCGATTATTTTGCCCAGCGTAAACGCCCGATGCCGGAGATTAATTTAAAACAGGCCATGTTCCCGCCAGAAGCAGAGGTTCTGCCCAACCCTCAGGGAACTGCACCGGGAATGTATCTGCGCCATAACAACAAACTGTTGATCCTGCTGCCGGGACCGCCGCGGGAAATGACAAAGATGTATCTGGAACAGGTTAAACCCCGTCTGGAAAGGGATTATGCCGCCGAGCTGCAAAAAGTGATCTGCAGGACGATCAAGGTTTTGGGCCCGGGAGAATCTCAGGTCGAGGAAATACTGGCCTCATTAATGGATAACCCCCGGGGATGTTCAATGGCGCTGCTGGCCAAGGAAGGTGAAATTCACATCAAAATCACAGCCGAAGGCGTTGACGAAGCTGACCGCCATAAAATTTTGGACGAAATGAGCCAAGCCATCCATGCTAAGTTAAACAAACATATTTTCGGCTATGATGATGATACCCTGCCGCAGAAAATAGGCAAAATGCTGGCCGCAAGCGCCCGGAAACTGGCGGTGGCAGAGTCCTGCACAGCCGGCATGCTAGGCAGCATGATAACCGAAGTTGCAGGCAGTTCCGAATATTTCTGGGGCGGTGTAATTACTTACAGCAATGAATGCAAAATGAAAATTCTCGGGGTCAGAGCATCCACCCTGGAGCAGTACGGGGCGGTCAGCCGCCAGACTGCGGAAGAAATGGCCCGGGGTACCCTGCAGCTGTCAGGTGCTGATTATGCTTTGGCCATTACCGGCATCGCCGGGCCCGGTGGAGGAACCGCGGAGAAGCCGGTGGGACTTGTTTATATTGCGCTGGCCTATGAAAATGGGTGCAGCGTAAAAGAATTAAAATTTATCGGTTCCCGGGAAACAATTCGCAAATTGTCAGCCAAATCAGCGCTTGATTTGCTGCGCCGTCATCTTGACCAACAAGGGGGATAAAAATGAGAGCTTTTGTTGCCATACCAGTACCAGATGACATAAAGCAGTATGCCCGCATGATGCGCAACAAACTGGGCATGGCCAGGCCGGACATTAAATGGGTTGAATATCAGAATTATCATTTGACGGTTAAATTTTTGGGTGCAGTAGATATTAAAGATCTGCCGGAAATCAAACGCAATCTTGCTTTGATTGCAGATGCAGTACCAGCCTTTAATCTGTCAGCCGGCACCCTCGGTTTTTTTCCCAATCAATCCCGTCCCCGGGTCATATGGATGGGTATCAAAGGAGAAATTGAAAAGGCTGCATTTTTATGTGACCGGGTAGATGCATATCTGTCTGCCATGGGATTTGCGCCGGAAAAGGATCATCGCCTGCATCTGACTCTGGGCAGGATCCGCTCGGAAAAAAACATAAAAGAGATGATGAACATACTGGAAAAGTATCCTGACTGGAATAAATTACGCTGTTTCAGGGTCGAAGAATTCCATCTCATGCAGAGTGTGCTTGATTCACAGGGACCGCAGTATTCGGTTCTGGATACTTATAGATTAAATGGATAAATATTGTTGACAGCATTTATTTATTATGTTTATAATGATAAAAACGAACATATGTTTGAGGGGGGACAGTTTTGGATAACAACGAGATCATGCAGGGTAAAACTGAGGCGCTTAATAATACCATCAGAAACATTGAAAAGACCTACGGCAAGGGTTCTATAATGAAACTGGGCGAATCCACAGCTATGAATGTAGAATCAATTTCCACCGGCTGCATTTCTTTGGATCTGGCTACTGGTGTAGGCGGATTACCGCGGGGAAGAGTAATAGAGATATTTGGACCGGAATCATCGGGCAAAACCACGGTTACTTTGCATGTTATTGCCCAGGCGCAGAAGGATGGAGGCATTGCCGCATTTATTGATGCCGAGCATGCACTTGATCCGATGTATGCCAAGCAATTAGGGGTAGATATTAATAACCTTTTGGTTTCACAACCGGACAGCGGGGAGCAGGCATTGGAAATCGCTGAAGCGCTGGTACGCAGTAATGCCATCGATATTATCGTAATCGACTCGGTAGCGGCACTGGTTCCCAAGGCTGAGCTGGATGGTGAGATGGGAGACGTTCATGTTGGTCTGCAGGCTCGACTCATGTCCCAGGCGCTGCGCAAACTGACCGCCCACATTGGCAAATCCAACTGCTGTGTTGTTTTTATAAACCAGATCCGTGAGAAAGTAGGCGTGATGTACGGCAATCCCGAAGTAACTACCGGCGGCCGGGCCTTGAAGTTTTATTCTTCCATGCGTTTGGAAATACGCAAGGGTGAGGCCATAAAAATGGGGAACGATCTGATCGGTAACCGCACCAAGGTTAAAGTAGTGAAAAACAAAGTTGCCCCGCCCTTCAAATCAGTCGAATTTGACATCATGTATGGCACTGGGATTTCCCAGGAGGGTGACCTGTTGGACGTAGCCAGTGATTTAAGCATTATCCAGAAAAGCGGTTCCTGGTATTCATACGAAGGTGAACGGATGGGACAGGGACGTGAAAATGCCAAGGAATATCTGAAAAATAATCCTGAGATTTATAAGACTTTGCAGCAAACGATTCATGAAAAAATTTTCCCAACCGCCGCAAAGATCGAAACAGAGGAAACTTGACACTATCAGGGAAACTAACTAAAATCTAAGTAGGCTAAAAGATAAAGCCTCACTTGGAAGCTTAACCATATTGACACTTAATTTATATATATATAATTTATTCCAACATTAGATAAGGTGGACGGCGTGTCGAAGTTTTAGCAAGTTCTTCGAACTGCTGATAAATATAGATTGTATATTTGTGCTCGTATAAGGTTGGGTGAGTTGTTTCCCTTTAACTGAAAAGCTCTTTTTAAAGATGAGCTTATTTCAGGTTCCGGAAAACAATAAATAGTGAGGTTTTCTGAAAGCCGGGTTTTGTACTCGGCTTTTCCATTTAAAAAAATAAGTTTTATAAAAAAAAAGGGAGGTGAAAAGTATCGATCCGTTATTAAGTTATGTGATTGGTATAGTTGTATTGGCAGTTGGTATAGCTGCCGGTTATTACTTGAGAAAGATTGTAGCCGAGAGTAAAATCGGGTCCGCCGAAGAAGAGGCTGCGCGGACCGTAGATGAAGCAACCAAAGAGGGGGAAGCCGTAAAAAAAGAATTACTCCTGGAAGCCAAAGATGAAATCCATCGTAATCGCCAGGAGTTTGAAAAGGATTTACGGGAAAGAAGAAGAGAATTAGATCGTCTCGAGAGAAGAGTACTGCAAAAAGAGGAACTGGTTGAAAAAAAATCGGAGAACATTGAGAAAAAGGAAATCAGTCTTTTTGAAAAAGAAAAGGATATTGACAAGACCCAGCAGGATTTGCAGCTTATTTTAACCCAACAGCTGAAAGAATTGGAGCGTCTCTCCGGGTTAAGCTCGGAAGAAGCCAAGGAATTGCTGTTAAACAATGTTGAGCAACAAATTCGCCAGGAAACGGCGGTTATGATCAGAACCCTGGAAGCAGAGGCTAAAGAGGAATGTGACAAGAGAGCCAAGAATATTGTCTCTCTGGCGATACAACGTTGTGCGGCAGATGTCGTATCTGAATCTACGGTATCGGTTGTAGCGCTGCCCAATGATGAGATGAAAGGCCGTATCATTGGACGTGAAGGCCGCAATATTCGTACGTTTGAAACCCTTACGGGTGTTGATCTGATTATTGATGACACCCCGGAAGCCGTAATATTGTCGGCCTTTGACCCGGTAAGGCGGGAAACGGCACGGTTGGCACTGGAGCATTTGGTGTCTGATGGCCGTATTCATCCTGCCCGTATAGAAGAAATGGTGGACAAGGCCAAGAAAGAAGTGGATCAGGAATTAAGAGAAGTCGGCGAACAGGCTGCTTTTGAGGTGGGCGTACATGGTTTGCACCCGGAATTGATAAAATTACTGGGCAGATTAAAATATCGTACCAGTTACGGGCAGAATGTGCTGAAACATTCAATTGAAGTGGCACATCTGGCCGGGGTTATGGCCGCGGAGCTTGATGTTGACGTAGCTCTGGCCAAAAGATCCGGTCTGCTGCATGATATCGGCAAGGCGGTCGACCACGAAGTCGCCGGACCTCATGTTGAAATCGGCATAGATCTGGCGAAAAAGTACCGGGAGAGCAAGGAAGTTATTCATGGTATCGAAGCCCATCATGGAGATATTGAACCGCATACCATAGAAGCAATCCTGGTACAGGCTGCCGACGCGGTTTCCGCTTCGCGTCCGGGGGCCAGAAGAGAAACGCTGGAGAATTATATCAAGCGACTGGAAAAACTTGAAAATCTGGCCGACTCATTCTCGGGAGTGGATAAATCATTTGCCATTCAGGCCGGCCGGGAGATAAGAATCATTGTTAAACCGGATGAAATTGATGACCTGGAGGCAATCACCCTGGTAAAGGATATTGCCCGCAAAGTGGAACAGGAATTGGATTATCCCGGTCAAATCAAAGTTATGGTCATCAGGGAAACCCGTTCTGTAGAATATGCTAAATAGATAGTCTAATATCAACAGAGTGAGCCAAAAAGGTTTAGAGCAAGGCAATCAGGAAGCCTGTAATTGAGACGGTACAATGTATGGGGACACCCCCTAAGGGGGGAATGTCCCCATTACAATTACGTTGATTGAACAGGCCTCCCGTATTAACGCAGCTATAAGCCTTTTTTGATGCTCTGCAAGGGTCTGCGGATGCTTTGTTTTATGTTGTTTAAAATTACCAAGCCAGAATAAAGGAATCCCGTTTGTTTATGCCGAAAGTATGCGGGATAGTTTTTTAACAAGGGGATAGGAATTAATGATTGTCGATGTTGGATTAGATGCAGTAATATCAGCTTTTATTCGCAACCCCGAACTCAGTTCTATCCAGTATAAAGCCAGGCAGAATACTATCGTAATGGAAATGATCCTGACTGATAATATAGATTGCCAAAAGCAGCAGTTATTCCTGCGCCGGACAACGGCAGCCCTGAAGATGCTGCATCAGCTGAAAGGCAAAGAAGCTTTAAAACTGAGTATAGAATTTTGCAATCAAGGCAATATTAGTATTTTAACTTTGTACCGAGACGCTTTTACGTTGACGGAAGAAGAAATCGATTTGTATGTAAGACTTGCCGGGTTAGAGTTCTCCAATATGCTGCTGCGGGAAACAGATGAGTCGGTTCTGCAAAATAACAAGATTAATGATATTAAAAAACGGCTGATGCAAAACATCAACCATAAAAATGATAGGGCCAATAATATTTTTGCCTATCGTGATCGGGGTAAAATGTTTGTGTTTGATAAATAGACGGAGGATTATAATTTGAATATACTTGTTATCGGTGATATTGTCGGCCGGCCCGGACGGGAAATATTAAAAAGTATGCTGAGCTGGATTCAAACCCGGTATAATATTGATTTTACCATAGCCAATGCTGAAAATGCCGCCGGCGGCCGTGGTCTAACCCTTGATGTCAAGAATGAACTGCTGGGCATCGGGATTGACTGCCTGACCATGGGTAATCATGTTTGGGATAATAAAAACATATTTTCGTTTATTGATGATGAACCGCGCTTGATCAGACCCATCAATTATCCCGCTGATTGTCCCGGTCAGGGGATACACATATTTAAAGCCGGATTCAACAAAAAAATTGCGGTCATCAATGCCAGCGGCAGAGTATTCCTGCCCGCCCTTGATTGTCCTTTTCGGGCGCTGGATGATACATTGCAGGAAATTCATACGCTTGTCGATTATATCATTGTTGATTTTCATGCCGAGGCTACTTCTGAAAAAGTTGCCTTCGGTTATTATCTTGATGGTCGGGTTTCTGCTGTATTGGGCACCCACACTCACATTCAGACCGCCGACGAAAAGATTCTGCCCAACGGGACGGCTTACATTACTGATTTGGGTATGACCGGACCGATTGATTCCATTCTGGGGATGGAAAAACAACCGATTATTGAGCGTTTTCTAAATGCCAGACCGAGTCGCTTTCAGGTGGCCGAAGGAGCAGCTCAGCTGCAGGGAGTAGTTCTGCAGGTGGATGAGGACAGTATGAAAACCATTAACATTGAGAGAATATCGCACGTTTTAAACAATAAAGTTTAAATATGAAAATATATCCAAAGAAAAGCTGGAAAAAAGAAGGAATTACTGAAAGAAATGAGAATATACTTCTATAAGAGCAACCAATCACAACAATAATAAAGATAGTTTTTCATTATTGAGGGAGGTTATTTTAATGGAAGTATTAAAAGTATCAGCGAAATCGAGTCCTAATTCGGTTGCAGGAGCATTAGCTGGTGTTTTAAGAGAAAAAGGATCAGCAGAAATACAAGCGATCGGCGCGGGCGCAATCAACCAGGCCATCAAAGCCATTGCCATAGCCCGTGGTTTTGTTGCCCCCAGCGGAATGGATCTGATCTGCATTCCGGCATTTACGGATATTATGATTGACGGTGAGGAGAGAACTGCCATTAAGCTTATTATTGAACCGAGATAAGGCTTGGGGAACCTGCTTTTGTAACCGGCTTTCAGACTGTCAATAAAGTCTAAAATCAACAGAGTGAGCAAAAAAGGCGAAGAGCAAGGCTTGCAAAAAGCCCATGATTGAGGCGATGTAAGGTATGGGGACACACCCCTTGGCGGGGAATGTCCCCATAAAAAGTACACCGACTGAACGGGATTTTGGCATAACGCAGCTATTCACCTTTTTTGACGCTCTGGGAACCTGCTTTTGTGGCAGGTTTTTTTCTCTTGCCCGTGCACATAATATAATTTATAAAATATTAATTATGAGCACAAAAAGACCAATGAATTGGAGAGAATTTCTATGAGAATTGCTGACCTGCATTGTGATACAATATCTTTCTTGCAGCAAAATGATCTGAATCTGGACTGCAATCAGGGCCAATTTGATCTGGAACGTGCCGTCCGGGCCGGCATAGGATTACAATTTTTTGCCATGTTTACCCGGCCGGATGAACCCAACCGGACTTTGCGGATGATCTTGCAACAATTACAGAAGTTTTATCAGGAAATCGAAGCCAACCCCGCGCAGATACAGCAAGTGCGCTGTTACGATGACATCATGGCGGCTGAGCGGACGGGAACAATGGGGGCCTTGTTGCATCTGGAAGGAGCGGAATGTCTGGGTCATGATCTGGACATATTATACTTACTTTATCGAGCCGGTCTAAGAAGTATCGGTCCGACCTGGAACGAGCGCAACCAATTTGCAGCCGGAGCCTCTGAGGCAGAGGCAGCCGGAGGCTTGAGCAAACTTGGCCGCCGCCTGGTTATGGAAATGGATCAGCTGGGGATGGTCCTGGATCTGGCCCATATGTCCAAGGGATCTTTTTATGATGCCCTGGAGTACTACCGCAAACCGGTCATGGTAACCCACGCCAACGCCTTCAGCCTATGCCCTCATCCTCGCAATCTGGATGATGAGCAATTAAAAAAGCTGGCTGACCATGGAGGCTTAATAGGCATTACCCAGGTGGCTGATTTTGTCAGCCAGGAACGCAAAGATTATGATGCCATGCTTGATCATATGGTCTATATTGCCGATCTGATCGGAGTGGAATATCTGGCTTTGGGTTCGGATTTTGACGGAGCCGATGATATGATTATTAGTGAGGTAGGCGGATATCAGTTTTTGCCGGAAATGATTCAAAATCGCGGTTTTACTGCCGCGGAAACAGAGAAAATTTTATTTGCCAATGTGTTGTATGCCCTGCAGCAAATTATTTAACAGGAGGCAAATTATGCACTGCGAATATGATTTGCATGTTCATTCAACTTTTTCAGACGGGACCCTCAGTCCGCAATCGTTAATAAAAAAAGCGATTGCTCAAGGTTTGGTCGGTATTTCCATCACAGACCATGACACCCTTGATGGTGTGGAAGAAACAATTACTTATATAAAGTTCGCTGCCCTTAAAATTGATTATGTTCCCGGCATCGAGTTAAATACGGAACCGGAGGAAGAGGGCAATGAAGTTCATATTTTGGGATATTACATTGGCTATAATCATCCCGGCTTCCGAGACAGATTGCACGAAATTCGTACGCAAAGAAGAAACCGGGCCCTGCAGATGGTGGAGAAATTAAATGATTTGGGATGCAGGCTAAGCTTTGAAAAAGTTGCCAGTCTGGCCGGCAGTGATCTGATTGGAAGGCCGCATATCGCCATGGCCATGGTGGAGGCGGGCTATGCCGAAAATATCAGACAGGTTTTTGAACAATACATTGACTATGGGCGGCCGGCCTACGTTAAACGCTATAAATTTCCTCCCCGGGAAGCGATTGAATTAATCAAGTCGAGCGGCGGCATAGCCGTCCTGGCCCATCCCGGCTTGATTAAGAATCAGGCGCTGATAGGCAGGTTGATAAAGACCGGGATTGAGGGTTTGGAAGTATATTATCCTCGGCACAGTAAACAACAGACCGCGGATTACTTAAAGCTGGCCCGTGAAAAAAAACTGCTGGTTACCGGAGGCTCTGACTATCATGGCCCGGGTAGCAGTGAAAGCCGTGACCAACTTGGAGTGTCAGGTATTGATCGGGAAACGATGGTGAGCTTAAAGGCATATAAAAATAAATTAACATAATTTATGAAAAATAATTAATGTTTGCAGGAAAGTACCCTACCTGTGTTGAATTAAGTATTTTATTGCAATTGTTCAACGAAAGGTAGGGTAGGATGAAAAAAAAGCTATTATTCTTTTTGGCAACATTATTTATCTGGACTTTGATGACAGCTATGGCACTGGCAACCCCAGCTAATTATATAGTAAAAGCCGGTGATACGTTATGGAAGATCTCCAATACATATGGGGTTAGCATAGACCAAATTAAAAAATTAAATGGACTGAATTCGGATTTTTTGAGAATCGGGCAGAATCTGATTCTTACCAGTAATTCCAATCAGACGGTGACAACAACCGCAGCGGCAGCAAATCCAGCCCCGGCTGCATCAGCTGAGGTAACGGCCAATACACATACATATGTGGTGAAAAGCGGCGATAGTTTATGGGCGATTGCCCGGCATTTCGGAACCAGTATTAATAACATAAAGACCAGCAACGGATTGTCTTCTGATAATCTGAAAATTGGTCAAACGCTTAAAATTGAAGCTTCTGCCGCCGCCAATACAACCGTGTCAAGATCCGGTGACAATGTAAGTGGGACAAGACTGGTGGAAGATGCGGCGCAGTATTTAGGCACACCATATAAATATGGCGGTTCCGGCCCCGGTGGTTTTGATTGTTCCGGTTTTACCAGTTACATATTTGCCCGCGCCGGTATCAGTCTGCCCCGAACGGCTGCCGGGCAGTATTCAGTCGGTACAGCCGTTGACCAAAGCGACCTGCAGCCAGGCGATCTGCTTTTTTATGCTGCCAGCGGCAGTATTGATCACGTCGGCATTTATGCCGGCAACGGCCAGATGATTCATTCGAGTTCACCCCGCAGCGGCGGAGTTATATATACTGCCATGAGTTCATCATATTATGCGAGATCATATGTCGGAGCCAGAAGAATTATTCGCTGATCTCTATATAAATCATAAGGGGAACAATATGGAACAGGAAATGTTCGGGATACCTTCCACGGTATTGGGAAAGCAAGATTGGCAGGAACTGGAGATAAGAGAAAATGCCATTGGCCCGGAGCAATTATTATCCGAAATTCTGTCTAAGCGTTTATGGAACAATGCGGAAATTGCCTGGGTAATCAAAAGGATGGTTTATTTCTATGGCAAAAAAGATAATCTGCTGAAAAAAACGCCTACTGAACGTTTGTTTCTTAATATGGTTGATATTTTACGCTGCTTTTTCCTGCTGATAGACAAAGAAGATCCTGCAATGGATGATAATATACGCGCTTATATTTGCAGCAAGATAGCTGATTCAACCTGGGGTATCAATCAACATACCCGGGAATATTTAGAAAAATTCTAGGGTAAATTGGCTGCTTATACGGGGGATATATTATGAAAAAGGGTACTCGGGAACAAAATATCAAACGAATTATCGACATGGAAGACAGAATCGTAAAATGCAACCGCTGTCAGGAGCTGACCCAATGTATAAGGCGCCCGTCGCTGGGCAAAGGTGATCTGCAACCGCAGTTGCTGATGGTGTTTGAATGTGACAATAAATTTACCAAGAACCGTGAAGCCGTACTTGAACTCAGAAGTATGTTAATAAAGCATTTAAATACCGAAAAAATTTATTACACATTTATGGACAGGTGTCAGCCCAAAGCTTGTGCGGTTAAGGAAAATACCAATTGTTTTATGTCCAACAAATTAATTGACAAAGAATACAACTGTTTACTGACTAATCAAAAATGCGAAGGCATACCGATTAAGCCTTCGGTTGATGTGCTGATGAATTGCCTGCCTTATCTTATGGAAGAAATAGAAATCCTGCGTCCTGATTATGTAATTCTGTTTGGTACCAGAGTAGGCGAATATGTCCTGAAATCTTGCGGGGTTTTTGATCTGGCGGAGGTAAACACTAATTTTCATTATAATGGCAGCCATTATATAATCTGTGTTGATGAGACCAAATTTACGGAAGAATCTGCCATAAAAATAAAATCATTACTGTAAAGCATCAATATATTTAAAGTTATCTGGCGACCGCGGTAATTACCGCGGTTTTTTGTGTCGGTTGTTTTTGGCTTAAAAGACCAATCTATAGCCTGTCTAATGTCATTTTATAGCTGTCCCGTGAATAAGCATTTGTCAATAAGTAATTTGGGGGAGACTATTTAATGACAAAAAATGTCTGGTGGAATCTGCCGATTGATGCAACCGCTAAACTGCTCAAAAGTGATACAGAACAGGGACTGACAGGCGAAGAAGCATTAAAAAGGAAGGAAACATTCAATAATACATTCATTTCTGCATCTCAAATTCACCCGGCCCTGATTTTGTTGAATCAATTTACTGACACCATGGTGCTGGTTCTGCTGGTAGCAACATTGATTTCAGGCTTGGTAGGGGCAATGGGAGATGCTATAACGATAATGGCAATTGTCGTTATTAATGCGGTTTTAGGTTTTATCCAGGAATATCGGGCGGAAAAATCCCTGGAAGCGATAAAAAAGTTAGCTTCCCCGACGGCAATGGTAATACGCGGCGGTGAGCGCATAAAAATTGCGGCTGTAGATGTAGTGCCGGGCGATCTGGTATTAATTGAAGCCGGTGATAAAGTTCCGGCTGATTTGCGTCTGGTCTATAGCAGCAGTCTGGAAATTGATGAATCTGCCCTGACCGGAGAATCCGTGCCGGTTAGCAAAGATGCCGGCGGAATATGTCCGCCGGAAACGGTATTGGCGGAACGAAGCAACCTGTGCTTTATGGGAACCTCTGTAACCCGCGGCAGAGGCCGTGCCCTGGTAGTCGGCACTGGTATGGATACGGTTATGGGTGAAATTGCCGCTATGATGAAAGAAAATGATAAATCTATGACGCCCTTGCAGATAAGACTGGATCATCTGGGCAAGATCCTGATTATAATCTGTATCGCCGTCTGTGCCCTGGTTTCCATACTTGGTATTTTACGCGGGGAAAAGCTGCTGACTATGTTTATGGCCGGGATAAGTCTGGCGGTGGCTGCCATACCGGAAGGACTGCCGGCGATCGTTACAGTTGTGCTGGGACTGGGTGTACAGAGAATGGCCAAACGCAACGCCATCATTAGAAAACTGCCGGCCGTGGAAACGCTTGGTTGTACGACAGTTATTTGTTCGGATAAAACCGGAACTCTTACCCGCAATCAAATGACGGTCCGAAAAATAGCCACCTCCAATACTATAGCGGAGTTAGGCGGTGACGGCTATCAGATCGAAGGTGGATTTACCAGTCTGGGAAAATCTATTAATCCGCTGCAGTCAGTAAATAGCCGTATGATCCTCAATGTGGCCCTCAATTGCAATCAGGCCCAATTAAAACCGTCACAGAATGGTTACGAAGTTGAAGGTGATCCCACCGAAGGAGCATTGCTGGTGATGGCCGCTAAGGCCGGCCTGCATATACGCCAAAAGATTCTGCGGGAAATACCATTCGATTCCAACCGCAAATGCATGACCACCATTATTGAAGAAAACGGAGAGTATCTGGCACTGGTAAAAGGTGCTTTGGAAGTTATCCTGCCTGCCTGTGACCGTTTGATCAAACCCGAAGGAATATTAATGCTCAGCCATAATGAGCAGAAGTATTTCCTGAAGTTACAGGCCCAATGGGCAGATGAAGCGATGCGGGTACTTGGTTTTGCGTATAAACCGCTGCCGAGCGGTAAATGGGAAAACATGAGTGATAAGGAACTGGAATCAGGTCTGATTCTGGCCGGTATTTGCGGAATGATAGATCCGCCGCGTCAGGCAACCCCACGCTCGATCAGACAATGCATCAGTGCCGGGATTATTCCGGTGATGATTACCGGTGATCACCCCCTGACCGCCAGCGCCATCGCCAGGGAAATTGGAATGGTTAAGGGCAGAGAGGTTATTAGCGGTCACGAAATTGACCATCTCGATGATGAAAAACTATATCAAAGAGTTATTAAAGAGCGGGTGCTGGCCAGAGTTTCACCGCAACATAAAAATCGGATTGTGCAAGTGCTGAAATCTCATGGCCAGGTGGTGGCCATGACCGGCGACGGGATCAATGATGCTCCGGCCATAAAAGCGGCAGATATAGGTATTGCCATGGGCATCAGCGGAACGGAAGTAAGCCGGGAAGCATCATCGATGGTATTGATGGATGATGATTTTTCCACCATCGTACAAGCGGTTTATGAAGGCCGGGCCATCTATGACAATATCAGAAAGTTTATCCGTTATCTGCTGGGCTGCAATATCGGTGAAGTTATGGTCATGCTGCTGGCTTCGATCATGGCTTTGCCGCTGCCCCTGCTGCCCATCCAAATACTATGGGTCAATCTGGTCACAGACGGCCTGCCGGCGATGGCATTGGGGGTGGAACCTCCTGAACCCGGGATTATGAAACGTCGGCCCCGCCCTAAAAATGAAAGCATATTTGCTCATAAACTGGCTTTGACGATTTTCAGCCGCGGCATTTATATTGCGGTGATCACTATTGCTATATTTATGATTGCCTACGGCTGGAGCGTTTCCCAGGGCCAAAATGGCCTTGATCTGGCCCGCACCATGGCCTTCACTACCCTGGTCATGGCTCAGTTGTTTTATGTATTTGAATGTCGTTCGGAAAATTATTCCCCGTTTGAATTGGGGTTTTTTAAAAATAAATTTTTAATTTTCGCTGTATGTTTTTCCGTCATGATGCAATTGAGCGTAATTTATCTGCCCTTTTTACAGTCTGTTTTTAAAACCGTTCCCCTGCTGGGCTGGCAATGGTTGTTAATTCTTAGTTTATCCGGCATAAGAGTAATCGCTCGTTTGCTTTTGTATACCTGGCAAAGGGTTTTTGTTTCCAATATCAGATATGTTAAAATGGAATAGCTGTTGAAAAGAATACGCAATATCCAGACATTCCTGATAAATAGGGAGGTAAAAGATGGATTTCGTTAAAATGCAAGGCCTGGGGAATGATTTTATCATCGTCGAAACCGGTTCCTGGAATGAAGCTGATTACCTGCAGAAATATGCATCGTTATTATGTGACCGCCATTTTGGCATTGGGGCTGACGGACTGGTGGCAATCGGACCGGATGAGGCGATGGATATTTTTATGCGCATATTCAATCCTGACGGCAGCGAGCCGGAAATGTGCGGCAATGCCATCCGTTGTGTAGCCCGCTATGGGTTTGATAAAGGCTGGGTTAATAATGAAAATATTTCCATCAGAACCCTGGCCGGAGCCCGTTATCCCCAGCTCCAAACTGTGGCCGGCAAGGCAGTAAACGTGCGCGTGGATATGGGACAGCCTGTGCTGGAGCGATCCCTGATTCCCATGCAGGGGGACGGTTCACCGGTCAAGGCTTTATTGCCAACGAGTCAGGGTGAATTTGAAATTACGGCCGTTTCCATGGGCAATCCTCATTGTATAATATTTGTTGATGATATCAATCAGGTACCAATCGCTGCCTGGGGGAGTGTTATCGAAACTGATCCCCTGTTTCCGGCTAAAACCAATGTGGAATTTGTGCAGGTATTGGCCCGGGATGAAATGATTATGAGGGTTTGGGAAAGAGGTGCCGGCCTTACCCTGGCTTGTGGAACCGGTGCCTGTGCCGTGCTGGCAGCAGCGGTACTGAATGATTTGAGTGACCGTCAGGCCACGATTCATTTGCCGGGCGGCGACCTGTTGATTGAATGGAACGAAAAGGACCGGCATGTCTATATGACCGGACCGGCTGAATATGTTTTCAGTGGTAAGATTGAACTTATTTGAGCTACAGAGTCAATATAACATTATTATTGGAGGGATACCGTGAACGTGAATCATGCCATGCAAAATTTACCCCCGTATTTATTTGCCCGCATCGAACAAAAAACGGCCGAGGCCAGAGAAAAAGGAATCGATATCATTAATCTGGGCATTGGTGACCCCGACCGACCGACCCCGAAACATATCATTGACCGGATGGCAACCGCTATTTATGACGGTGCCAATCACCAGTATCCCAGTTCCGTTGGTTTGCTGGAGTTCAGAGCGGCGGTTGCTGATTGGTACAACCGGCGTTTTCAGATACAGCTGGATCCTAAAACCGAAGTAGTCACTTTGTTGGGCTCCAAGGAGGGTATAGCTCATATTTCCTTTACTTATCTGGATAAAGGTGATATCAGCCTGGTGCCGGATCCGGGCTATCCTGTCTACGGAATTGGAGCCCTGCTGGCCGGGGGACAGTCATATATGATGCCGCTTAAAGCCGAAAATGGATTTTTACCGGTACTGGAAGACATTCCCTCGGACATAGCCCGCCAGGCCAAGCTTATGTTTTTAAATTATCCCAACAATCCTACCGGCGCCATCGCCGGCCTCGACTTTTTTGTCAAAGTAGTGGAATTTGCCCGCCAATACGATATTCTTGTCTGCCATGACGCGCCTTATTCAGAGATGGCCTTTGACGGCATTGTGCTGCCCAGTTTTTTGCAGGCTCCAGGGGCCAAAGATGTGGCCATCGAATTTCATTCCCTGTCCAAAACATATAATATGACTGGCTGGCGCATTGGCTGGGCAGCCGGTAACCGGGATGCCATCGAAGCGCTGGGGCGATTCAAATCAAATGTAGATTCAGGTGTTTTCCAGGCTATTCAATATGCTGGCATCGAAGCTTTAAAAGGACCCCAGGATACCATAAAAGAAAACTGTAAAATATATCAGGAGCGCCGCGATGTAGCTATGGCCGGCCTTCGTAAAATGGGTTGGGATATCAAAGCCCCCCAGGCTACCTTCTATCTCTGGGCGCCGGTTCCGCGCGGCTATAATTCTGCCTCATTTGCCGAATTGATTCTGGAAAAAGCAGGTGTTATCATTACTCCGGGTAATGGTTACGGAGAACATGGGGAAGGATATTTCCGTATAGCTCTCACCGTTTCCCGGGAAAGAATGCAGGAAGCGTTTGCGCGGATGTATAAAGTATTGGGAAAGGTTGAATTTTAATGATTAAAAGTATGACTGGATTTGGCCGCAGTCAGCTCAATGAAAACGGCTATGCCATCAGTTGTGAAATGAAAGGGGTCAATCATCGTTATTTTGACCCTCATATCAGAATGCCGCGCCGTTATGGCCTTTTAGAGGACAAGGTCAAGGAAGAGATGAAAAAACACATTCAACGCGGCCGCATTGAATTAAGTATTAATATTGAGAAAACAGGAGAAAGCACGAGAAATATCAAGGTTGACAAAGAATTGGCGATGGCTTATTATAATTCACTGAAGGATTTGGCAAAAAATCTGGATATGCATGCCAATTTCAGCCTGATTGACATATTTCGTTTACCGGATGTATTTAGTCTGGAAGAGGCTGAAGAAGATCTGGAAATAACCTGGCAGACTTTACAGAAATCGCTGGCCGAGGCCATTGACGGATTGATGGATATGCGGATTCGGGAAGGCCGAAATTTACTGACCGATCTGCTGGCCAGAACTGATTTTATTTTAAATGAAGTCAGCACACTGGAAAAAAGAGCACCGCTTCTGGAACAGGAATATGAAGAAAAACTGCGTACCAAAATAAAAGAAATGATACCGCAGGATACTGTGGACGAAAACAGGATTTTGCAGGAAGTGGCCATATTTGCAGACCGTGTAAGTATAACTGAGGAAATCGTACGTTTACAAAGTCACATCCAGCAGTTAAATGAAACACTGATGAACAGCGAAGAAGCAATCGGCCGCAAAAGCGATTTTCTGGTTCAGGAAATGTTCAGAGAAATAAATACAGTTGCTTCCAAAGCCAATGATATTGAAATTGGCCAAATCGTAATCAGAGTAAAAGCTGAACTGGAAAAAATCAGAGAACAAATTCAAAATATTGAATAAAGCAGGAGGTGGATCCGGGCCAACCGGGGTTTTATGGAAATTAAACTGGTTAATATCGGTTTCGGGAACATTGTCACCGCTAATCGCATCATTGCCATCGTCAGTCCTGAGTCAGCTCCCATTAAAAGAATAATCCAGGAAGCGCGCGAAAAGGGTGTTCTGATCGATGCCACCTACGGACGCAGAACCAGGGCGGTAATTATTACGGACAGCAGTCATGTGATTCTATCCGCGGTTCAGCCGGAAACCGTTGCCAATCGTCTGGGAGCAAAAGATAATTCCAACGAGGATATTTAAAGAAAGTGCAGCAGTATGAATAGAACTGGTATTTTATTTGTCATTTCCGGCCCTTCAGGCGTCGGTAAGGGTACAGTAAAAGATGCTGTGCTCAAACGATTGACTGATATTAAAGTGTCTGTATCAGCGACCACCCGACCACCCCGTGTGGGAGAAACTGACGGACAGGATTATTATTTTATCGATACGGAAAAATTTCAAGCCATGCTTGAACAGGGTGAATTCCTTGAATGGGCGCAAGTATATAATAATATGTACGGAACCCCGCAAAGTTTTGTAAGCAATAAACTTGCCGATGGTTCTGATGTCCTACTGGAAATCGATATACAGGGAGCTATGCAGGTCAAAGAAAAAATGCCGCAGGGTGTGTTTATTTTCATTGAACCGCCCAGCATTGAAGAACTGGCGCAGCGAATATGCAAACGGGGTACAGATTCCGAGGAAAGCATTAAAAGACGCATGGCCGCCTGCCGGGAAGAAATGGAACACAGCCGCTATTATGATTATTTGGTAACTAATGATGATTTGCAGGAGGCAGTTGTTAAAGTATACTCCATCATTGTGGCCGAGCGCTGCAGAATCAGGAAAAATAATGAAGGGGTGATTGGGAGTTGATTACACCGTCAACCAAAGAACTTATGGATATCAGCCAGAGCAAATATGCGGTGGTTGTAGCAGTTGCCAAAGAGGCCAGGAAATTATCCGAAGATAAAAAAAACGATGAGAATTATCGCCTCTCCAGCATGGTTACCGAAGCTTTGGAAGAGATATTGTCATCCAAAATAACGATTGTTTACAAGTAATCTTCTTCTGACAAGGAGGCATAGCTATGGCTAAAACTGTTGGTATAGGTATTACCGGCGGTATTGCATCATATAAAATTGCGGATCTGGTCAGCAAATTAAAAAACAACGGCATCGATGTAATCGTAATGATGACCGAAGGGGCAACCCGTTTTATCACTCCGCTGACGTTTAAGACTTTATCGGGCCGGGAAGTGGTGACTGACTTATGGTCAGAATCACTTGAATATAAAGTTCAGCATATTGGGATTGCCGAACAGCTTGACCTGCTGGTTATCGCCCCGGCTACTGCCAATTTCATTGCCAAAATGGCGCATGGAATTGCCGATGATCTGCTGTCCACAGTGGCAGTGGCCAATACTGCTCCGGTATTGGTGGCCCCGGCCATGAATTCCGACATGTTTAAGAATCCCATCGTTCAGGATAATATTAAGAAGCTGCAGTCATACGGTTATCATATCCAGGATCCGGACAGCGGCATGCTAGCCTGCGGCGTTGTGGGTAAAGGCCGTTTGCCTGCAGTTGATGTTATTTATGATAGAATAATGTCCCTGCTCTATCCCAAAAACGATATGGCCGGGAAGAGGGTACTGGTTAATGCCGGCTCCACCTGCGAGGATATTGATCCGGTGCGTTTTATCGGCAACCGCGGAACCGGCAGAATGGGTTATGCCATTGCCCGTGAAGCATGTGCACGGGGTGCCGAAGTGATTCTGGTCAGCGGTAAAACTCACCTGGAAGCACCCGCCAATGTAAAACTTATTGAAGTGTGGAGTTCCCAGGAAATGTGCGACACGATGTTAAAATACCAGCCAATAAGCGATATAATAATTGGGGCGGCGGCGGTCGGAGATTTTCGGCTGGCCGCGATCGCTGAACAAAAGATTAAGAAAACCGATGACGGTCCCCAGTCGGTAATGCTTGAATTAGTGGGAACTACTGATATACTTAAGGAAATGGGCAAGCGCAAGCAGGGAAGTCAGATTATGGTTGGATTTGCAGCCGAAACTGAAAACCTTCTGGAAAATGCCCGCAAAAAACTAAAATCGAAAAATCTTGACTTTATCGTGGCCAATGATGTAACCATGGAAGGAGCAGGATTTGCAACGGATACCAATGTCGTGACTTTTATTTCACGTAACGGGGAAGTCGTGTCTTTGCCCAAAATGATGAAAGAAGAAGTTGCGGTTGCAATTCTTGACCGCGTGGTTAATTTGTTACAAGCATAAAATGTCAGCAGGAAAGAGGAGAAGGAATTGAGCAAAAAATTATTTACATCTGAATCAGTAACGGAGGGACATCCGGACAAAATGGCGGATCAAATTTCCGATGCCGTTTTGGATTCGATCCTGGCGCAGGATCCATTTGCTCGGGTGGCCGCAGAAACGATTGTTACCACCGGTCTGGTGCTGGTTTCGGGTGAAATAACGACGGAATGCTACGTTGATATTCCCCGGCTGGTTAGAAATACGATCAAGGAAATAGGCTATACCCGGGCCAAGTATGGTTTTGACAGTGAAACCTGTGCCGTTTTAACTTCTCTGGATGAACAATCCGGCGACATTGCCATGGGCGTTAATAATGCCCTGGAGGCTAAACGCGGTGAAATGAATGATTCAGAAATTGCCGCTACCGGCGCCGGCGATCAGGGTATGATGTTTGGTTATGCCACCAATGAAACTGCTGAGTTTATGCCCCTGCCGATCCTGCTGGCCAGTCAAATGGCCCAACGATTGACCGCGGTCAGAAAAGAAGGAATTATTCCCTATCTGCGCCCGGATGGCAAAACCCAGGTGACCGTTGAGTATGAAGACGGTCAACCGGTACGGGTTGACACCGTAGTTGTCTCCACTCAGCACCATCCCGAAGTCAATCTGGCTACGATCGAAGATGACATTATTACACAGGTAATAAAAAAAGTAGTTCCGGCCGCCATGCTTGATGAAGAAACCAAATATTTTATCAATCCCACCGGTCGTTTCGTCATTGGCGGGCCGCAGGGAGACTGCGGACTGACCGGCAGAAAAATAATCGTTGATACATATGGCGGTATGGCGCGCCACGGAGGCGGAGCCTTTTCCGGCAAAGATCCAACCAAGGTTGACCGCTCGGCTGCCTATGCGGCCAGGTATGTTGCCAAAAACATGGTCGCCGCAGGCGTTGCAGATCGGCTCGAAATTCAGTTGGCTTACGCCATTGGGGTTGCTCATCCGGTTTCAATTGCCGTGGAAACATTTGGTACCAATAAAATACCCAATGAGAAAATCGTTGCCCTGATCAGAGAATATTTTGATCTGCGCCCGGCAGCCATTATCAGAGATCTTGATTTAAGACGCCCCATCTACCAAAAAACAGCCGCTTATGGTCATTTTGGCCGTAACGAAAGTGAATTTACCTGGGAGAGAACCGACAAGGCCGACGCCATCAGAAAATCAGCCGGCTTATAAAATTTCTTCAATCTATCAAAGGCGGGCGATCCCGCCTTATGACTGTTAACCATGGCCAAAATCAATAGAGTAAGAAAAAAAGGCGAAGAGCAAGGCTTGTAAAAAGTACGTGATTGAAGCGTCTTAAGGTTTGGGGACACACCCTTAAGGGGGATGTCCCTGAAACAAATACGCTGACTGAACAGCTTTTTGCATAACGTAAGCAATTCACCTTTTTTGACGCTCTGAGGCGGGCAAAACCAGCTTTTTGTTTTTAGACAGGCACAACAGGGGAGTTATTTATGCAAGCGGTCAGTGTAATTGTAAATCTGAGCACGCCACAATTAAATAACAGTTTTACCTATTTGGTGCCGGAAGAACTAGCCGGTGAAGCATGCTTTGGCAAAAGAGTGCTGGTTGATTTCCGCGGCCGGAAAACCGAAGCATTTATTATCGAATCATTGGAAATTGAAGCTGATCCTGAACTTAAGCCGATTCTAAAGGTCTTGGATCAGGAGGCAGTTTTTGACTACCAGTTGCTTGCACTGGCACAATGGATGGCAGATTATTATTCGGCTCCGCTGGCCCTGATTTTATCGATGATCATTCCCCGCCAACTGCAGCGTAAAGCCTCATTGCGGATAAATGCCGCGGTCAGCAGGGAAGAATATCATGAGCTTTATAACCCGGCAGATGATTTAATGCAGGAATTTTTTGAGCGGCTGTGGACTAAAAATGAATTAAGCCTGGCCGAAGCCCGCAAATATATAAGCAAAAAGCAGCTGGGTGAACTGATAAACCAGGGTCTTGTAAGCCTGACCGGGATGTACGGATCATCCCGTACGGTCAAAATTGACAGGATCTATGCTCTCAATCACGCAAATTTGGAAAAGGAAATGCCCACCATCCGAAAAAAAGCCCCGCGTCAAGCCGCGGCGCTGGATTTGCTGATTGCCCAGCCGGAGATGAGCTGTGCTGAATTTGATAAAATAGTTGCCCGCCATATTACTTCCGCTTTAATAAAGAAAGAACTGATAAGTATTGCCAGAATTAAACCGGAGATAATAACTCCCGAATTTGAGATTAATGAAGAACAAAAGCAGGCCATCAGCGAGATCATTGCCGGCTTGAATACTCGAAAATATTCTGAATACCTGCTGTTCGGGATTACCGGCAGCGGCAAGACCGAGGTATATATAAAGGCAGCCCAGGCTGCCATTGCTGGCGGCCGTTCGGTTATCGTACTGGTACCGGAAATTGCTTTGACCCGACAGCTGGTGGAGATATTTTCCCGACGTATACCTGATATTGCCATATTGCATAGTGCCATGACCGTTGCGCAGCGCCATGCGGAATGGCAGCGGATCAAACGCGGTGAAGCCAAACTGGTACTGGGCCCGCGCTCGGCTGTTTTTGCACCGCTGCCCGCGCTTGGCCTGGTTATTATGGATGAAGAACATGAGAACAGTTATAAACAGGAAGAAACCCCACGTTATCATGCGCGGGATATAGCCCGGCAACGCGCCCGTTTAGCCTCGGCTGTTTTCCTGATGGGCAGTGCCACTCCGGCCCTGGAGACATATTATCAGGTTACTGCCGGGGCAACGAAATTACTCCGCTTGTCGCAGAGAACTGCCGGTGCCGCCGTACCTGAGGTAATAATTGAGGATATGCGCAACTCATTTAAGAGCGGCAACCCGGGATTGATTTCTGATTATTTACGTAACCGATTGCAGCATGCTTTGTTGATGGGGCAGCAGAGTATACTGTTCATCAACCGGCGCGGCCATTCACCTATGACGATTTGCCGCGAATGTGGTACGATTGCAACATGTCCTGATTGTTCCGTCGGCATGACTTTTCATCGTGATCTGAACAAAAACGTTTGTCATTATTGCAATCGGCACAGCCCCCAATCATCCGTCTGTAAGATATGTGGCAGCCGGCATTTGCAGTTGGTTGGGGCCGGAACTCAGAAAGTAGAGGAAGAAATCCGGCAGTTGTTTCCCTCCGCCCGCATTGCCAGGCTTGATTGGGACAGCAGTCGTCCCCAAGGGGCACAAAAAGCGATTTTGGAAGCTATGAAAGAACGGCGGATTGATATTTTAATCGGTACCCAGATGGTTGCCAAGGGTTTGGATTTTCCGCTGGTATCCCTGGTCGGGGTTGTGGATGCTGACAGTATGCTAAATTTACCAGATTTTAGAGCCCGGGAACGCTGCTTTCAATTGCTGGTGCAGGTGGCAGGCCGGGCCGGACGGGCTGACATTCCCGGTGAGGTTGTCATTCAGACCTATAACTCGCAGGAACCGTTATTTCAAAAAGTTGTCAGTTATGATTACCTAAGTTTCTATAATGATGAAATTAATATACGCAAACTATTGGAGTATCCTCCCTTTACTGATATCCTTAGAATTGTAATCAGCGGCGAAGCAGAAACAACTTGCCGCAAATATTCCTGCGAACTGGCAAAATATATTGAGGAAATACTTGATGCCAGAGAAGACAATATAATGATTCTGGGTCCCGCACCCTGCCCCATCAGTAAAATAAAGACCCGTTACCGCTATCAAATAATGATTAAATGCTACAGTAATTTGTTGCTGCGCAGCATTGCTGCTAAAATAAATACTAGAAATCATCCCGCCGGCATAAAATTAGAGTTGGATCTTAATCCTATGGCGACCATTTAAGGAGGACAATAAATTGGCAGTATACAAGATTGTTACCGTACCTGATCCGGTATTAAGGCAAAAAGCACAAAAAGTTGAAAAGATAAATGATGGGGTCCTTAGGGTTCTGGATAATATGCGTGATACTTTGTATGCAGCTGACGGACTCGGTTTGGCTGCTCCGCAGATCGGTGTATCCAAACGAATCATTGTCATTGATCCGGGAGATCAGTTGATTGAAATGATTAATCCGCAAATTATTTACCGTGAGGGTGAACAAACTGCCCGGGAAGGATGTTTAAGTGTTCCTGATCTGGTGGGTTGGTGTAAAAGATCACAAAAGGTTAGAGTAAAAGGACTGAACCGCAACGGGGAAGAAATTGAAATGGAAGCAACTGATTTACTGGCCAGGGCATTTCAACACGAAATCGACCATTTGGATGGAATTCTTTTCCCGGACAAAGCAATTCAGACCAGAAAAGAAAAATAACCGGACACGGAAAGAGGGGATACAAATGAAAATCGTTTTTATGGGGACTTCCGAATTTTCCATCCCGTCGCTGCAAAAAATGCTGGCGGCGGAACTTAAAATTATTGGCGTAGTAACCCAGCCGGATCGTCCCCGCGGGCGAGGACAAAAGCTTATCCCTTCTCCGATAAAAGAGTTTGCCTTACAGCATGGGCTGGAAATATATCAGCCGGAAAGAATCAGAGATGACCAGGCGATTGATTATGTACGTAGTTGGGATCCTGATTTGATAGTGGTCGTATCCTACGGGCAGATCATTCCGCCTGAAATATTGGAATTCCCGAGACTTGGGTGTATAAACGTACATGCATCCCTGTTACCGCGCTATCGCGGTGCTGCCCCTATCCAACGGGCAATCATGGCGGGGGAAACGATAAGTGGAGTAACTATCATGGCCATGGATCAAGGTTTGGATACGGGCGATATTATCATGCAGTTGCCGGTAAAAATCGGTGCGGATATGGATTACGGCATTTATGCTGAAGTTCTGGCCAATGCCGGGGCGGATTTGCTGATTGATACGCTGGCGGTCATAAAAAGCGGATCTTACCCACGGCGCAAACAGGATTCACACAAAGCAACCTATGCCCATATGATCAGTCGCGAAGAAGAAAGAATAAAATGGCAGCAGCCCGCGCTGACCATATATAATCAGATCAGAGCCCTGAGTCCCAGGCCGGCAGCCTATACCTCCTTGGGTGATCATCGTTTCAAGATATTTTCTACGCAGATAATAGATAAAAATATCAGTACCGCCCCGGGTGAAATTACAGCAATTAATCCAACCGGTATAGTGGTTCAATGCGCCGAGGGGATGCTGGAAATAAGTGATTTACAGCTAGCCGGCAAAAAGAGAATGGCCAGCAGCGAATTTTTGAAGGGTTTCAAGCTTAAAATCGGTGATGTACTGGGAAATTAAGCTTCTGTAAACAGGTTTGGTTTGGGGACTGTAAGCATGGAAAGCAAAAAACGTATTTATATTGGACTGCTGCTTATCAGTCTGGCAGCACTGATAATACTTATACCCGTGATCGGATTACTGTTCAGACAGAATACTCAGCTTAGCAAGGTGATTCTTGCCATCCTTGCTGTCATATTAGGCGGCTTTTTTTTATTACTGGGTTTGGGAATTTTGGCAATCGTAATTATGATTATACGTTCCAAAACAATACCTTCCCTGGATAATATAGCCAAACTGGCCAGTGAACTGCTTTTCCCGCTTACCCTTGTAATTGGAAAAGTATTGGGGATAAAAGCCGAAAAAATCAGGTCTTCGTATATCGCAGTCAATAATAATCTGGTAAAATCAAAACATATAGCTCTCAATGGCGAACAGGTTATGATTCTGTTGCCGCATTGTCTGCAGAATACAGAATGTCCACATAAAATAACCATGGATATCAATAATTGCAAGCATTGTGGCAAATGCTGCATCAGTGATTTGGTTGAACTAAGTGAAAAATATTCCGCGATGATCAAGGTTGCTACCGGAGGTACGCTGGCCCGTAAACTAATTAAAGAAAAACGGCCCGCAGGAGTGATTGCCGTCGCCTGTGAAAGAGATCTTTCCCTGGGTATTCAGGATAGCGGATCGCTGCCTGTTTACGGTGTATTAAACTGCAGACCTAACGGGCCCTGCTGCAATACCAGTGTTGATATTGAAAAAGTTGAACAGGCATTAATTATGATGTGTAAAGGAGGATAACCATGGGATATTTGATTTTCATACTTCCCGCCCTGCTACTTTCTATTTATGCTCAATTCAAGGTGAAATCGACCTTTAACAAATATTCATCAGTCAGGTCGATGAAAGGGATAACCGGTCGGGATGTAGCTTATAATCTGCTGCGCAACAACGGAATCAATAATGTAAATGTTGAAGCCATCCGGGGCAGTCTGACTGACCATTATGATCCCTCGGCCCATGTGCTGAGACTGTCTGAAACCGTTTACGATAACGATTCCATCGCTGCCATAGGGGTTGCCGCCCATGAAGTGGGTCATGCCATCCAGCATCAACAAGGTTATAAACCGATGGAAATAAGACAAAAGATTGTTCCGGTTACCAATTTTGCATCCACCGCATCTTTTCCTATTCTGCTAATTGGGCTGATCTTTGCCAGTACGGATCTGATCATGGTGGGTATCCTGCTGTTTTCAGCGGTGGTGTTGTTTCATCTCGTCACCTTGCCGGTTGAGTTCAATGCTTCCAATCGCGCTGTATTACAGCTGAGCCAAATCGGGCTCATCAGCAACCAAGAAGTACCGATGGTAAAAAAAGTACTGGGAGCAGCAGCGCTGACCTATGTGGCAGCAGCGCTTTCAGCCATTGCCAATCTGCTTTATTATCTGGCCATATTTGCCGGTTCATCAGATAATTAAAGCAAGGGAGTAATAAATGCAGAATCAGAATCTATCACATATTACCGATGCCAGGGAAATGGCCGTAAATCTTGTCTATAACATCATGGAAAACGGAGCATACGCCAACCTGAGCCTGGAAAATGCATTGCGCAGTTCTGAACTGTCATCAGGTGATAAAAACTTGGTCACCGAAATAGTTAATGGCAGCATAAGAATGATTAAGCACCTGGATTGGGTGCTTAATCTGTTTCTAAGAAAGAGTATTGCTGAAATGAATCCTTGGGCGCGCAGCATTCTGCGTATCGCTGCCTATCAGATTCTATTTATGGAGCGCATTCCTGATTATGCTGGCGTCAGCAGTGCCGTCGCCATTGCCCGCAAAAAAGTTAATCCAACCATGGCGGGAGTTTGCAATGCCGTGCTGCGCAATATTAGCAGAAATAAAGACAAGCTTTCCTATCCGCCGCTCAACTCATTGGCGCATCTGTCCGTTTTTTATTCCCAGCCGGAATGGCTGGTCAAGCTCTGGCTGGAGCGTTACGGCGCTGATCAAACTGAAAAAATATTGGCTTATATGAACCAAAAACCCCTTTTGACCCTCAGGGTCAATACTTTGCGTACCAATCGAGAAGACCTTTGCCGGAAATTGCAGGGGGAAGGGGTAGTAATCAAACCCGGCCCGTCCCATCCTGATTCAATAAGAGTTGAATCCATGCCGGCAAGTATTAACGCCCTGAATTCATATCAGGCAGGGTTGTTTTACATCCAAAATGAAGCGGCCATGCTGGCTGCAGATATAATTAATCCCCAGGCGGGCGAACAAATTTTGGATTTATGCAGCGGTGTCGGAGGAAAAGCGACCCATTTTGCCGAAAAGATGAAAAACCAGGGTCGGGTCAAAGCGGTTGAATTGTATCCGCATAAAATATCGCTGCTGCATAATAACTGCCAGCGTCTGGGCATCAATATTATTGATGCAGAACAATATGATATCCTGACAATGGACGAGAAAAAGTTATGGCCGAAGGTATTTCTGGACGCACCCTGTTCAGGACTGGGAGTATTGAATCGGCGTGCTGATGCGCGCTGGCGCAAAAATCCTCAGGAAATCGAAGCATTAACCCAACTGCAGTCGGCCTTGCTTACTAAAGCGGGAAAAATGACGGCGCCGGGCGGTATTCTGGTTTATTCAACCTGTACTGTAAATCCGGTTGAAAACGAAAATATAATAACCTCCTTTCTTGATCATAACCCTGAATTTAGTTTAGCTCCCTTCCCGGATCTGCTCAGTTCCTTCCCACTGGACGAGGAAGATAGGGAAATGGCGGATCGGGGCTGGCTTACGATCATTCCGGGTAAATACGAAAGTGACGGTATGTTTTATGCACACCTGCGAAGGAGTACAGAGAGCAATGAACGGTCAGAATAAAATTGAACTGCTGGGCATGAGTCAATCAGAGCTGGAAGATTTCGTCACCAGTATTTCTGAACCCAAATTCCGCGCCCGTCAGTTATATAAATGGATTTACCAGAAGCAGACCGCTTCCTTTTATGAAATGAGCGACCTTCCCCGCGATCTGCGCTATAAATTGGATGAGGTGGCCCAAATTTCGCTGCCCCGATTTTTGAAGCAAAGAGTTTCCCGTGACGGTACCCGTAAGTTTCTGCTGGAGATGAATGATAAAAAACGAGTTGAAACCGTAATCATTCCCCAGACCCATGATAAAAATACCCAATATACGGTATGTATTTCCAGCCAGGTGGGTTGCCCGGTCGGGTGCGCTTTTTGCGCCACCGGAGCGGGCGGATTTCAGCGCAATCTTCAGGCCTATGAAATTGTTGGTCAGGTATTAAGTTCACGCCGGGAGTTGGCCAAGAGACTGAAAAGAAATGATACAGAACTGATTACCAATGTTGTCTATATGGGTATGGGCGAACCGCTGCTCAATTACGATGAGATGATCAAGTCAGTTTATATGCTGAATGAACATAAAGGGATTAATATCGGACAAAGACATATTACGATCTCCACCGCCGGAGAGGTTACCGGGATTAAAAAACTGCTGCAGGAAGATCTGCAGGTGACGCTGGCCATTTCCCTGCATGCCTGTGATAATGAATTAAGAAATGAGCTGGTACCTTTAAATAAAAAGTATCCCCTGGAAATACTTCTGGCGGCCGTCAGGGAATATGCGGAGAAAAGCAACCGCCGCGTGACTTTTGAATACGTTTTGCTGGATGAGGTCAATACCCGCAAAAAAGATGCTGAAGCTATGATAAAGCTGTTAAAACCGATATTGGCGAATGTCAACCTAATACCGTATAATGAAGTCAGCGGTTTGAATTTCAAAAGACCGGCCTCGAACCGTATAAACCAGTTTTACCAGTGGTTGACTGCGGGAGGCCTGAACGTTACTTTACGCGAAGAACGGGGAACGGATATCGAAGCGGCCTGCGGACAATTGGCCGCCAAAAAGGACCGCCAGATGTAGGTGTATTGAGGTGAAATATGAAGGTAGTTGGGATAACTGATATTGGTCTGGTACGCAAAAGAAACGAAGATAGTTACTTAATCGATACCGACCGCAATCTGTTTCTGGTTTGCGACGGGATGGGAGGCCATCACGGCGGTGATATTGCTTCCCGCCTGGCAACTGAAACCATAAATAAAGAACTGGTTTTCCACGATATTCAAGATCTGCCGGCAGCATTGGGAAAAGCAGTTCAGACTGCCAATCGCATCATCTGGGAGACCGGGCAAACAGATGCACAGCTGAATGAAATGGGTACCACCGTGACCGCAGCGGTCATGCTTGATGAACAATTGCTGATCGCTCATGTCGGTGATAGCAGTTTGTTTATTTTTCGCGCTGATGAAATCATCAAGCCGACTTGTGAGCATACTCTGGCCGAACATATGCGTAAAGACGGAATGATTGACAAGGATGATGAACGCTATAAATCCTTCAATCATGTTTTAACCCGGGCTTTGGGTGTCGATAAAAGTGTTGAAATAGATATCCATCAGATAAAATTAATCCCCGATGACTGGATCCTGTTGTGTACAGACGGTTTGAGCAATTTGGTAAAACCACAGGAAATCAGGGATTTGCTTAAAGATAAAAATGAACCGCAGGAGGCCAGCCAGCAACTGCTTAAACTGGCACTGGCCCGGGGCGGATATGATAATATAACCATGATTCTTATACATTTGTAGATTTGGGGGGTTATATTTTGGAAAGCATTATTCTCGGAGGCCGTTATGAATTGCTGGAAATTATCGGCGAAGGTGGTATGGCCAAAGTATATAAGGCTCATTGCAGAATACTGGACAGGATTGTTGCGGTTAAAATATTAAAAGAAGAATTCTCCCGCGATAAAAGTTTTGTGGAGAAATTCAAGACCGAAGCTCTTTCTGCAGCCCGGATCAATCATCCCAATATCGTTAATATCTACGATGTTGGCCAGGAAGGCGATATTTACTATATTGTTATGGAACTGGTTGAAGGCCGTACGCTGAAGGAGATTATCAGCAATGAAGCGCCGCTGGCGGTTGAACGTGCAGTTGATATTGCCATTATGATCTGTGACGGAGTACATCATGCCCATGAAAAAGGGATCATCCACCGGGATATAAAACCGCATAATATTTTAATTACCGATCATGGCATGGTCAAAGTAGCTGATTTCGGCATTGCCCGTGCTATCAGCAATGCCACCATAACCTACGGCAACAATAATATCGTTGGCTCGGTTCATTATATTTCCCCCGAGCAGGCGCGAGGAGAAACGGTCAACCGCACCAGCGATATTTATTCCATTGGCTGCGTACTGTATGAAATGCTGACCGGAAGGGCCCCTTTCAATGCTGACAGTGCAATCACGGTTGCCTTGAAACACATTCATGATGAAGTCCCCTCACCACGAAAGTTAAATCCTGATGTTCCGGTCGCCCTGGAAAATATTATCATGAAAGCGATGCAGAAGAATCCCGGGCAGCGATTTGCCAGTGCTCAGGACATGCGCAATGCGTTGCTGAGTATTAATATGCAAATACCGGAAGAATATAAACATAAGCGCAGAAATGAAAACCGAATGGCAGGCGCGCCAATATTGTTTGAGGGGGATGAAGACGTGAAAAAGAAGAAAAAATTGAGCCCGGTAGGGATAGCTTTAATAGCTATTGCGTTATTAGGCTTGCTGTCAGGAGTGCTTCTGTCCGGCGGGGGGTTGTTCGGCAAAGAAGTGGTCGTGCCCAACGTTGAGGGCATGGATTTTAAACAGGCGGATACAGAACTAACCAAGGTTGGATTGGTAATGACTGTTATCGGCAGGGAATACAGCAGTGAATTTGAAAAAGACGAAGTAATATCGCAGGATCCGGGCAAAAACAGGAAAGTTAAAGAAGGCCGCAAGGTAGAAGTGGTTATCAGCAAGGGCTCAGAATTAATAACCGTACCCAATATTACCGGTATAGACATAAAAGATGCGGTCATCCAACTGGGCAATGTCGGTCTGAACATGGGCAAAATTGATCCGGCGTACGATGAGGAAAAACCTGAAGGCATGGTTATTTCACAGGATCCAGACAGAGGAACCAAGCAAGAAGCGGGAACCAGCATTAATGTAGTCGTCAGTCAGGGCAAACAGCCGGATAGAGTGTCGATGCCTGACCTTAAAGGCCTGACCATTGACAAGGCCCGCACCGTATTGGGAGATAAAAAATTGGTGCTGGGAGAAATCAAACGGGAAGAAAGTACTGTCTATGTGGCTGATCAAATCGCTAAACAAGACACTGAACCCGGGGTGATGGTTGAAGAAGGAACCACGGTAAATGTCGTCCTCAGTACCGGTCCCGGGCCGCAGGTAAAAACCAAAGTTCTGCAGTTCAAGCTTCCTAGTGACGATAATATCATGAATGTAAAAATAATTGTTAACGACCTGCATGGTGAACGTCAATCTTATAACCAATCGCATCAAGGCGGGGATATTATTTATACCAGCATCAATTATTACGGAACTGGAACGGCCGAAGTATTTATCAACGACAAATCGGTCAAAGTATACAAGCTGAACTAGAACGCGGAGGGAAAGATGACCAACGCTCAGGACCAAGGCCTGGTATTAAAAAATTACAGCGGTTTTTACTATGTTCAAAACAGCCGGGCCCAGATTGTCGAATGCCGTACCCGGGGCAAATTGAAAGCAAGAATACTGAGTGGCGACCGGGTAATGTATACCCCGCTGGAGGATGGCAAGGGTATTCTGGAACAGGTGTTGCCGCGTGATAATGAAATGTATCGGCCGCGGGTGGCCAACGTAAGCATGGTTTTGATTGTAATGGCCTATGACCGTCCACTGCCGAGTCTGAGCTTGTTGGACAGGCTTTTGTTGCTGGCCCAGTATAGTCATCTGCAGCCCCTTATTGTGCTTAACAAATCTGACTTGCAGACTAATCGGTATGTCAACGATATTAAAAGCTATTACCCCCCAGCAAAATTCCCGTTACTGAGCGTATCCGCCCGTTTCAAACAAGGTATGGAACAGCTCAAGGCTGCCATCAGCGGTGAAATAGCAGTTTTAGCCGGACCTTCCGGGGTAGGCAAATCCAGCATTTTAAATCTGCTTACCGCCCAGGATACCGCCCCCACCCAGGAAGTAAGCAACAAAATTGGACGTGGCCGCCATACCACCCGCCATGTAGAACTTTATCCCCTGGATAATAACGGCTGGCTGGTTGATACTCCTGGTTTCAGTGTATTGGATCTGCCGCGGATGCGCCGGGAAGAACTTCCCTTATTATTTCCCGATTTTATCGATTATACCGAGGACTGCAAATTTGCCGATTGTCTGCATTATAAAGAAAATAACTGCGGGGTCAAAAAAGCGGTAGAGGATAATAAAATACTGGCCTCCAGATATCATAATTATTTAACCATGCTGGAAGAAGTTATGGAAAATGAGAGGTGTTATTAGTGGTTTTGGTTGCCCCGTCGATTCTTTCTGCAGATTTTGCCTGTCTGGGGGAAGAATGCAAAAAGCTTGAAAAAGCAGGTGCCGACTGGCTGCATGTTGATGTGATGGATGGGCAGTTTGTACCCAATTTAACCATTGGACCACCGGTCGTACGGGATCTTCGGCGTATAAGCGGATTAGTGTTTGACGTTCATTTAATGATTGAAAAACCAGAGCTTTTAATCCCCGCCTTTATCGATGCCGGGGCTGATCTGATCACCGTGCATGCCGAGGCCTGCACCCATCTGCATCGAGTCATTCATATGATCAAGGACGCCGGTCTAAAGGCCGGAGTAGCCTTAAACCCGGCCACTTCCCTGGCAAATGTCGAATACATATTGCCGGATGTGGATCTGGTACTAATCATGAGCGTTAATCCCGGATATGGCGGGCAGAAGTTTATCCCGGCCAGTTTGGACAAGATCAGGAACCTGAAACATATGCTGATAACCAGTAAATCCCGGGCCTGGCTGCAGGTAGACGGAGGCATAAATCTGGAATGGGGCAAGGAAGTAGTAGCAGCCGGTGCCGATGTTCTGGTAGCAGGATCATATATATTTACGGCTGCCGATATGCAGTTTGCGATCAAGGGATTACAAGAGCTGGCCTGATATAAATGGTATAGATTGAAAAATTTAATCAAGACAATACATACATTAATATTTTGGCGATTACTGAAAATTTAATTAGGTTAAACATGGTCATATATAGATAATTTAACGGCACATCTTGACCTTTACATAAAAACAATGCTACTATAAGGCTGTTAATAAAACTACATATTTCGATTACTTTCTTCGGGGAAGGGTGAAATTCCCTATCGGCGGTACAGCCCGCGAGCCTTAGGGCAGGATTCGGTTAGATTCCGAAGCCGACAGTTACAGTCTGGATGGGAGAAGAAGGGTTGGCAAACGATGCGTATCGTTGTATGCGCTTATTTGTCAGCTTAAGTTTGCATTAAAACCCCGAAGTTTCATCGGGGTTATTATTTTTTCAGGGAATGATGTTGAATGCATGATGATAAGCAAAAATATATGCAAAGAGCGCTGAGTCTGGCCGCCGTTGCCTTGGGAAAAACCAGTCCCAATCCGGTCGTTGGCGCGGTCATTGTGAAAGATGATGAGATCGTCGGGGAAGGCTATCACCAAAAGGCCGGTACACCTCACGCGGAAGTCCATGCGCTGCGGCAGGCGGGGGAAAAGGCCAACGGAGCCACCATCTATGTGAGTTTGGAGCCGTGCAGTCATTTTGGCTCTACACCGCCCTGCGCCGATGCGCTAATTAAAGCCGGCATTAAAAAAGCGGTGATTGCGACCCTGGATCCTAATCCGTTGGTGGCCGGCAACGGATTGCGGAAACTCCTTGCGGCCGGAATTGAAGTTGAATCAGGCGTTTTGGAAAAGGAAGCGCAAAAACTGAATGAAGCTTTCTTCAAATATATAAAGACCTCCCGGCCACTGACAGCAATAAAAACTGCCATGACCCTGGACGGGAAAATCGCCAGCAGCAGCGGTGATTCCCGCTGGATAACCAGCGAGGAGTCCAGAGAATATGTGCATCATTTAAGAGGTATTCATGATGCCATCATGGTTGGAATCGGAACGGTTTTAAAAGACGATCCGATGCTTAATGTAAGGCTTGCAGGCAGCGATTATAATGATCCGGTCAGAATTATCATTGACAGTTACCTGGAAACACCTCTGTACAGCCGGATTGTCACCAGCAGCAGCCAGCAGCGCAGCATTATATTTTGTGCCCATGATGCTGATCAAGCCCGACAAAATCGTCTTGAGCAGGCGGGCTGTGAGGTAAGGCGCATAAACAGTGTCAATGGCCTCCTGGCACTGGAAGAAGTACTGGATATCCTGGGCAGTATGAAGATATGCAGTCTGCTGGTGGAAGGAGGAGGAAACATCAATGGTGCTCTTTTGGAACAAGGACTGGTTGATAAAGTATACTGGTTCATAGCACCCAAAATAATCGGCGGGAAAGATGCTTTAACTCCGGTTGAGGGCCAAGGATTTGATTTTATAAGAGATGCCAGGGAATTGGATTTCATGGAGATTACAAGATTTGACCGTGATCTTCTCATTACCGGGTACCTCAGGAAATAAACTTAGCCGGGTATTATCTTTAAGGTGGTGAGCATTATTTTTACCGGAATTATTGAAGAAACAGGCACTATAAACCGAATTGAAAGAGGCGTCAACTCCTCCCGCATCAATATAATGGCCAGAACTGTTTTGGAAGGCACCAAAATAGGGGACAGCATAGCAATTAACGGAGTCTGCCTAACGGTGACATCTTTAAACAGTAACCATTTTACGGCCGATATCATGGCCGAAACTTTGGCTAAAACCAATCTCGGTCAAATGCACAGCGGACAGCTGGTCAATCTGGAAAGAGCCGTGCGCCTGGGCGACAGGATGGGTGGTCATTTGGTGCAAGGGCATGTTGATGGCGTAGGGATAATAGCGGAACAGAAAAAAATGGACATTGCCACCCTGCTGCGCATAAAAGCAGAACCAGAACTGCTTGCCTATGTGGTGAAAAAAGGGTCCATTGCCATTGATGGTATCAGTCTTACCGTGGTCGATCTGTTTCCTGACAGTTTTACCGTATCCCTGATCCCGCATACGGCAGCGGTTACAACCCTGGGGCACAAACAACCCGGTGATTCGGTCAACCTGGAAACCGATATAATTGGCCGTTATGTGGAAAGATTGCTGATTAAGTCTCCCGACCCTAAAAAGGGTATGAGTATGGGATTTCTGGCCGAAAATGGTTTTATATAATTAAGGAGGAAGCAGCATGTTTAATACGATTGAAGAAGCCCTTAATGACATTAAAGAAGGCAAAATGATCATCCTGGTCGATGATGAGGACCGTGAAAACGAGGGCGATGTAATTATTGCCGCCGAAAAATGCAGCCCGGAAGTGGTCAATTTCATGGCCAGCTATGCCAAAGGCTTGATTTGCATGCCCATGACCGGAGAGCGTCTGGATCAGCTCGATATCCCGGTTATGGTGCTGGAAAACACTGATAATCATCAGACCGCCTTCACTGTATCGGTTGACCATAGTACAACCAGTACCGGCATTTCTGCCCATGAAAGAGCAGCCACGATAAAAGCTTTGATTGATCCGGACAGCAAACCGAGTGATTTCAGAAGGCCGGGGCATATTTTCCCGTTGCGCTGCCGGACGGGAGGCGTTTTGCGCCGTTCCGGACATACCGAGGGTTCAGTCGATCTGGCCCGATTGGCAGGACTTTATCCGGCGGCAGTTATCTGCGAGATCATGAGTAAAGACGGCACCATGGCGCGAGTACCGGAGCTGATTGAATTTGCCCGCGAACATGAGCTTAAAATTGCTACCATCGCTGATTTAATTGAATACCGCCGCCGCAAAGAAAAGCTGATCGTAAGAGTTGATGATGCGCATCTGCCGACCCGTTACGGAAATTTTACCGCCGTGGCATATGAATCCATTCTCGATAAGCAGGGACATATTGCTCTGGTTAAAGGGGAATGGGAACCCGATGAGCCCATCCTGGTAAGGGTTCATTCGGAATGTCTTACCGGTGATGTATTTGGATCCGAACGCTGTGATTGTGGAGAGCAGCTGGCTGTGGCCATGGAAATGATTGAGAAAGAAGGCAAAGGCATTCTGCTCTACATGCGTCAGGAAGGACGCGGTATCGGTCTGGTCAATAAAATACGCGCCTACAAGCTGCAGGATAATGGCCGCGATACCGTCCAGGCCAATTTGGATTTAGGTTTTCCTGAAGACCTGCGTGACTATGGCATCGGTGCGCAAATCCTGGTTGATCTGGGGGTGCGCAAAATGAGACTGATGACCAATAACCCCAAGAAGATTAAAGGATTGGAAGGTTACGGACTCGAAGTAGTGGAAAGAGTACCGATTGAAATGGAGATCAAGCCTGAAAATGCCCGCTATATGCATACCAAGCGCGATAAAATGGGGCATCTTCTGGCCAGCAACAAATAAAGTAATAATTTTTGGATGATAACAATATTTTCCCGTCAGCGGGTTAAAAAAAGGAGGAATCAGTTTAGTGGCAAAAATACTGGAAGGCAAACTAATCGGGGAAAATCAACGTTTTGGCATTGTTGTATCAAGGTTTAACGAATTTATTACCAACAAACTTCTTTCCGGCTGTATGGATACATTGATCAGACATGGCGTCGATCAAAATAACATTGATATTGCCTGGGTGCCGGGAGCTTTTGAAATGCCGCTGGCAGCGCAGAAGATGGCTGCCCGGGATTATGATGCCGTAATTTGCCTGGGGGCGGTTATAAGAGGCGCGACCCCGCACTTTGAGTATGTATCCGCTGAAGTTACCAAAGGCATAGCCCAGGTGGGACTCAATACCGGCAAACCCATCATTTATGGAATAATTACTGCCGATACGATCGAGCAGGCCATTGAAAGAGCCGGTACCAAAGCCGGTAATAAAGGCGCGGATGCAGCTGTAACCGCCATCGAAATGGTCGATTTGCTGAAGCATATATAATTCTTCCCTGCGTATAACCATAAAGATCCGCTCTGATTATGCATTTTAGCATTAAAGGAGCGGATCTTTTATATTTGAGGATTTTGCATAATTCAAAAAATCATGCAATACTGTCATTCCGAGCGCTAGCGAAGCGGCCTTAATCGTGACCGTTAGGTCATATGTGTAGTCCCCGACAGGGGAATCTTTAAGAGATGTGGCATATATTCCCACAAATAATTAAAAAAAATGCTCGAAATTATGAAAAAATGCTTGCAAAATTGTCGGATATAGGCTATCTTAATAAATAATAAAATAAATAATAATGCTGGTTAAAGAACAAACGACGCAATATATACAAAAACATTCATGCTTGGATTTTCAATTATTCGCAGCAAAACAGGCAGCAAAATATACTGCAACAGACAAAGTTCACGCCGCTTCTTATAAACAGCCAGCATTAATAAAAGACATGGTCTTTAATACACATGATTATACAAACCAGCAGACGCAGTTCCATCAAAGCAAAGCCTTTAATTTATATGTACTCCGATCCGTATTAAATGACTTGGTAACTTCAGTAATATTTTAAATAGCTTAAAGACCATGTCATTCTTCTCCCATAAAAATAGTGGAAGCAAACAATGCTCCCACTATTTTTATTTGAATATTTATCTTGGTTAAATTAAAACGAGTACCGTATTTTATACCTATGTTAGAAGACGGGTACACATAAACTAACAAGAGAAAATGTCATTAAGATTCCAGAAATAGATTTATATCGTGATTAAAAAGCAGGTACACAGGAACCTTGATAAGTATCTTCCAGGAATTTTTTCACTTCCGGAGACTGCAGGGCTGCCCCCAGTTTCTTGATCGCATCTTTATCCTTATCTTCAGGTCTAACTACCAGAACATTGGCAAAAGGTGAATCCTTAGGCTCCATAAATATGGAATCCTTGACCGGATTGAGTCCGGCATCAATGGCATAATTGCTGTTGATTACACAAATGTCAAGATCAGCCAGTGATCTGGGCAGCATCGCCGCATCCATCATCTTTATTTCAATTTTCTTGGGATTTTCAATAATATCCTTGTCAGTGGCGTTTACACCAATACCTTCGGTCAATTTAATCAAACCGGCTTTTTCCAGTACCATCAGGGCACGGCCACCATTGGTAGCGTCATTGGGAATACCAACCTTGGCGCCGGCCGCAACATCATTGATATTTCTTATTTTATTGGAATAGACTCCCATCGGTTCATTGTGTACCTTAACCGTCCAGACCAGATCGGCCTTGTTGTTTTTATTATAGTCTTCCAGATAGGGGATATGCTGGAAGAAGTTGGCATCGATTTGTTTGTCTTTCAGAGCCGGATTCAATTGCACATAATCGGTAAATTCTTTGATTTCGAGATCTACGTTTTCTTTGGCCAACATGGGTTTAACAAATTCCAGGATTTGCGCATGGGGTTTGGCAGTAGCACCTACTACGATTTTGGTTTTGGCAGTTTCGGCATCCTTGGGAGTTTCAGTATCCTTTTGGCTGGAGCAGCCTGCCAGTACCAGAGACATCAGCATCAGACCAGTGAGCAGTACCAATAGTTTCTTTTTCACTTGTTTACCTCCTCTTATAAATAATTTTATTGCTAAGCTTATCTCCCAGCATCTGTACGAGTTGAACCAAAATAATCAGCAAGATTACGGTCACCCACATGATGCCGGTTTGATAACGCTGAAAGCCGTAATAATAGGCCAGGGTACCCAGTCCGCCGCCGCCGACAATACCTGCCATGGCGGAATAGCCGACCAGATTGATGGTCGTAATGGCAACCCCCAGTATTATGGAAGGAAAAGCCTCCGGTATCAATACCTTGCGAATAATCTGCCAGGTGTTGGCACCCATGGACAGGGCCGCTTCAATCAAGCCCCAATCGATTTCCTTCAAGGATGCTTCCACCAGTCGGGCCACGAAAGGCACCGCCGCCAGGGTAAGCGGAACAATGGAAGCCACGGTGCCGATGAAAGTGCCTACGATGATCCGGGTCAAAGGAATAAGCAAAATCAGGAATATGATAAAGGGTATGGAACGGGCGGCATTAACAATGCCCCCCAGGATTCTGTTCAGCTTTAGGTTTTCCATTATATGTCCATTGTCAGTGATGACCAGAATGATCGCCAGGGGCAGTCCTAAAATATAACTGAAAGCAGTTGATATCACTACCATGTAAATTGTTTCCCAGGTGGCCAGGACTACCTTGTCCAACATCCAGGCATTTTCAGCCAAAACGCCGCTGATGTAAGAAGAAATGTTAAAACCGATGATTATATCAAACAAACTACAACACCTCTATTTCCAGTCCATTGTCACGCAGGTAATCCAGAGCCTGATTCATTAAAGCCGGATCGCCGATCAGTTCAAGGGTTAAATTGCCAAAGGGGGTATCTTTCACCCGATCTATATTTCCATATAAAATATTGGCTTTGATATCAAATTTTTTAATTAAACCTGAAATGACAGGTTCACCGGCAGAAGCACCGATAAAGGAAGCCCGGATTAATTTGCTGGTGACATGAGTATCATTAACGGACGAACGGTGCAAAAGTTCTTCCGGAATGTCCTTATTGATAATGTTATT